>CP009416.1:497500-740000 GCA_000818095.1 Jeotgalibacillus malaysiensis
GAAGAATCAAGTCGTCTACTACCACAGTCTTGCAGAGGATCTGGAATACAAAAACACCCTGACACTTGAAAATGACCTGAAATTTGCGCTGAAAAATGGTGAGCTTTATTTAGATTATCAGCCGATCTATATAGGCTTTAAAGAGAGCATGACAGGTGTAGAGGCGCTGATCAGATGGGATCATCCGGTAAAAGGAAGGATTCCTCCTAACGTGTTTATTCCGATTGCTGAAAATGGAAGCTTTATCAGTGATATTGGCGAATGGGTACTTGAAGAAAGTATTAAGCAGTCGGTGAAATGGCGTGAAAGTGGTCTTGGTCAGATCGGCGTCGCTGTAAATGTGTCCAAGATGCAGATGAGAAACAAGAACCGCTTCCTTGAGAAAATGGATCTGTTACTTGATCAGTACCAATTTCCACCGGAACAGCTGCAGATTGAGATTACAGAAAGTGATATTTTCTTTTTCGATGGTGAGATTATTGAGTTCGCTAAAGAGCTGCGGGAAAAGGGCGTCAGAGTCGCACTTGATGACTTTGGAGTAGGGACCTCGACCTTATTTAATCTGAAAAATATGCCTGTCAATGTTGTCAAAATAGACCGATCATTTATTCAGCATGTGCCTTCAGAGGAGTTTGATTGCAAGCTGTTAAAGGGGCTTTATCAGGTACTCGAAGGAATTGGTATGTACGTCATTACTGAAGGGGTTGAAACGGCTGAACAGGCTGATTTCATCAGACGGTTCAGTGACTCCAAAATCCAGGGCTATTACTTTGGCAGACCAATGAAGCCCGCACAGATCGCACTTTTATTACAGCAGGAATTTGCTTTTCATCAGGCAGCTTCTGATCATAATTGATCAGGAGCTGTTTTTACGTCTAAATGCCTGATTCGAAAAAGTTGTGTAACTTTTCTTCTGCTCATACGCACTAATCACTTTACGCCACTGTATTTGAGGAGAGAAACATGAAGAAGCTTCTACATTCATTTCATTTACCATTATTAATATTTACGATTGGATTAGGCGCTTTCGGACTGGTGATGGTCTATAGTGCAAGTTATTTCGTAGCGCTCGAGGCAACCGGGGATGCAGCATCCTTTGCTAAAAGACAGGGTCTGTGGTTTATCCTCGGACTCAGTGTGTTTTTCTTTGTATCCACTTTTAAATTTACAGCCTATAAAAAGCTGATGCCGATTATTCTCGGTGTCACGATTTTTGCACTGCTGCTGATCTTTATCCCGGGAGTGGGGACTGAAAGGAATCAGGCATTACGCTGGATCTCATTCGGGCCACTGGTGATTCAGCCATCTGAGCTTGCAAAAATTGCCATTCCTTTGTACGTCAGCTTTTTACTGGTACATAAGAAAGATCAATTACACGATTTTAAGAAAAGTATTTTACCGTCCATGATTGTAGTGTTAATGATTGCATTTTTAATTATGCTGCAACCTGACCTTGGAACGGTGATTTCACTTGCGGCAGGATACCTTGCATTATTGATTGCTGCTCAGGTGCCGATTCGTTATCTGCTGGTTTTTGGAGCGGGAGGCGTGCTAGCAGTCACAGTTTTGGCGATTACAAGCCCATATAGACTTGAACGGCTGACAAGCTTTATGGCTCCGTTTGAAGATCCGGACGGCGCTGGTTATCAGCTGATTCAATCATGGACGGCAATGGCAAATGGCGGATTTACCGGATCGGGATTCGGGGAAAGTGTGATGAAGCTAGGCTATTTGCCTGAATCCCACACAGACTTTATTATCGCCATTATCGCTGAAGAGTTCGGTTTTATTGGTACTGGCGGTGTGATTCTTGCATTCGGGGCATTTCTTGTCATCGGTTTTTCAATTGCGATGAAATCAGTCTATCCAGTCGGACGGATTCTCGGGATCGGGATCACGATTCAAATTGCAACTCAGGCGATTATGAACCTTGCAGCCGCAGGAGGTGTAATGCCGATTACTGGTATTCCACTGCCGCTTGTCAGCTACGGCGGCAGCTCGTTATTAATTACGATGACGCTGCTTGGTATCCTGATGAACATTCACAGAATGACGTATAATCAGCAGGTGAGGGAAGAGAGACAAGTAGCTGCTTAAATGGATTCAAAAAAGGTGACGCTCCTGCATGGAACGTCACCTTTTTAAAATACTTATACTTCACGTCGCATTGCTTTTAGGACGTCAATTTCAGTGGCACGCTTCGCTGGTCGTAAACCAGACAGCATTGTTACCGCGATACAGATGACAACTGCGATCAGCACAAGGCTGAATGGAATCGATGAAAACTGCAGTCCGGCAGGCAATTCTTCCTCAAAAGCAGCTTCAAGAATCATTGGAAGAGCAATATTTACACCGATACTGATCACATAAGAGACTGCAATCCCAATCAGTGCACCAACAAGCCCGATATACGTGCTTTCAAGCAGGAAGATCCGCTTGATCACTTTAGGACTCGCACCAATTGCCTTCATAATCCCAATGTCAGGCGCGCGTTCCGTTACTGCCATTGTCATCGTGTTGAAGATGCCGATCGAAGCAATGAGGATTGCAATTGTGCCAATGAAGATGAGACCGGCTTTTGCAATATTAAACAGCGTATTGATCTGACCCATTTCACTGACAATCGAATAGACAAAGTATCCTTCTTCTTCGAGAGAAGTCATCACACTTTTAACGGCTTCAAGGTCATCTGCATAGACAATGGCATTGTCATAGCCATTGTCTTCCTCAGCATTTGCGGGATCCGTCAGCATTGCCTTTGATGTCCCGGTAATTCCTTCAATCTCAGCAAGCTTTTCATCTGTAATGTAAACTTTCTGATCCCATGCCCATTCACGTCCGGGTTTTTCAAGAACGCCGGTCACCGTCACAGGCACCGTTTCAGTGATCTCCTCGCCGTCTTCCATTCTTTTAAACTCAAGATCAAAAGTCTGACCGATGATATCACCTGTAAAACGATATTCCGGTAAAAGATGACCGTCTTCACCATATTCAACTTTTTCCGGATCAACATCATCCTTCATCAGGTTCAGTGCAAAATGATAACCGACAGCCACTTCATCTTTTGCTTCTGGAATTGCACCTTCTCCTAATTCAATTCCGGCGTTTTCCATAGAAGGGAAGTGGCTCTGAATCGTTTGTGTGTTGATTTCATAGCCGTCTGTCACATAGCGTGTTTCCTGTCTGATCTGCTTTTGGCGGGTAACCGCATTGACGCCATCCAGCGCTTCAATCTCAGCGATGTTTTCATTAGTGAGACTCTCGGCATTGCCATTCCCTGTATCTTTTCCTGCTACTTCAATCTGCGTAACATCAGGTGATTCAATCGTATCTTTAATGACTGTATCATGCAGCCCGAACGCAACAGAAGCCAGCACGATCAGAAAAGCCACACTCATTGCAGAGGCCAGAATCGTCATAAATACGCGCATTCTGTTTTTCTTCATATTCTGCCTGATAAAACGGAACTGATCCTTCAGCTTCATACGAACACCCCGCTTCGAATGAGCTCACCATCAGCAATTTCAATCGTGCGGTGGCCAATTTTCGCCACTTCATCATCATGCGTGATAATCACAAACGTGATACCGCGCTCTTTATTCAGCTTTTTAATAAATGCCAGCAGATCCGCTTCCGTTTCACTATCGAGACTTCCGGTCGGCTCATCCGCTAAAATGAGCGGCGGCTCAAGAATGAGGGCTCTTGCAATACTGACACGCTGCTGCTGTCCGCCTGAAAGCTCACTCGGATAATGGTCCTTAAAGCTCTCAAGTCCAACTGTCTTCAGCATCTCAAGTGTCATCTGCTTTCTGGCCTGCTCAGACATTCCTTTTAAAATGAGAGGCAGCTCTACGTTCTCATAAGCTGTCATACTCGGAATCAGCTGAAAGCTTTGAAAAATAAAGCCCATATTCTTCAGTCTGAAATCAGCAAATTCTTCTTCAGTAAATTCGCTGACCTTTTCATCTAAAATGATGATCTCACCTTCAGACGGGCGGATAAATCCACTGATCAGATTTAATAATGTGGATTTTCCTGATCCGCTCCGTCCGATAATCGATACAATTTCTCCTTCAGACACGTGAAATGAAATATCCTTCAACACATCAAGGTGGGACTGCTGACCCTTTTTCCCCAGTGTGAAATGATGGCTAACCTGGTTAATTTCGATCATAAAAACACTCCTCTTTCTTATTTTTGGCATAAATAAAGAAGGGACCCTGAAAACAGATCCCTTTCATTCAATTAGTCGAACTGACTCGTGATAAATTCCGGTGCTTCAGACTCATCAATACCAAGATAGCTATAGCCGTCATTGATCCGGTAGAAAATCACATAATCGCCGTAGCTGTTGGAATCGCCAAGATCAAATAGCTCTTCAATCTGCTCCTGATCTGTGATTGTAATCGTCGGCACATTCAGTTCATCCGGTGAAAGCCTGTTTTCATATACAACGGTATCCACTTCCCGGAAAAATTCGTCACCTTCAGATTTTGCAACCGTTACTTCTTCAAGGTTCTCCGGAAGAAATAGGGCATCACCGTAGCCGTTCTCATTCATCCACTCAATCGTATTTTCATGATCTTTTGTAATGCCTGCATGGTAATCATACGGCAGATTCATCGAGAACTGGATTTCGCCGGCAGACTTTGGGCTCCAATCAAGTGCTAATTCCTCAGAAGGAAGGACCTCAAGATCAGCCTTCATCGCAGCGATCAATTCCTGCATCTCTTCTTCATCAGCAATTCTGATTGGCTCACCGTTCTGATTAGAATAGAACATAATATAATTCAGCTGGTCACTTGCCGAAGCTAAATACACAGGGTCATATGCTTCTTTAAATGCCTGAGTATTTCTTAATTCAAGCGTGACTTCTTTTAAGAAATCATGGTTGACATCATACTCTCTTGATAAAGTACTGCCATCTTCCAGCGTATAGTTAATGGACACTGTACTCCAGTCACCTGCAAGCCTGTTATAAGTGTGATCAATGAGCTGATCGTGAATCGCAGTCACCATTTCAACTGCTTCAGGATTGGTTAACGAAGGCGTTTCGGTTCCTTCTTCGTAATATGAGAAGTTGTTCCGTGAATTCGGACTTGTAATCTCAACCGATTCTACTGCACCGGCATCAGGCACCTTATTTTCATAAAAGCCTGCTACAAGATTCACTGGAATAATCAGCAGCGTAATCACAACTGCGTAGACAACAAAACCTTTCCATGGCCACGTCAGACGCAGCGTTTTCTGAAGGATCATCTGTAAAATGGTGTAGGCAATAAATGCACCAAGCACGTAACCGACAATCGTCCAAATAAAGCTGCCCTGCTGGATTTCTGTAAAGTAAAAGCCTGAGATCAGCATCACAAACAGTGTCAGACTATACAGGAAAACATAGCGGAAAAACGAAAATACAATCGTCTGATCAGTCGCTTCTGAAGGGCGCTTCGCATAAGCAAAATATGAGAAAGCGACAAGTGCAGCAGCAATCAGCGTATAGACCAGATATTCAAGCAGGCTGAACGGCGTCTGCGTTAATTCAATCAGTCTGCCAAAGAAAATCCCGTTTGTCAGCAGCGTTTCCGTATAAGTTGTCAGCGCCAGACCCTGTACGTAGTACTGCAGATTCGTCAGTGCCAAAAGAATAATCAGCGCCGGTACAACAATCACTGTATAAGTCAGCGCCCCGTGAAGCAGCGCATTCCCAACAAAAATACCAATGGCAATCGTCAGTATAAACATAAATAGCATAATCAGATAAGACAGCCCGATCCATTTAAAAATATCAGGGATCGTATAGAACTGATCCATCAGGAAAGGGTAAAGTACAGCCGTCAGAATCCCCGTAATCACAAGTGGCACAAAGAGTGTGATCGCACCTGTAATATACACATTTGTCAGGATTGTTCCTCTTTTAAAAGGAAGGCTGTGAAAGAAATCCGTTGCTGATTTATTCGTCATAAAGTTCAGCAGGATGATCCCGATCAGTACTGGAAATGAGCAGAATGCCATCAGTTGAAAAGGAATAGAGAATTCAAACAGCGGATTTAAAATATCATTATAATTCGTGTATCCTCCGAAAAACTGATCATTTCTGAATGTCATTTCACGGATAAACATACTGAGCGGCAGCATAATCACAAGCGCAAGTGATAAAAATACGCCGATCCACGTAACAGCTCGCAATTGCTGTCTGAACAGCCCCTTATTCCACAATAAGATTCCGGATCTCATAGCCAACACCTCCCAACTCATAAATAAAGATTTCTTCAAGCGTCAACGGTAGCAAATCAAATATCGCCGGATTGAAGCTTTCAACATAAGGAAGAATTTCTTCCTCACGTCCTTTAACAATAATCAGCAGCACACTGCCGCGTTTCTCGTAATGCAGTACATCTAAGCCGCTCAGGAATGCCTCTTTTTCAGGCAGCTTCTTAAATGCGATCTGAAGCTTATGGATATCTGTCTTTAATTCGTCCAAATCCCGCTCAAATAATAGTCCGCCGTTATGCATGATCCCGACGTAATCACAGAAATCCTCCATCTCACGCAGATTATGCGAAGACACAATCAGCGTCAGTCCACGGTCCGCCACATCCTGCAAAATCGCATTCTTCATCTGCTGACGCACAACCGGATCGAGTCCATCAAACGGCTCATCTAAAATCAGCACATCCGGCATCGCAGAGAGGGTAAGAATAAATGAAGCCTGGCGCTGCATTCCTTTAGACATTTTCGTCAGCTTCTTATCAGGATTCATCCTGAAATGCTTCGTCAGCTGCTGAAACCGTTTTTCGTTCCATCTCGCATACACTTCTTTATAAAACCCCGCCATATCATTCAGCGAAGTCTGATGCAAAAAGTGCGGCTGGTCCGGGATAAACAGCACATGCTGCTTCGTTTCAGGTGTTTCAAACACAGGATTGTCAGCGATTTTCACTTCTCCACTGTCATATCTATAAATGCCGGCAAGTATTTTAAGGAGGGTCGTTTTACCGGCGCCGTTTGATCCGAGCAGTCCGTAGATGGATCCCTTTTTCACATGGAGTGTGAGATTCTCAACAGCCTGCAGATCATCAAAACGCTTATTTACTGCGGTTGCCTGAATCATTTGTCACCCTCCCTTTCCGCCACTTCAATTTTTTGAATCAAATTGATGAGATCATCCTTCGATCCGCCCAAAAATAAAAACTCACTCACAATTTTTTCTAAGTCCTGTCTCAGCATCTCCAATCTCTCCTCATTCCCATCATTCTGTAACGGTGCCACAAAACTGCCTTTTCCAGGAACGGAATAAATAAATCCCTCGCGCTCAAGCTCACGGTAGGCTTTCTGTATCGTATTCGGATTAATCGTCAATTCCTGTGCCAGACTCCTGACAGACGGCAACTGCTCATCCTGCTGCAGCACATCCCGGATCATCAGCGTCTTCAGCTGATCCATCAACTGCTCATAAATCGGCACCCGGCTGCGCGTATCCAACGTAAACATCCGCACCCTCCTCCAAATATTAGTGTATTACCTGTACTACTTATTGTAATACGGTTGATACGGTTGGTCAATACTATTTTTTGTAATTATTTTTTGCCCTTGGTGCAGTTGGGAAACTGGGGGTGGTGTGGGGGTTCGTAGAATAATTGCGGTTGTTCGTAGAAAAACAGGTATGGTCCTTAGAACAGACAATGGTGTTCTTAGAAAAACACGAGTGGTTCGTAGAAAAAACAATCATGTTCTTAGAAAAGTGTAATAAGACCTATGATGAAAATAAAAAAACACGCTGACTAATCAGCGCGATATGGCTTTCTCAAACAATATCTCCTTTTACTTGTTTTATATTTAGCGAGCAAGTTTGCTCTTTGCAGCAAAGCCCACATAGTTGCTGGACTGTTTACATTTAGAAATACTCTAGCTTCCCGATTTGAAATAGTAGGGTTAATAAATGTTAAATAAACAAACAGTGAATCCAGATAGCTTTCATCATTTTGCAAGCCGCATAATTCGCAGCGAAAGCGTCGGGCAATCCATTTAACAGTCAAACTCATACATGCGTTACACCAGACGCCAGATTCAAGTATATCGGTTGCGATATTATGTTTATTTAACACATTATAAATTTTTTCATTAACTGTAGATGATGCAAGGCCATTTGAGATTTTTCTAAGTGCACTTAGGTCATATTGTTCTTTATCATTAGCTGCTAAAATTTCTCTAAGCTTCATCGTGAAACGATCTGCCCTGAAAATGTTTTTGGGGAGAAGGTTAGACGAGCCAACTGCTTCGAGATGGACGCCAGGGTGGGTAAAGGGAATCAGAGAATATATTGGAAGGTCAGTATTTATTTGAGTAAAAAGATGCTTGAGACCTGCGCGGTGACGTTCGACCTGGAGAGAGGGGTGAGTCGTGGTGAAAATGGATCCGTCTGTTTCAAGACGATACATTTGCTCATTTTCAAGATCGAGTTTCATATGGCCTTTATAATGCTTTGTCTCAATTGTCAGGGCAAAAGCCGGAGTAAGAATCAGGTGATCAATTTGAATCGTCTCACCTTCATAAGGGAGTAGCAAGTTATGACCAATCAGGAATTTGTCAGAAGCAAAAGGACTGAGCAACTGGTCAATTCTCTGTTCTCCAAACTCACCGGCTCTCATTAAATCAGCGTCTTTTAAAATTTCATGCTTTGCAGGAAGATGATCTGGGATGTGGCGTGCTAACAGTTCGTACGCATGGGCACGTAGAGAAGGTTTTCTTGTGTGGAAAATCACTAGTGTATTCCTCCTTTTTGAGTGGGTTGAGAAGATTATATAACTTTTATAGGAAGAGTGAACATAATATTTTGTTGATTTGTTAACGAGATGATCGGCTAGGTCTATTTACACTATTCTACGAACAAGGGTGGTTTTTCTACGAACCGGGCTGTATTTTCTAAGAACATGACGGCCTGTTCTAAGAACACCAATCACTTTTCTAAGAATAAGACAGTTTTTTCTACGAACACCCATAACCCCCAATTTCCCAACGGCATCCCACTAAGTGCTAAAATAAACCCAACAACCCGAAAGCAGGTGACGTGATGGAGAAGGAGATTCAAATTGTAGAGGCGTCGATTCAGGAGAAGGAACAGGAGGCGCAGGCGCATCATTGGTATCCGCGATTTCATGTGGCGCCGCGGGCATACTGGATGAATGACCCGAATGGTTTTTCTTATTTCAATGGGAAGTATCATTTGTTTTATCAGCATCACCCGTTTTCGCCGGAGTGGGGGCCGATGCATTGGGGCCATGTGGTGAGCCGGGATCTGGTGAACTGGGAGCACCTGCCTGTGGCGCTCGCTCCGAGTCTGCCGGATGATGCGGATGGATGTTTTTCGGGCAGCGCGATTGAGGTGGATGGAAAGCTGGTTGCAATGTACACCGGAAATGTATGGACAGGCCCGGATCACGATACGGATCTGAAGCAGGTGCAGATGATTGCGGAAAGCAATGATGGCATTCATTTTACGAAATGGGAGATTCCCGTGATCAGTGAGGCGCCTGAGGGCGATATTCATCCGTTTCATTTCAGGGATCCGAAGGTGTGGAAACGTGAGGATACATATTACTGTGTGCTTGGTTCGAGAACGAAGGATCATACAGGGCATGTGCTACTTTACAAATCTGATGATCTTAAAAACTGGGATTTTGTAGCCGTTTCAGCTAAAAAAGAAGAGAATGGCGGATTTATGTGGGAGTGTCCGGACTTCTTTCATTTAGGTGAGAAGGACGTGCTGGTGATGTCGCCGCAGGGCGTAAAGCCTGAAGGAAACAAGTTTCATAATCTCCACCAGGCAGTTTATGTGCTTGGTGAGCTGAATTATGAGTCAGGTCAGTTCACACATAGAGATTTTCATATGCTCGATGCAGGGTTTGACTTTTATGCACCGCAGACACTTGAAGATCCGGAGGGCAGACGTGTGATGATCGGCTGGATGGATATGTGGGAGAGCGAGATGCCGACGCAAGAGCATGGATTTTGCGGCGCGATGACGATTCCACGCGTGCTCGTGCCTGCCGGAGACCGCCTGCTCATTCAGCCGCTGCCTGAGCTTGCTGAGCTGAGAAAAGAAGAGATATACGTTGAAAATGAACCCATTTCAGCTAAACGAACGTTTGATTCAATCAGCGGCACATGTCTTGAAATGAAGCTGGAAGTAGATGTGAAGAGTGCGGATGCTTTTCGTGTAAACTTCCGTTGCGGTAATGGCGAGAAAACGGTTCTCAGCTGGTCGAGAAAAGAATCTGCAGTCACGCTCGACCGTACTGTATCCGGTGCGGGTGTCAGCGGGATGAGAACAGTGGAAGTGAAGGAACAGGATCGATTAACACTGCACTTTTTCCTTGATCAATCTTCTGCAGAGATCTTTATTAATCATGGTGAAGCTGTGATGACAGCGCGGATTTATCCGGGAGAGGCGTCTGACGGAATTGAGTTTAAGGCTGAGGGTGAAGCTATTATTGAGCGGCTTTGGAAGTGGGATTTAAATTCAGCTTTTTAATCTAAAGGAGGAATTTAATTGTTATCTATTAACCCCGAAAATCAATCAGAACGAGATAACTACAAGCTGCTGACAGGAGGGATCATTCCCCGTCCGATCGCATTTGTTACTACTGAATCCGAGGCAGGCGTTTTGAATGCAGCCCCATTTAGTTATTTTAATATTGTATCTGCTGACCCGCCGATGATCTCGGTGTCCGTTCAGCGTAAAGCAGGCGAGCAGAAGGATACTGCTCGTAACGCGGAATTTAAAAAAGAGTTTGTCGTTCACATTGTGGATGAATCGAATGTTGAAAAGGTAAATCAGACTTCCGCTAATTTGCCTTTTGACGAGAGCGAGGTTGAACTGACCGGTCTGACGCCTGTTGAGAGTGAAGTGGTAAGCGTACCAGGCTTGGCAGAATCCAGATTCAGAATGGAATGTGTGCTTGAGCAGAACATCCAGCTTGGCGGGCATGAAGGGAAGTCTTCTGCTGACTTGCTGATCGGGCGGATTGTACGGTTTCATATTGATGAGGCGATTTATGAGAAGGGGCGTATTCACGCGGACGAGCTGAAGGCTGTGAGCAGGCTGGCTGGAAGTAATTATGCGAAGCTGGGTGAGATGTTTTCGCTGGAGAGGCCGAAATAATAATATTGATGATGACCGGGGAGCGGGGTGCTTTCCGGTTTTCTATGTGGTTAAGGGGTAGGTCTTTTTACACTATTCTACGAACCGAGCTGTTTTTTCTAAGAAGAACCTCGATTTTTCTTAGAACATCACTCTCTGTTCTAAGAACCTTATCAATTTTTCTACGAACGAACACACTAATTCTAAGAACCACACACATCATTACATTAACCAACACAGCTGAAAGTAAAACAAACTTTACAAAATGACAAGTCTACTTTACAATCTAATTAACATGTACTGGAGGAGATCAAATGGCGATTAAAAATCGGGTGAAGGAGCTCCGGGCGCGAGACGGTCTGACTCAGGGAGATCTCGCTAAGAAAATTGGTGTCACAAGACAGACCATTGTGTCGCTTGAAAAAGGCAGTTACACGCCGTCACTTTTGCTGGCGTTAAATATTGCAGAGGTGTTCGGGGAATCGGTAGAAGCAATATTCACAAAGGAGGAGGAAGGTCAGTGAAACGGGTGTTAATTGAAACGGTATGCAGTGTCATTTTTTATATACTTTTAGCAGTTGCAGTCAGCAGCACGATTCATGCAATGAAGGAAATTGATGAAGGATATGAGGCGATGGCCGTTGATGAGGTTCTTGGTAAGTCTGTTGAAGTATCTTCAGAGATGAACATCGGATCTGCAGGTATGAACTTCGAGGCAGTACAGGAAGTGACAGATGTGGAGACGGGTCAAACTGAAACAGACGCAGTTAACGTCACCATGAGTCCCATTCCATGGCTGCTTTTGTTCATTTTTACAATCCCCTGGATGATCTACAGTTATAAAACACGCGACCGTTCTAAATCATTTAACGCATTTGCGATGAATATGACAGAATTTCAGGAATCAGATGAGCGGGAGATTCAGATTACACGAAGTGCCACGAAGGCTGCATACAAATCTGTAGGGATCGCTATTCCACTATTGATCGCAACAATGGTGATACAGCCATCCCTGTGGGATGCGCTGCCGGGCTATCCGGTATATCTGCTTGCGGCAGCAATCATCATTCCAACCCTCGTTTACGGAATCGTCTGGATAAAAGAATATAAAAAATAGGTGATGTTGAATGGAGCTTATAAAGGTAAACGCTAATGATCATGATTTTAACGAAAAAGTGGAGTGGTTCTGGAAACCGTGGGGATCAGAGGACAACCGCGTGTTTTATGAAGATTGTATGCGGCACTCCAGAGAATCAGATGTACCCTGCTTTTATATTATAAAAGATGCTGACAGAATCATCGGCACAGTTGCGCTCCTGAGAAATGAACTCGTCAGCAGACAGGATCTGACGCCGTGGCTAGTCTGCCTTTATGTTGATCCTGCACATAGAAATCAGGGATTAGGCTTTAAAATGATGGAGGAAGTGTCCAGTAAAGCGGCAGGCATGGGTTATCAATTCATTTACTTAAGTACGGACCTTGAAGGCTATTATGAAAAAGCCGGCTGGACCCACATTGATGACTGCTACGGTCTGAGCGGAGGGAAGATCAAGGTGTATAGAAGTCCTGAGTTGTTTCCTTCAGTTTAAAATCATTTAGAAAAGAAGGAATTTCTCAGCCCATCACGAATGTATAAAGTAATCACGTTTGAAAGGATTGAGTCAATATGATCCACATCAAGCATTCACTGATAGGAGAACAAACGATACAAGATCTGGCTCATGATTATGATTTGCCAGGCGTTACAGAATGTCTGTTTTTAGCCCGTGGTCTGAACGATACGTATGTGCTGAAGACGAATGAAGACAATTATATTTTCCGTGTTTACCGTAAAGGGTGGCGGGAAGAAGATGCCATTTTGTTTGAACTTGAAGCAATTGAGTTTGCGCAGCATGAAGGCATTCATTCATCCGTTCCGATCAAGCGGAAGGACAGACAGTATTTAACGAAAATTGAAGCGCCAGAAGGAACGCGCTATGGCGTCATGTTCACGTATTCAAAGGGGGAACGCCCTGAAATTACGGAAGAAAACAGTGGCAGAATCGGTCGTGCACTTGCAAACCTGCATAATGCTACTGATAAATTCAAGCCGACTTACAGCAGAGGGTACGAGCTGAACGTGAATCATTTATTAAAAGCACCTGTGGCAATTATTATGAAGCGACTCGGTCATGCGCTCACTGAGGAGCAGGAAACGCTGCTGCATGAAGCGGTTAGTAAGGTGAAAGAAGTCGCTGAAAATAAAGAACTTTCCTATGGCTTCTGTCACGGAGACTTCCATAACTTTAACTTCCATTTACATGACGGGAATCTCGAAGCATTCGATTATGACTGCTGCGGAGTCGGATACCGTGCCTATGACATGGCCGTATTCTGGTGGAACCTTAAAAATAATTATCCGCAGCAGGAAAAGACGTGCTGGCGCTCATTTTTAAATGGATATGAGAGTGTGCGGAAGATAGATGAAGTCGACAAAAAGGCTCTTCCATACTTTGTGGCTGCCCGCCGGATCTGGTTTATGGGTGTGCTCGCTGCAAATGAAGATGTCTGGGGTCGTGCGTGGATTAATGAACAGAATATGAATCACTTTTTTGGACAGCTTTCGTCTGATGTGAGGGGATTTAAGGATAAATAGAAAAAACCGCTGGGCATCCAGCGGTTTTTCTATGGTTAGAGGACTAGGTCTTTTTACACTATTCTACGAACCACTGTGGTTTTTCTAAGAAGCATCGAGTTTTTTCTCCGAACAGGCCATGTTTTTCTAAGAACACAGCCCGCGTTTCTCCGAACAACACGACTTTTTCTACGAACCACCATCATCCCCACAGTTCTATCAACCTAAAAAATCACTTCTTCAACAACAACCAAACAAAATAAGGAGCCCCAATAATCGCCACAATCACACCCGCCGGAACACCACCAGGCTCAACAATATTACGCCCGATCGTATCAGCGACTAGCAGCAGCCAGCCGCCGATCAGCATCGCAAGCGGGATAAACAGTTGGTTGCGCGGGCCAACAAGTGATTTGGCAATATGAGGTGCCATCAGACCGACAAACGCAATACCGCCGGTGACTGATACAGCTGCAGCAGCAAGTGCTACGGCAGCAAGCATCAAAATGATCCGGTCTTTATTCACACCAACTCCAACGCCAATTGCAACAGGCTCGCTTAAACTGAGAATGTTAAGTTTCTGTGCACTGAACAATACAAACGGAATCAGCACAAGTAGCCAGGGCACCATTGCCCACACAAACGGCCAGTCAGTTCCCCAGACACTACCCGCCAGCCATGAAGCGATAAAGTCCACTTTTTGACGGTCAGTAGAAGAGATGAGGACAACCATCAGCCCTGAGAGTGCCATGGAAAATCCGACACCCACAAGGATCAGGCGGATTGGTTGAAGCCCCGTACTCTTTTCATAAGCAAACAAATAAATCAATACAGCTGTAATAAGTGCACCTGCAAATGCAACAGCAGGAATCATATAAGCGAACGAATCTGCTTCGAGCGGTGCATATAAGAAAAATACAGCAACTGCAGCCCCGGCACCGGAGTTGATTCCGATAATCCCCGGGTCTGCCAGGTCGTTACGCGTGATACTTTGTAACACTGAACCTGAAACCGCAAGCGCCATTCCTGCTAGCAGCGTGATCAGCATGCGCGGCAGTCTCAGTTCAAATAACACAAACTCATCCTTGAACTCCCCCTGACCAAGCAGGGTAGGGAGGATACGACTGTATGAAACTGATGAGTAGCCGAAGCCGATACTGACAATCATCGTCAGCACCACAATCGCAATAAAAGTGATCATTAAGATTCTCTGTTTTTTCAAAAGCTGTGGATCAATCATGCGGACATCGACACTCCTTTCCGTACCACATATAAGAAGAAAGGAAGGCCAAGCATCGCTACAATGGCAGCAACAGGTGTCTCAAACGGTGCATTAATCAGACGCCCGAATGTATCAGCGAATAGCATAAATGCCCCGCCGATCAGCACACACATCGGTAAAATAAAGCGATAATCCGTTCCGACGATGGCCCGTACAATGTGGGGGACAAGGAGTCCGGCAAATGCAATATTACCGGCAAGTGCAACAGCAGATCCTGCAAGCAGTACAGTTAATACGAAAAACACTGCTTTTACCTGACCTGTTTTAGATCCTAGTCCAACAGCAACTTCCTCGCTCAGACTGAGAATCGTCAGCTGCTTTGAAAATAAGATCGCAGCAATAATACCGCCTGCTGCAATCGGAATCAACAGTTCAAGCTGTGTCCAGGTCGTGCCGATCAATCCGCCGGCAGTCCACTGTGCCACATTTTGCGAAAGTCTGAAGGTCAGCGCAATGCCTTCTGAAATCGCAAAGAGAAATGCTGATACAGCAGCCCCTGCGAGAACGACACGGATCGGTGAAAAGCCGCCGCGTTTCAGTGAAGCAATTCCGAAAACCAGCCCGGCACCGACAGCAGCCCCGATAAAGCAGGCGATAATAATCCCCATATAATTAATCCCCGGAATAAATGCAAACGCAGCTGCAAGTGCAGCATTTGCGCCGGCAGTTAATCCAAGCAGTCCCGGATCCGCCAATGGATTTCTGGTCATCCCCTGCATAATCGCCCCTGATACAGCAAGTGAAGCGCCAACAACAACTGCAGCAACTTCACGCGGGAAGCGGATTTCAATCAGCACAAGGGAGGTGGCACTGCGGTCTCCGGTAAAAGCAGCCCGGAATACATCTCTCAGTGTCGTATCTGCAGCCCCGAATGTAATGGCTACTGTAAACATCACAATCAGAAAAATGCCTGAGATGATAAATCTAAGCCCGATTGATTTTTTCTTATCCATTGAATTCACTCATTTCATGCGAAAAAAGGCTGCAGCACCTGCAGCCTTTTCCGGTCATTCATTACCTAAGAAGTTTTCCTCGAAGAATTCCAGCTGATATTCAAGCGTAATCGGATCGTTGAAATAGAACTTTTCAGCATCTGCTACAAACGCATTTCCGTTTTGAACAGCAGGAATGTTTTTGTATGTTTCTGTCTCCATGAATGAATTATCAGCATCAGCAACGCGGCTGACAATCAGATAGTCACCAACGAACTCAGGAAGTACTTCTGAAGATAATGTATAGTAGCCAGGCTCAAGCGCTTCTTCTTTTACTTTTTCAGGCATATTCAGACCCATTTCCTGATACAGAATTTCTGTACCGCGTGCCCAGTTATCGCCGAATACATAAAGCTGCTTATCAAAGTTTTCGATGACAGTGACTGTTGCATCTTCACCAATCTCAGCTTTGATTTCTTCACCAGTTTCAGCAGCGCGCTGCTTGAAATCTTCTACCCATTCAGTAGCTTCTTCTTCTTTATTTAGTACTTTACCAATTTCAATGTGCTGATCAAGGTAGCTGTTTGCGCCATATGTAAATGTAACAGTTGGTGCAATTTCACTAATCTGATCAAGGTTTGGTTCACTTGCAAGTCCTATAATTAGATCAGGCTCAAGCTCGATGATTTTCTCAATATTTTCAGCAGATACTTCTTCAGCATCTCCAAAGTCATAGTTCGGACTTGATGCAGACCATGAATCTACACCGACAATATCTTCATCAAGGTGAAGCACATTTCCTGCATAGGTGGATAACACGACGATTCTTTCAGGATCAGCCGGCACCTCTATAGGACCGTTTTCAGACTCATACGTAATCGTTTCTTCTGATGATGAACCTTCAGCAGGTTCTGTGTTTTCTGAAGTTGATTCTTCATCAGATCCGCAGGCTGCAAGTGCAAGTGCTGCAATTGTAAATGGTAAAAGTGTTTTCTTTAAGTTCTTCATGTTCATTCTCCTCTATTGGTTCACTGCGATTTTTTCGGCAGCTTTCACTAAGTTATAAGTCAGACACATCGGTTTATTTGTAATAGGATCACGGCCGATTGTTGCATCTATATTGAATACTTTTCTCAGGACATCAGGCTGGATAATTTCTTCACACGTACCGGTTTTAACAATTTCACCGTCTTTTAGCGCAATCAGATAATCTGCAAAGCGTGCTGCCTGATTCAGGTCATGCAAAACCATAATGATCGTGCGTCCCTGTCCTTCGTTCAGACGCTGAAGCAGCTCAAGTACTTCAAGCTGGTGGGCCATATCAAGATAAGTTGTCGGCTCATCCAGGAAAATAATATCTGTTTCCTGAGCGAGTGCCATCGCAATCCAGACGCGCTGACGCTGACCACCTGAGAGGGAATCCACTGCACGGTGCTTGAATTCGATTGTATCTGTCACTTCAAGTGCCCAGTTCACAATTTCAATGTCGTGCTTTGTTAATCTTCCCAGACCTTTTTGATGGGGGAAGCGTCCGTATGAGACAAGCTCTCCTGCAGTTAGTCCGGCAGCGCTTTCAGGTGTTTGTGGAAGAATCGCCATTTTCTTTGCGAGCTCTTTTGTTCCTTCCTCTGAAATCGGTTTGCCGTCTAAAATCGCGTTTCCGGACTGATGACTGATGATGCGGGTCATTGCTTTTAAAAGCGTTGATTTGCCACAGCCGTTTGCACCAATAATTGTCGTGATTTTCCGATCAGGAATCTCTATGCTCAAATCTTTTACGATTGTTTTTTCGCCATATCCGATTGATAAGTCCTGTGTATATAGACGCATATAAAAGTGCCTCCTATTTAATACGTATGATAATGATTCTCACTATCAGCAACTCCAACTATAATCACCTGCTACAAAATTGTCAATGTCATTTCTGCGGGGCATATGCTACAATAATCAGAGAATTACAAATGAGAATGAGAATCATTCACTTATACATCAACGTTCACGGGAGATTTCAACTTGAAAATCAGGAGTGAAGATCATGGAGAAAAAAATATTTGACGTGACAATTATCGGTGGAGGCCCTGCAGGATTATATTCAGCGTTTTACAGTGGCCTGCGCGGAATGACAGCTAAAATTCTTGAATATCAGCCGCATTTAGGCGGAAAAGTAAACGTATATCCGGAGAAAATGATCTGGGATGCAGGGGGCATGCCGCCTGTGACCGGTGCAAAAATGGTCAAACAGATGGTCGAGCAGGGACTCACATTTAACCCGGAAGTTCATTTGAATGAAAAAGTTGAGTCCATCAGTAAAAATGAAAACGGTCACTTTATCGTTAAAGCCGCAAGTGGAAATGTACATATTTCTAAAACGGTGATCGTAGCGGTTGGAAGCGGGATTTTAAATCCGCAAAAGCTGCAGATCGAAGGAGCAGAGCGCTTTGAAGTATCCAATCTTCATTACACAGTGCAGTCGCTGAAGAAGTTTAAAGATAAGACGGTCCTGATCTCAGGTGGGGGGAATACAGCGATTGACTGGGCGAATGAGCTCGAGCCGGTTGCGAAAAAAGTATATATCACACACCGCAGCTGTAACTTCAAAGGGCATGAATCCCAAATCGGTCAGCTGATGAATAGCACGGCTGAATGTCTCTTAAACACGCAGATCACAAAACTGCACGCAAATGAGGCACATGACGCAATTGACCGCGTAGAGCTGACGCACAGCATCACGAATGAGTCGAGCTCACTTGAAGTGGATGACGTTATTATTAATCATGGCTATGAAATTGATGCTTCACTCATTAAAAACAGTGAACTGCCAATCCAGATGGTTGATGATTATTTCATTAAAACAGCGTCTGGCGGAGATTCAAGTGTGCCGGGTCTTTATGCTGCAGGGGATATTTCAAAGCATGACGGTAAGCTGAATCTGCTGATGGGTGCTTTCCATGATGCAGCGGGTGCTGTGAATCAGGCGAAGCGCTATATTACACCTGATGCCGGAGCGGCTGCGATGGTGTCTTCACATAATGATGTGTTTAAGGAAAAGAACCGTGAACTTGTGAAAAATATATAAGATGACGAAATGGCCGGGACATATTGTTGTCTCGGTTTTTTAATCGTTTCGCTGCGCTTCAGGCGGACGCTTTCCGGACGGCGGTTGCTGAGCCTCCTCAGGCTTCGCCTTGCGGGGTCTCAGCTTCCCGCTATTCGTCCCGGAGTCGCCGCCTTCCACTCCGCTGCACTAAATGTTGATAAGCAGAAACCTGCTTTGTCAGTATTTCTAAGTAAAAAATTATCCACAGACAATGACATTAAAACCCGAACATTCGAATCATCCACATGTGGATAAACTGAAACGTTTTTACTTGTATCTTCAGTGCTTTTCGGTGGATATGTGCATAAAGGATGTGAATAACTGAAACGCTTGTGCATAATAATATTCGTCTGATTCCAGAATTTATCTTTCATACATACAAAAATGCCTGAAGATCGCTCTTCAGGCATTTGTCATTAAATACTGTTATTCTTGCTGATCCCTGAATCGTCACGTACAAGACCTTTCGTTTTTGCCTCATGCAGCTGATTTTTTAATAGCGGATCGTCGTGTTCGTGGTTATTGTAGTTATCTTTTTCGTCTTTTCCCGTCATCTTGTTCAGCACGTCTTTGACCTTTTCGCCGAAATCCTGATGCTTGTTTTCCATTGTGAAACACTCCTTAGGATTTTGCTTTTCATTTACCCGCTGAGCTGTTCGACAAACATTTGTCACATTTGAAATGAAGGAAAACATTTGTGCCGCTTTTTGTTATGATAAAGAAAAATTGATCGGGGCGTCATGATATGAAATTAAAGAAAAGGGAAGCGGCTGCAGCCAGGGTGAGGGAGCAATTTCCGCATCTATTGTGTCCTGTATGCGGAGAAAAACTTGATGTGAAAGAACTTACGCTAACCTGTGTGCAGAATCATCAGTTTGATATTGCAAGGAATGGTTCGATTCACTTGTTAACAAAAAATATAAAAACGAAATATACAAAGGATTTGTTTGAAGCGCGGCAATATTTAATGCATGAAGCTGCATTTTTTAAGCCGGCGATTGATGAGGTTATCAAATATTTGAGAGATAAAAAACCCGGTGTGATGCTTGACGCGGGCTGCGGGGAGGGCACTCATTTAGCTCAAATGACTAAGTCACTCGATGGTTTTACCGGAATTGGCATTGACCTTGCGAAAGACGGAATTCAGACAGCGGCACGTTTTTATGAAGAGGTGCTATGGATTACAGCTGATCTTGCGAAAGCGCCTGTAGAGAGTGAATCGGTGGATGTGATCCTGAATATTTTATCTCCGGCAAACTACCGTGAGTTTGCGAGGCTGTTAAAAGAAGATAGGGAAGTCATTAAAATTGTGCCGCGTTCAGGTTATTTAAAGGAACTGCGCCAGCATTATTTTGGCGGTGGATATGAAAATGAAGAAACCGTATCTGCATTTTACGATCAGTTTGATGTGACAGAAAAGCTGACTGTGACAGTGGTCCAGTCACTTGATCAGCAGGCGATCGAAGCGCTGGTTCATATGACGCCGCTCAGCTGGCGGGCTGATCCTGAAAAAGTAGACTCTTTTAAAGCTTTAGCTCGCACTGATATGACACTTGATGTGGATATATTAATCGGGCGGAAAAAATGAAATAAATCTAAACCTTGAACATTTACTGGACTGCGCACTTTTTAGTGTGAATCTGTGTCATACTGTAGCTATCTGAAAAAAGCTGATTAAAAAGGAGCGTCAACATTGTCATTTGTGATCCGTTTTGTTATTTACACAGCCATTTATTTTGTATTCTCAGCACTATGGGATCTTGCACTTGCTGATCAGATTAACTGGGGACCAAACGCAGTTCAGTCTGTGATGTTTGGATTTTTCTTTACGATGTTAATGTGGTATTTCGAGGTTAAAAGACGTAAAAGAGAGCAGCAATCGTAATGAAAAAGCGCGCAATGGGCGTCTTCATTCTTGTATTCAGTCTGCTTGGTATTTTTGATCTGATTCAAAATGGGGAAGTACTATTTCTCGTGAATATTGTTGCGGCGGCAGTTTTTGCACTGGCCTATTATTTTCTATGGAAGAAGATGGGCTGGTATAAAGCACCCGGGGAAAATAAAAGACCCTGAGACGGCTTGATCCGTTTCAGGTTCTTTTTGTGTCCAGCTTCAGGCGCTAGCTCCTCGGGTCATAAGCCACGCATCGGTAAACGGGAAAGATCAGCCGTTTTCCGCTCCGCGTCTTATGCCCGTCGTAGCTGAACGAGCGCCTTGCGCTTTTCTGTGTTCAGTTAATCCGTGAATGGACTGGATGACTGCTTCGAGCTTGGCTTCAATCCGGTGAAGTAAATACAGCGTCACAATGATTGGGAAACCGACGTCACTGATAAAAGAAATCCACTGTTCCATTCCTTCAGCTCCTTTCATGAAATTAAAAAAGACGATCAGCCCTGGAGCTGACCGCCATTTCTGATTACACGCCTAATTCAACTGCTTCAACGCCTCTTGATACAACGCGTGCGCTTTTAATGCCTGTAAGCGCGCCTGATGGAGAGATAAATAGATTTTCATCAATCACCACCTGCATAGCAGCCTGAACAGCTGCCGGATCAACCGGCTCGAGCGGATTGTCTACTGTTAAAGAAGCGTTTTTGCCTTCTTCAGTGATAAAAACAAGCTCTAATGTTTTATTCATGCGGGTTCCTCCTTTCTGAAGTGATTATGGTGATTAGATGGTTACTGCGCCTGTTTCGATGTGGCCGATCTCAATAAGTGGGTAGCCTGATAGAGAAGCCAGTGCAACTGAAGTGTTGTACATCTGTTCTGCCGATGCATTCAGGCGGACTCTGCTGTACGTCTTACGCTTTGTGAATGGTTTGCCTGCTTCGTTCAGTCCTGCATCAAACAGCAGGCTGATTCTTACGTTGTCTGTTGTTACGCTTGGCATGCTGATCACCTCCTTTCACTCACTAGATCGTAAGTGGAGGGGAGAAGGGATACCCTTTTTTAAAAAAGTTGTCGGGTTTGGGAGAGGGCGGGATAGCTTTCGGGTCAGGTCGGGGGAATTTCGGGTCACATTCGGAACATGTGAGGTCATATTCCGGATAACTCTGGTCACAAAAATTGAAATAGCCTGATTTTGGGTCAGGTCAGGCATTTTTAAGGTCACATCGATTCGTTTTCGGGTCACCTCCGACAAATCCCGGATCACATCCACACCCGCGATAAAGCCAACACAAAAAAGCCCCCGCAACACGAGGGCTTTCACATTCAATATTCATTTACACAGTCTGCTCAGTCTTAATTGCCATTGCAGGACCAAAGAATTCGAAGTTAATCTTTTCAGCAGGAACACCGATTGAAGTTAATGATTGAATGACTGCTTCCATAAATGGAACAGGTCCGCATACGAAAAATTCCCCTTCAAGGTTTGCTGCCTTCTTTAATACTTCAGCATTGATAAATCCTGTGAAATCACCATCAAGTCCTTCTTGTTCATAGACGATATAGCTTTTCCCATTCGAAAGCTTTGCTACTGTTTCCTGAACATCTTCTCCGAATGCACGTACATCCTGGTTACGTGCAGCGTGGATAAAGGTTACTGGACGTTCTGCATTTTTTTCAGCAATTGATTTCAGCATCGTATACATTGGTGTAATCCCTACGCCGCCGCTGATCAGTGTAAGCGGGTGTTCTTCATGAATATTACAGTAGAAGTCTCCTGCAGGCACACTCAGTTCAAGCGTATCTCCTTCTTTTAGCTCGTTGTGGAGGAAGGTTGATACGCGGCCGTTTGGATCCATCTCTGCTTCTTTTTTAACAGAAATTCTGTAATAGTCAGGTGTATAAGCAGTAGAGAGACTGTATTGACGGTTCAGCAGATATTCATCACCTGGAATTCTTGTGCGGATCGTTACATATTGTCCCGGCTTGAATGCAGGCAGGTTTTCTCCGTCAGCAGGCTTTAAATAAAATGAAGTAATCAATGAACTTTCCTGCTCTTTTTTAGCAATGATAAAGTCTTTGAATCCTTCCCAGCCGCCATCAGTTGAAGCTGCTTCATCGTACATTTCCTTCTCGATTGAAATGAATGCATCAGCGATCACGCCGTATGCTTCACCCCATGCCTGGAGAATGTCATCTGTGGCAGCATCGCCAAGTACGTCTTTGATGGCTTTCAGTAGATATTCACCTACGATCGGGTAATGTTCTGGTAAAACGCCGAGACTGCGGTGTTTGTGGGCGATTTTTTTAACAGCGGGAATAATCGCTTCAAGCTGATCGATGTGAACGGCAGCTGCATAGACTGCGTTGGCAAGCGCCGTCTGCTGACGTCCCTGTTTTTGATTTGCGTGGTTAAAAATATTCAGTAATTCAGGGTGTGCATCAAAAAGCATTGAATAGAATCGTGTAGTAATCTCAGTTCCTTTAACTTCAAGTACAGGGACAGTGGCTTTAACTGTGTCGATTGTCTGTTGAGAAAGCATGTAATCAATCACTCCATTAAAGATGTATTTTTAATATATCTTAATGATAAAGCTTTTAGGTTTAAAAGCAATATATAAAATGCATCTTTAATAAAATAGACACATCTGATCTTTCATTTTGGCAGTCAGGTGTCTTTACATGTATAATGAAATCTCAATCATAGATAGGGTGAGGTTAATGAAATTAACTTTATATACAGATTACTCTCTGCGTGTACTGATTTATCTTGGTGCAAAAGAAGAGGGAGAGCTCTCTAACATTCAGGAAATCGCTGATGCTTATCAGATCTCGAAAAATCATCTGATGAAAGTCACGCATGAGCTCGGGAAACTCGGCCTCATTGAAACGATCAGGGGGAGAAAAGGTGGGATCCGCCTTGCGAAAAAGCCTGAAGAGATCAATGTAGGTAAAGTGGTCAGAAAAACAGAGGATCATTTCGAGCTGGTTGAGTGCTTTCAGCCGGGTGGAGGTAACTGTGTGATTTCTCCGGTCTGCGGACTGAAGCATGCACTTGCAAAAGCATTGCAGGCTTATTTAAAGGTACTGGATGAATATACACTTGCTGATCTTGTACACAATCCACTTGAGCTTCGCAGTCTTTTTCAGAATGATTAATAGACAAAGTCTCTTATTTATGAGGCTTTGTTTTTTTGTGCACATTAAAAAAAGACACAACCTGAAAGTTTTTTTATGATAATAGGGTATAGGAATAAAGAATTAGTATATAATAAAAGGACTATTATCATAATATAAGTGAGGGTATATGAATGCTGACATTTAAACGAAAAGAAATCTCCCACCACAATGCGCCAATGACCTATCCTGCAAAAGCAGAGATTGCCAATACAAAACGAGAGTTAGCTGACAGATTATTTTATATGGGATTCAAACAGGAACATGTGAAAAAGCTGCAGGAGCTTAGTCCTGTGATCACTTTCATTCTTGATGATATTCTCGAAACGGTGCTCGATCATTTAATGAAAAGTCCTGAGATGGCAAAGATCGCTAAGGAATCTTCAACACGTGAACGATTAAAGAAGGTATTTGCCGATTATTTCAGAAGCTTACTCAGCGGAAAGCTGGATGACGAGTATTTTGCGATGCGTAAAAGAATGGGAGAAACACATAACAGGTTCGGTGTGCCGGTCACTTGGTTTCTGGCAACCTATGCATCTTTCCAGACCCTGCTTATACCAAAAGTAGTAGAGCAGCTTTATAAGGATCCTGAAGAACTGCAAAAATCACTTTTAGCGATTACGCATGTAATGAATCTGGATTCGCAGCTTGTAACAGATCATTATATGACGATCAGAATGAACGCGCTTGAAGAGGCCAATCAGCGTAATGAACAGCTGCAAATGGAGATTGCTTCTGTCAGTCAGGAGGTCGCAGCTTCAGTCACACAGGCTGAGCATACGGTCATCAGAACGAGTGAGAGTGCAGCGCAGATTCTAGAAGAAACAGGACAGACAGAAAAGTCCAGCAAAAATCTTGTAGGACTTGCCAAAGAAAATGAAAAGCTGATGAATGAGATGGAGAGACAATTTGTTCAGTCTGCTGAAAAAGTAGGGTTGTCAGTAGAAGGCATGAACAATTTGAAGAATACGTCGGAAGAAATCATTAAAATGACGCAGGGCATTGAAGCGATTGCTGATCAGACGAATCTGCTGGCATTAAATGCTTCAATTGAAGCGGCACGAGCGGGAGAGCACGGAAAAGGCTTTGCAGTTGTAGCAAGCGAGGTCAGAAAGCTTGCTGAAAACGCAAAAGCGCTGAGCGGCCAGATTAACGGTCTGATTGATCAGAACAATAAAGGCATTCAGTCGCTCGTCTTACAGATGAAGGAACTGAATGAAGAAAACCATGCTTCACAGGATAACGTTAAGCGGGTTAAAACCGGATTATCAACCTTCCAGGTAGAGATGGAAAACTATCTTGAAATGTTTGGCCGCAACAAAAAAGACCTTGAAACAATCGTAAGCTCAATTCAGGAAATCAACGAAACAACAAGCGGACTTTCACTTGCAACAGAACAGCTTGTGAAGAAGGCTGAGCTTAAATAAAAATAATTCTACTCTATGTGAAAACATAGTGCAGCGAAGCGGTTATAAGACCGAGACATCCATGTCCCGGTCTTTTTGCTATGCGAAAAAAGGATCTGCTCTCCATTGTTAGTACCTGGATATTACCGGGTATATACATTAGATATGACGAATTAAAGGAGAGCGATTTTATGGGAAACAACAGACCGGTCGTTGCGCTGACAGGGGCAACAGGTTACATAGGTGGAAATCTGCTGGAACAGATTCAGGAGAAAGCTGATGTAATTGCCCTTTCAAGAAGCGGTGATGATAAAGAAAATACAGAACGCGTTACCTGGCGTTCTGCTGACTTCTTTTCAATGAAGGATGCTGAAAAAGCACTTGAAGGAGCAGATTATGCGATTTACCTGATCCATTCCATGAAGCCTGCAGCAAAATTAACGCAGGCGAAATTTGAGGATATGGACCTGATCTTAGCAGATAACTTTGCACGTGCGGCTAAAAAGCAGGGGGTAAAACAAATTATTTATCTGAGCGGAATTGTGCCTCAGAATGAAGAGCGCAATAAGCTGAGCCGTCATTTGCGCAGCCGTCTTGAAGTGGAAAAGGTACTCCGTGCATATGGAACGCCTGTTACGACGATTCGTGCGGGACTGATTGTCGGACCAAAAGGATCTTCATTCCCGATCTTATCCAAGCTCGCAAAAAGACTGCCATTTATGCTGCTGCCAAAATGGACGCGGACCAAAACGCACCCAATTGCGCTGAAAGACGTGGTGGGCTCGCTGAGTAAGAGTGTAGGCAATGAGGAAGTTGAGGACCTTTCAATTGATGTCGGCGGTCCGGAAGTCATGACTTATAAAGAGATGATGATCCAGACTGCAGAAGTGATGGGCAGGAAACCGAGAGTGATCGACGTTCCTTTCATGACAGTCAACCTGTCACGTTTATGGGTCATGCTGGTTACTGGTGCTTCGAAGGAAATGGTTTATCCGCTTGTGGAAAGCCTTCAGCATCCAATGGTAGCTAAAAATAAAGTAAAAGGAATCAGTGGTGGCCAGATTTCTTTTAAAGAAGCTGCAAAAACCGCTTTAAAAGAGGAAGAAGACGCATCAGGCGCACCTGATTATCTGAAGCCGAATCCAACCGGAAAAGATGTCCGGTCGGTTCAGCGCGTCATGCTGCCTGAAGGTAAAAATGCAGAATGGGCCGGCGAGGAATATATGGACTGGCTGGCAACACTTGCGAAGCCGCTGCTGTGGACAGAGGTCGATTCACATAAAAAGGGGCAGGTATTTCTGCTCAGCAAGCATAAGCCTTTGCTCGAGTTGTCATTTGCTCCAGATGAAAGTGACCAGTACAGGGCACTCTATAGAATAACAGGGGGCAGATTCGCCTCAGTAAAAGAGAATAGCCGTGGAAGAATTGAGTTCAGACAGATTCCTGATACGCAGGAATGTATCATTGCGATCCATGAATATGAACCAGCCATGCCATGGTTTATTTATAAATATACACAGGCCAACGTACATTTGATTGTGATGTATCTATTTAAAAAGCATCTGGAAAGACTGATGAAGAGTGCACATCACCATGAGGATTCGGGTTCTGAGAAAGAAGTCGTGGAAGCTTAGGAGGGATATAAATGTTTAAGCAGGGGTGGAAGCTGATTCTGCTCGTTATTTCAATCTTCTTCTTTTTCCTGGCAGCAGTCAGCCTGCTATTTGCATGGGTTGGAGAGAGCGCATGGATTTTCGGGGGTTTCTCGACCAACATCCTGCTGAGTATAGCACTGCTCTTTATGGTTCTCTACATTGCTGCCAGGTTCCGAAGAAAGGGTTAGGATAAAGCTGCAGTGATTCGATCTGCAGCTTTCATTGCACCGATCACATTTCTTGAAGAAGGACCAAGCTCAAGCTCAGCAAGTGGTCCGGAAACAAATAAATGATCACACCACTCAAGCTGGTGATTTATTAAAGGGAATCCGCAGTGTGCGCACTGCAGGTTCTCTTTTTTGATGAGGTCAGTCAAAAAATCAGCAGACATCACATCGGGGGCAAACCCTGTAGCGAAATAAACAGTTTGAACATTTAGCTCTTCCCCGGATCTTGTGCTTAAAGTAAATTGATCATTTTCGTACTCAACATCAACGACCTCATCAATCAAAAGATGATAAGAGCCTTTTTTTCTTAGATGATGAAGCTTTTGATTCAACTCAGCCGGAATTGAGCCTTTATGTCTTGCCTGCTGGATTGTCCGCCGCTTTGCTTTAGGCGTCATTTTACTGAAACCATCCATATATTTTGGTCCAAGCCAACCGGGGTCACTGTCAAAATCGTGCACCCTGTAAGCGTGTCTGGTGATCTGAGTGACCTGCTCCGGAAATTGCTGTGACAGCTTTATCGTTAAATGGGCGGCACTGATTCCACCGCCAACCACTGCGATCGGACCTTCCGGGGCTGCTTTTTTGTCATCGAATACATGTGAGACGTGGGATGGAGCCAGCCTTTTAGCTTTGTGACCCCATTCAGGTAAAAACAGACGACGGTTTATACCGGTAGCGATCACGAGGTTTTTTGTATAAAACCGGTCACCTTTTTCTGTTTGAACCATCCAGTGATCATCTTTTTTACTGATGTTATGAATCAAACCGGGATGCCAGCTCTTACGCAATTCAGTTTCCTGTATAACAGTGTCACTATGTTCATTAAAAAGGTACAGGGACGGGCGACTGTATGGTCCGTAAAAATCTGTTTCAGTGCCGGCTCTTTTCCCGTATTGTTTCAGGCTGAATGGTTTAATGTCCAGATGGTGTACTCCGGGAGAGCGGAGATAGGGCATTCCGATAAATGCTGTCCGTTCTTTCCATTCAGTGAGAGGCTCAGGATGAGGATCAATAATCTTTAATTGGTCCGTTGTAGCCCTGTTTTGTTTTAAAAGATGGGCAGCGATTGTACATCCATGTATACCGCCCCCGGCAATCAGCCATTCTAACATGTTTCTCACCTCTAGACAGTCAACAGAAAGTACTGGGCAGTGGCAGCACCGGGATGACGCTTTACAGGTGTTTTCTCTTCCCACTTAAGCCGCTGTAACTTCTGATTGATCTGTTCATCAATATCAATTTCAATCTTTTTCATCCGCATCATCACTTGTTCAAAGGTCAGATCGAACTGCTCGGCTGCAAGTGTATGTGGAGAATGCTGGACAAGCTTTTGAAGAAATTCCTGTTTTGTTTCACATTGAGCAGCGATCTCTTCTTCAACCTCAGTAACAAATGTATATAACGCCTGATCAAAAGGAGGGAGTGATCGTACGCAATCTCTCTCCAGTATTTCCAGTAAATAAGGGTTCATAAAACTCGCTCCTTACCAGCTTGATTTTTTTACGCCAGGTACCTGACCTTTATGGGCATACTCCCGAAAAGCAATTCTCGACATCTTAAACTTTCTCATAAACCCTCGCGGACGGCCCGTTACTTCACATCGGTTTTTCAGCCTTGAAGGAGCTGAATCTCTTGGAAGTTTTGCAAGTGCCGCGTAGTCACCGGCTTCTTTTAGTTCTCTTCTTCGCTCTGCATATTTCTCAACAAGCGCCTGACGCTTTTTTTCTTTTACCACTTTTGATTTCTTAGCCATTGATCATATCTCCTTTTTAAATCGTAACGATTACGTTTTGTAAGAGCAAGTAAATCATATCTCAAAATTGAAAGCAAGCATAAAAAAATACCCTTTTTCAAAAAGGGTATAAGATGTCATATGCTGAACACAAAATAAATCGCAAACAAAATCGCTACAATCAGCACGAAAACGCCAAGCAGAATGACGGTATATCTTGAAGAATGAAAGGACTGATTATTGATGGATTTAGCATTTTTAAAGTAAGAAATCATAGCAAGAATAATCGTTAAGATGCCGAGAAAAACTGAAAAGAAGCCAATAAAGTTGATAAAGGAATCCGTGTTGTAAGCGCCGGATGTCTCAATGGTGTAATGAAGGTTTGTGACCAGAAACCCGATTCCGATCAGTGCAATGGCAGTTCTGATCCACGCGAGCATCGTCCGTTCATTGGCGAGATGCTGCTGAATCAGCGTTTTTTCTATGTCAGGATCTTTACCCATAAGGTCACCTCTTTTAATAGACTCAATTATTAAGGTTCCCTTTTAACCCATTTTAAAAACAAAAGCTCCTGCCTAAAAAGACAGGAGCATCCGTTATTCCTCGTGCTTCATAAACGCAAGAAGTGCGAACAGGAAGAAACTCGCAAGCAAGGTGACACCGCCGCCAATATACACGATAAAGTAAAATGGCTGGGGTACATTGAAAATGTCCAGGATCATCCCGGACGTTAATCCGATTGTACCGATAATCGCAGTGTACACGTGAGCAGTGGCAAGCTTTACTGACACGGGCTTAAACACGCGGTAGTAAACGGCCCATGAGAATAATGACAGCCAGCCAACTACAAGGATGTGGGCGTGAGCTGCTCTGAAGGCATAATCATAAGAGCCAGCCATATGTCCACCGATCCCGGCACCAATTAAACCGAAAATCGCTGCTGTTTTTAATAATAAGTTACTATGCTTTTTATGCATGGGCTTACGCTCCTTTTTACATCATCACTTCCTCATTCTAACGGGAATTGGCGTCAGGTGCTATGAATCTATATGACAAATTAAAGAAAAATCCCCACCCTGGATTAGAGTGGGGATGAGTGATTATGCGTTTTGGTGTTCCTTCACAGGGAACCAGCCTTTCGTGTTAACAATTGCCTGCCATAATGGCTCCGGAACTGTCAGTGTTTCACGATCATCGACTGATAGTGATGTTCTGATCTCACTTTCGCGGCCTGATTCAACCTTTTGAATCCATTCCGGTTCAACAATGATTTCACGGCCGAGTGCGATAAGCGGTACGCCGCCTGCCATTGCTTTTTCAACGTCGTCAGGTGTATGAAGTGAGCCCACGCCAATGATTGGCAGCTTGTCACCGACACGGTCCTGAATCAGCTGAACGCGTGATGCTGTATCAGACTCATCACGCATAGATCCCTGGTGGAAGTCCTGAACTGATACATGCAGATAGTGAAGGTCTTCCTGTGCAAGACGGTCTGTAAATGTCAGCGTGTCTTCCATTGTGATACCAGGCTCTTCACGTTCTTCAGGTGACAGGCGGTATCCAACGATAAATGATTCATCACCGAATTCTTGTACCGTTTTATTGACTTCATTAATGACTGCAAGCGGGAAAGCCATACGCTTTTCAACAGATCCGCCCCATTTATCATCACGTCGGTTTGAGTGAGGTGAGAAGAACTGCTGGATCAAGTACGTGTTGGCACCATGGATTTCCACACCGTCAAAACCAGCTTCAATCGCACGGCGCGTTGCATCACCGAATGCCTTAATAATTGTCTCAATCTCATCATTTGTCAGCTCACGAGGTGTCATTGCGCCTTCACGTACAGGAGCCACAGCACTTGCACTCACTGTCTGGTTATCCGGCAGCAGTTCAGGCGGTGCCATTCTGCCAGCATGGAAAATTTGTAAAATCGCTTTTGCACCTTCACCTTTGATCGTATCAGCAAGCTGCTTCAGGCTTGGAACCAGGTCATCACGATGTGCACCGATTTCGCCGTGGAAGCCCTTCCCGTCATCCGTTACGTTAGCAACTGCAGTCAGTACTGCCCCAACACCACCGGAACGGACGCGGTAATATTCAAGTTCCTCGTCTGTTACTTCACCGTTATCCTTTGAAGAAAAGTTCGTCATTGGTGCCATCAGCACTCTATTTCTAAGCGTAATTCCATTTTTAAATGTAAATGATTCTAAGAATTTTTTAGTCATGATCTTACTCCTCCTTCTTCAATCGAAAATGTCATGTCACGAGCACCATTATAATCGGTCTTTCGTGTAACTAAAAGAAACCTGCTCAGCGAATGTGCAGGTCAGCTTGATTCCCATTTCCTAAGAGAAGGGGTTGGGTCGTATGCCCACTGGTTTTTCCCGTTATCAATATACATTCCGTAATGCAGATGAGGGGGAAACTTCCCACTCGTTCCTTCTTTTCCATAACCAGAGCTTCCAACATAACCGATCAGGTCACCGGCTTTGACTATGTCACCCTGTTTCAGGCCTTCTTTAAAGCTCGAGAGGTGGGCGTAATAGTGATAGACGTTGTGAATGTCTCTAAGTCCGACCCGCCACCCGCCATAATCGTTCCACTCGAGCGCTTCAATTTTTCCATAAGTCGTTGCAAGCACTGGCGTCCCGTACCCTGCGAAAAGGTCAGTTCCTTCATGCATTCTGCGTCCGCCCCAGCCCCGTTTGCCACCCCAGGTAGATCTGTAGCTGTATAAATAATCTTTTTGCAGCGGAAATACGTGAGTGTAAAGGTCGAGTGTATTAAATTGCTGATATAACTCAGCGATCGTCATGATCTGACTGACGGACTCTTTCCTTTCATAATAAGCATGTAAAGCATCCTTAAAAGAACCGTAGCTGTTAATGTAATCTGCCATTGATCCAAAAATGTCTTCCGGATCATTCGGATCAGCCTTCCCGTCACCATTCGCATCTTGTCCAATTCCGCCAAAAAATCCGATGAAATAAGGTGACAGATTTGATTGATCCGGATGAAGAGGACCGAACCAGCGATCTGCAGGAATCGTCAGAGCAAGCGGACCGTCTTTTTTCTCAATATCCTGTCTGAGCGGCTGAATATTCCGCTCGAACTGATCAATCGCTGCAAGATAATACCATGGCACGCCCTGGTGATGATAGGCAGTGTAATAGATCAAACGTTCGTTTAAAAGTGTCTGGCGATTTTCCTCAGCCAGTGCTGTTGAATAAAATAGCAGGAAGCTTAATGTTGCAGCTAAGAAAGTCTTCATATGGTTCACTTCGGAAGTAGTATGTGCAGGTAAAGTGAATTCAAGCGTGTTTTTTTCCGTTGTGCTCTGAGGGTAAATGTCTGTTTTTAGGCTGGGGATGTATCTTTCTGGCTGAAATATGTCTGGATACACCCGGGAAATTGTTTCAATTCATGGCCAGGATGTTTCTATTCCAGCTGAACCTGTCGCCTTCTCACACAAACTCACTTCACCAGACCCTCTTTATGCCCTTAAGAAACTAAAAGCCTGTTACCTAAGTGCATCAAGGGCAAATGTTTGTTTTGTGACTGGAGATGTAGCAATGTACGCTGGACTTGTTGTGATACACCCTGGCGTTTGTAGCAATCTTGGTTTAGTTTGTAGCAATCAGCTGAAGACTTTACTGTACTTGTTTGGCTCCGCGCCTTATGCTTGTCGGGTCTGAACAAGGCGCCTTCCGCTTTTCTATGGTGTCCAGCTCCAGCAGGCAGGTCCTCGAGTCATAAGCCACCTTGAGAAAATGGGAAAGTTCGCCCATTTCTCTCAAGGCGTCTTATGCTTGTCGGACCTAAACGCCTGCTTCCGCTTTTCTTTATATGACATCTGTCATCTCTTATTCCTTACACTCATGACTTATTTTGTTTCGGGGAAAGCTTTATGATGAGGTCATAAGAGTTACAAAAGGAGGAAAACATGAGTAAACAAAAAACAGCAGAGCTGCGTAAGAGTGTCTCTCCTTATGAAAAAGCAGATATGAAAGCAAGTATCAGACAAATGATTAATACAATACCGCCATTTTTTATTTTGTGGTTTCTGGCGTACCAGAGTCTTGAGATTTCTTATTTCTTAACATTAGGTCTTGGTATTGTTGCGGCAGGGTTTGTCGTGCGGATCTTTATTATTTTCCATGATTGCTGCCACGGATCGTTTTTCAAAAATAAAAAGCTGAATAACCTTGTTGGGACGTTAACCGGTATTGTCACGATGTTCCCGTATGAAAAATGGAAGCGTGAGCACTCAATTCACCATGCGACGAGTGGTAATCTTGATAAGCGCGGAACAGGCGATATCTGGATTATGACAGTGGAGGAGTATAAGAAAGCGTCATGGAAAGAGCGTCTTTCTTACAGAATGTACCGTAATCCGCTTGTGATGTTTGGACTTGGACCGCTTTACTTGTTCCTTGTAACGAATCGTATGAACCGAAAAGATGCGCGTCCTAAAGAGCGTAAAAACACATATATCACGAATGCTTCAATCGTTGTTTTATACACTGGCATGATTTTATGGCTTGGCTGGGAAGCGTTCCTGCTTGTACATGGGCCAATCATGTTTATCTCAGGATTCCTTGGGATCTGGCTGTTTTATGTACAGCATCAGTTTGAGGATTCTTATTTCGAGGATGAATCTGAGTGGGATTATGTAAAGGCTGCTGTAGATGGAAGTTCATTCTACAAGCTGCCGCGCGTGCTTCAGTGGGTGACAGGTAATATCGGTTATCACCACGTTCACCATTTAAGCCCGAGAGTACCGAACTATCATCTTGAAAAAGCGCATGAATCAACGCCGCCGCTTCATAAGGCGACAACGATCACGATGCGTTCAAGTCTTGAATCCATTAAGTTCAGACTATATGATGAGTCAAGAAAAACATTTGTCAGCTTCAGTGAAGTGAAGAGACAGATTAAGAAAGAAAAAATGTCTATTGAAATTCGTCGTATGCAGACGAGATCTTAAATGGAATCGCCTGAAGGGTTTATGACCTTTCAGGCGTTTTTTCATTGAGGTGCAGCAGACGATTTTTCTGATGTGTCTCATATCCGTGCTATACTGAAATCGAGAGAAAGGCGGAATGCTTGTGCAGAAATGGTATAACATTTTTCCGAAAAATACAGGGTTGAATATATATATTTGGATTATCTTTTGTATGCTGCCTTTTTATTTTATTTTCAGGTCATCCGGCTGGGTGGAAATTTCAGTCGGCGTTGCGATGATTCTGGTGTTTTTTGCAGCTTACAGGCTTACCTATTTAACAAAAGGCTGGGTGAATTACGTCTGGGTGGGGATTGCCATTGCGATCAGTATTGCCATGACGATTCTGTTCGGATTTGTGTATTTTGCAATCTTCCTGTCATTTATGATTGCAAGCGTCCAGCATAAAGTAGGGTTTTTTACGCTATATGGCATTCTTGTCGGCTCTACGATTATTACCGTCAATATTGCATTCTTTACACAGGATCAGCTGTTTTTCACACAGTTCCCATTCGTATTAGTCAGTGTGATCGGTGTGATCCTGCTGCCGCTTAATTCATACAACAGAATGAAGCGCGAAAAGCTTGAGGGTCAGCTTGAATACGCTCAGAAGCGGATTTCAGATCTGATGGTCATGGAGGAGCGTCAGAGAATTGCGCGGGACCTTCATGATACGCTTGGACAAAAGCTTTCACTGATCGGACTGAAGAGTGATCTTGCAGCAAAATTAATTGCGGCTAATCCAGATGGTGCGAAAAATGAACTGAACGATATCAATCAGACAGCACGAACAGCATTAAAAGAAGTGCGTGAACTCGTATCTGACATGCGTGGAACGAAGCTCGATGAAGAAATTATTCATATCCGCGAACTGCTCCATGTGGCCCAGATCAAGCCTGAAATAAAAGGGGATCCGATACTTGAGAATGTACCACTTTTAGTGGAAAATGTGGTCAGTATGTGTCTGAAGGAAGCTGTCACGAACGTAGTCAAACACAGCAGTGCGACGCGTTGTAAAGTAATGATTGAACAGCTTCCTAAAGAGTTAAAGGTGACCATTGAAGATAACGGAAAAGGCTTTACGACCGACCGTTCAATAGAAGGAAACGGGTTAAGAGGCATGAGAGAGCGCCTTGAATTTGTAAATGGGACGCTTGAAGTAGAAAGTGGACTCGGAACGACCATTACAATCTGTGTGCCGACAGTACTGAAGCAGGTTTCGAAAGGGGAAGCGCTATGATAAAAATTGTGTTAGCTGAAGATCAGACAATGCTGCTTGGAGCGCTTGGCTCCCTGCTTGATCTTGAAGAGGATATTGAAGTAATCGGAAAAGCCAAAAACGGGGAAGAAGCCGTTGAAATCGTGAAGTCTTTAAAGCCTGATATCTGTATCATGGATATTGAAATGCCCCTTAAAACAGGGCTTGATGCAGCTGAAGAATTAAAAGATGAACCCTGCAAAATCATTATTCTGACGACCTTTGCAAGACCTGGCTATTTTGAAAGAGCAAGGAATGCCGGCGTCAGCGGCTATCTGCTGAAAGACAGTCCAAGCGAAGAACTGGCACGCTCAATTCGCACGATTATGGAAGGCCGCAGAATCTATGCGCCTGAACTTGTAGATATGGCATTAACCGAAGCAAACCCGCTGACAGAGCGCGAACGCGAAGTGATGGAGCTGATCGCAGAAGGAAAAACAACAAAAGAAATCGCCGGCACCCTCTTCATCACAAACGGAACCGTCCGAAACTACATCTCAGTCATACTAGACAAACTCGAAGTCTCAAACCGCATCGAAGCCATTTCCCGTTTTAGAGAAAAGGGCTGGTTCAAGTAATTTGAATCTACTTAGATATAGAAAGAATACTGTTTTGTATTTGTTATTCCAGAGGTGAGCGAAGCGTAAGGCGGCGACTCCACCGGGATGTGACGGACAGCTGAGACCCCGCAGACGCGAAGCGTTGAGGAGGCTCAGCGCCGTCCCCGGGGAAAGCGTCCGCCTGAAGTGCAGCGAACCGGCTTCCGTCGACATCACCATTTCCTACATACAAATGTGCTCAAACAATCCTATCACATGAAAAATCACGTATAATCATATATAATAAAAATAAAACGACATGTGAAAAATTTCACAATACCGACAATAACTAATGATCGGAGAGATTTGATCTATGAATCAACTTTCGCAATATGCGAAGCAATATAAAGGCACACAATTGCTGATGGTTCTGATTGCGCTATTAACAGGCGTTAGCATCATTGCACAGGCCTATTTTATCGTCATGATTGTAGACGAGGTATTCTTAAAGGGCGCTGGTCTGTCTGATGTTGTACCACTTTTCGGCTGGCTGGCCGTCGCACTCATCGCACGCGCCATGCTGACATACGCAAGCGGTCGGACAGGCGCATGGCTTGCTGCAAAGGTCAAACAGACGATCAGAGAGAAGCTGCTTGAAAAATATGCAGGTAACCCTGTACAGGCTTCACTTCAGGGTCAGTCTGGACGTAAGGTCAGTGTGCTGATGGATGCAGTCGATGAAGTCGACAGCTATTTCAGTAAATATATTCCTCAGCTTACACTGACAGCGTTTATTCCACTCATGATTATCATCACAGCGTTCTGGCAGGATTGGATTACAGGGACGGTTCTCCTCGTCTCAGCACCATTTATTCCGTTGTTTTTTATCATTATCGGAATCAAGACGCAGAAAAAGTCTGAAGAACAGCTTGAACAGCTGTCAGCTTTTTCAGGTACGTTTCTTGATACACTTCAGGGTCTGACAACGCTAAAGCTGTTTGGTCAGGCGAAAAAGCAGCGGGATACAATAGAAGACAGCAGTCTGAAGTTCAGGGATGCAACGCTTGAAGTGCTGAAAATCGCGTTTATCTCGTCTCTTGCACTTGAATATATTTCAATGCTCGGAGTGGGACTTGTTGCACTGGAGCTTGGACTGAGACTGATTTACTTTGAGAGCGTTACGTTTTTCACAGCGTTTTTCATGCTCGTACTGGCACCTGAATTTTATGTGGCGATCAGAGAGCTTGGCAATGCATTTCACACAGGACGCGGAAGTATTGGTGCAGCCAAGTTGATTGACGAAGAGCTTTCAAAGGAAGAAGACCGTGTGAACTGGGGCAGCGAAAAGCTCTCAAACACGCAGCCGCCGCACATTCAATTTGATCAGACTGTCTTTCAATACAGCAAGGACGGCTTCGGGCTCGGACCACTGCAGGCTGATATTAAGCCTTATGAAAACATTGCGCTAATTGGTAAAAGCGGGTCGGGTAAGTCAACGGCACTGAATCTGCTCAGCGGATTGATTGCACCGACAGCAGGAGCCGTCAAAATCAATGGAAATGATTTATCTCACTATGAAGAAGAAAGCTGGTTTGATCAGCTAAGCTATATTTCTCAGCAGCCGTTTATTTTTTCCGGCACGCTTGCCGATAATATTGCCATTGGCAGTAAACAAGAAGCAACGCGCAGTGACATTGAAGCAGCTGCCGAAAAAGCCGGGCTGATGCCGCTGATTGAGGCGCTTCAAAAAGGACTCGATACGCTGGTTGGAGAAGGCGGAAGAGGACTTTCAGGTGGAGAAAAGCAGCGTCTTGCGCTTGCAAGGGCATTTCTTAAGAAGCCTTCAGTGATCTTATTTGATGAGCCGACAACAGGACTTGATCTGAAAACCGAACAGATTCTCACTGCTTCGATGGAAGAGTTGTCAAAGGACGCAACTGTTATCACCGTCGCTCACAGATTGTATACGATTAAAAATGCTGACCAGATTCTGATGCTTGAAGATGGAAAGCTGATTGTAAAGGGACAGCATCGCGATTTATTATCAGAGCCCGCCTATCAGGAAATGGTACAGGGAGGTGGCGCAAGTGCGAGAGCTTAGTATCGTATTAAGACAAATTGCCGTTGAAAGAAAAAATGTCTGGTACTCTGTTTTGTTTGGCTATATCGGCGGTGTAACAGCTGCGGGTCTGTTTGCAGCGAGTGGTTATCTCATTTCAAAAGCTGCGCTGATTCCGCCCGTTTATACATTGACACTGCTGATTGCTTTTATTAAAGTATTCGGTCTGGTGAAGGCCGGTTCTAAATATGGTGAACGAATGGTATCCCACCGTGCGACCTTTAATATTCTGGCCGGGATCCGCGTACGCTTTTTTGAAAAGCTTGAACCCCTCGCACCGGGGATTTTTCAAAAGTTCAGAAGCGGTGATTTACTTGCGAGGATTACAGGGGACGTAGAAAGTCTGCAGAATTTCTTTTTACGCGTCTATTATCCACCGCTTGTACTAATCCTTGTCTTTATCAGCGCCATGCTTTTCACCACTTTCTATTCATTCTGGTTTCCGCTGATTTTTGCAGCAGGGCTTCTGTTAACGGGGCTGATCATTCCGGCACTGTTTGCACTGCGCAGACAAAAGATTGAAGAGAAGGTAAGGGAATCGCGCGCTATACTCTCAACAGATACCGCTGAAGTTTTATACGGCTTCAGAGATTTAAAAATTTATCAGCAGCTTGATGAAAAAGGCGCATCACTTCGCACGTCATCTGCTGCCTATATTGCCAATCAGGAGAAAAGCAGCAGTCAGAGCATGTTCAACCAGTCTGTCAATCAGGCAGCAGGTCTTCTGATCTCATGGGTCGTACTCGCTGCAGGTGTCTATCTCGTTCAGCAGGATCAGCTTGATGGGGTATTCCTTGCAATGCTTGTCATGCTGTCACTGAATATCTTTGAAAATGCAGCACCAATGGCTGTGCTTCCACCGCATTTAGAAGACAGCAGAAAGGCTTCATCACGATTAAATGAAGTGACAGATATGGTGCCTGCGACTGCTTCGGAACCTTATGAAACGCTGACTGATGAAGCACCGTCGATTTCTTTCCAATCAGTTTCTTATACACATGAAGGAGAGGAAAGACCTGCAGTTGATCAAACTTCATTTGAGGTAAAAGCAGGTTCAAAAACGGCGATTGTCGGGGCAAGCGGCTCAGGTAAGTCAACGATCTTTCAGCTGCTGCTCGGCGTGCTCAGAACGAATGACGGCGATATTGCGATCCAGGACCGCTCCATCCGCCATATCAAATCTGAGGACATCTGGGAAAAAGCGAATGTCGTGATGCAGGAGAATCACTTTTTCTATGGGACAATCAGAGATAATCTTCAGATTGCAAGAGAAGGTCTGACAGATGAAGAGATGCAGTGGGTGCTTGAAAAGGTACAGCTGTCGAGATTTACTCTGGATGATGCTGTGCTTGAAAAAGGTGAGAACCTTTCTGGCGGAGAACGTCAGCGTCTTGCCATTGCACGTGCATTGCTTAGAAAACGCAGCTTATGGCTGCTTGATGAACCGCTCAGCTCTATTGATAACGTGACATCTGCTGACATTATGCGCTACCTTGAAGAGCGCACGGAAGACGCGACAGTCTGCCTGATCAGCCACCAGCTGAATGGTCTTGAGAAAATGGATCAGATCATCGTAATGGACGGCGGACAAATTGCTGAAAAAGGGTCATATGAAGAATTAATGACTGCGAAAGGCATGTTTTATGAAATGAAGAAAATTGAACAGGAAATTTTAGTGTAGAAAAACCGCCTCCTCGGCGGTTTTTCTTTTGGCAGGGGAAGGGGCAAATGTCGGTGTTTCGGCTGGGAATGTCTCAATTTGACTCGGATTTGTCGCGATCCACCCGGGGAATTGTATCAATCCGCGGCCGGTATGTATCAATCCCGCCCCGATTTGACGCCTTCCCGTACAAACTCGTACCACCACCCCCTCTTAGTGTCCTTAAGAAACAAAAAGCCTGTTACTCAAGTGCATGAAGGGCAAATGTCGGTGTTTCGGCTGGGAATGTCTCAATTTGACTCGGATTTGTCGCGATCCACCCGGGGAATTGTATCAATCCGCGGCCGGTATGTATCAATCCCCCCTCAATTTGCCGCCTTCCCACCAGAACACGACCATCTCCCCCTGCTCAAAAACCGGAATCAATGGTACGATAACCGTAGAATAGTTTACAGGAGACGAACGGATATGGCAGATTATTTTACTAGAAAAAAGCGTGAGATTGGCGTCAATCTGAATGAAGTACAAAAGCAGGCTGTTCTCCATGGGGATGGTCCGCTTCTTCTGCTTGCCTCACCGGGATCAGGGAAGACGACAACCATTATGATGCGGATCGGTCATCTGATTGAAGAACGCGGCGTAGACCCTGAGCGAATCAAGGGCGTTACATTCAGTAAAGCGGCTGCAGATGACATGAAGCAGCGCTATAAAAGGATGTTTCCCGCATTGCCGGAAGTGGATTTTTCAACAATTCACAGCCTTGCCTTCGCTGTAGTTTGTGATTACCTCAGAAAAGAACAAAAAGTCTGGCAGCTGATTGAGGGGCCGGTCGAAGATCCATCTGATTATACAGCGAACAAAAAACTGCTGCTGCGCACATTGTTTCAGCGTTTTAACAAGGAAGCGATGACAGATGATCAGCTTGAGGAGATGTCTAATTACATCAGCCTGATTAAAAATAAGCTGCTACCGAGAAAGAAGTGGGGCTCAGTTGTTTGTGAAGTCACTAACGCTGAACAGATTGCAGCTGAATATGAAGCGATCAAACGAAAGGATCCCGAGAAGCTGCTGCTTGATTACGATGATATGCTGACACTTGCGCTTGAGGCTTTCGAACAGGACCGGAAGCTTTTGAAGAAATATCAGCAGCGCTATGATCACCTGCTGACAGATGAGAGCCAGGATACGTCACTGGTACAGCATGCCATCGTTGAAAAGCTTGTTGAGCCTCATCAGAACCTGTGTGTTGTAGCGGATGATGACCAGTCGATCTATACGTGGAGGGCAGCAGAGCCGCAATATTTGCTTGATTTTAAAAAGGTTTATCCCGAAGCGAAAATTTTAATGATGGAGCAGAATTACCGTTCTACGCCTGAGATCGTCAATGCGGCAAATGAATTTATCAAACGGAATAAAAACCGTTATGAAAAGAATATGTTTACTGAAAATGAGGCAGGTGAACCTGTCAGTATCAAGGTGTTCCCTGATTACGAAGATCAGGCAGCCTACCTGGCGCAGGAGCTGTCAAAGCTTGATAACTACCGTGATGCAGCTGTCTTATATCGAACGAACAGCTCGTCTATTCTTATTATGAATGAGCTTGAACGTGCGCGGATTCCGTTTTATATGAAAGATTCGGATGTTCGGTTTTTCAGCCACTGGATTGTAGAGGATATCCTTAACTTTATGCGCCTTACATTCAACAACACGCGGACAGATTTATTTGAAAAGATTTCTATGAAGTGCCTCGGTTATGTCACCCGCCAGCAGCTGTTTGAGCTGAAAAAGCAGCCGGAGGAAGGCAGTGTATTTGATCGCTTACTTAACTTGAGTTCGCTCAAGGATTATCAACGTAAGCAGATCAATGGATTGAAGCGGGCTTTTGAAAGAATGGAAGGCGGGGAACCTTACCGCGTGATCCGTCTGATCAGAGAACAGGCCGGCTATGATCGTGCGCTTGAGAAAATGAGTGAAAATCTCGGTTTTTCGATTGAATATTTACATGATGTATTATCAACACTTGAACAGATTGCACAGAAGGAAACAGGAATGGTCGCATTTGCGAATCGCCTGAAGCAGCTTGAATCACTGCTGAAAACGTCCAAGTTTAATAAACACGAAAATGCCGTTACACTGTCAACGCTTCACAGCTCCAAGGGTCTGGAATTTAAAAAAGTGTATATGTTGGATCTGATTGCGGATGTCATTCCTTCTAAAAGTGATGTGAAGGAACAGGATAAAGGGAATAAGGATCCGATGGAAGAAGCTGCACGTCTGTTTTATGTAGGTATGACGCGGGCTGAGAAAGAGCTTGAGTTGCTTTCCTATAGAAACAGAGCGGGCAGTAAAACAAACCCTTCACCGTTTTTACTCAGGGTCAATAAAATTATTAATCCGCCTGAACAACAGCAGGTGTATGAAAGTAGAATTCCACAGAATCCCAATGCTTTAAGAAGAGTATCGGATCTTGAGGTTGGTCGGAAGGTAAAGCACCGTGTATTTGGTACAGGCCGGATTGAAGGGTTTTCTGAGGATGGACTTGAAATTAAATTTTCCAAAGGCACAAAGCGCCTTGCACTGGACCTGTGTCTGACGATGGGGCTGCTTGAGCCTGCTGAATAAAAGGACTGTCGCTATAAGACAGTCCTTTTTTCAATGTTTGCAGGAGATCTCAGCAGGTAAATGGAAAATATAAGGGGAGGGGTGAGATCATGCGTGAAGTTGTCGGGAAATGTGTCAGATGTGGAAAAACGGTATATTGTGCGGATGGCTTCCTTGATGGTATTTATCATGAGAAGGATCTTTATTGTCATCCTTGCTGGGAGGAAATGAATGATGAAGACAGCTGAACAGGCGGCAAAACGAATTGCTGCAGCGAATCAAAAATCGAATCAATACGTCGGATATTGCGGAACAGAAGCTGATGAGATTTTGAAATCCCTAACAGAAGACATCTCAGAAGAACATATTTACTGGTCAGGAGACGATCTGTTAATCCTTGATTATGAAGATGGCGCAGGTGAAATGTGGGGGCCGTTTATTGATAGCAGCGGATCTGATTGGTCACAAAGGGCAAACCGTCTGATCAACATGGTACCTGATAGGACAGTGCTTTATGGCTTCTACGGTCACGAAAATATCAGGGCAATCGAATGGATGAAAAGTCTTGGTGCTGAGCTGAAAGGGGAAGAAGTTATCTTAAAGGCCAGCTGTTTCATGCCTGAAAAAACTGAAGGCGCGATCAAGATCAACATATTATCAGATCAGGAGTTTAATGAGTTCGAGAGGTTGCACAATCAGGTATTCCCTGAAACTTACTATAACGCAGAGACAATCCTGAAAAGAACAAACCCTAATCGTCCATTACTCGCTGCAGTAAATGCAGGACAATTAGCCGGCTATATTTATGCCGAGTCAGATCCTGAATTTGGTGAAGCTTCAGTGGAATACCTTGCAGTAAATGAAGCTGCAAGAGGGAAAGGAGCAGGTTACGCGTTACTCAGAGCCGCTATGCAAAAGCTATTTGAAGAGCAGCAAACGAAAGAAATCAGCCTCTGCGTCAGTAAAACCAACCAAACCGCGATCAGACTTTATCAGCGAGCGGGTTTTTATATTGACAAAGAATTACTGTATTTTAAGAAAGTTTGATCTATTCTATAGAAGCTAAGTGAGGAAAATAAGTGTTTACCAATAAATCATAGTGTAACGGAGTGGAAGGCGGCGACTCCGGGACGAGTAGCGGGACAGCTGAGACCCCGGAAGCCGTAGGCTGAGGAGGCTCAGCGCCCGCCGTCCGGAAAGCGTCCGCCTGAAGCGCAGTGAAACGGTTATGAAAAAGGTGAGACGAAAATCCGTCCCACCTTTAAACCTTCTATTCACTCATTCCAACAGAAATGAACTTCGTCTCAAGAAACTCTTCAATCCCCTGATGACCACCCTCACGGCCAAGGCCACTCTGCTTAAATCCGCCAAATGGCGCTTCTGGTGCAGAAGGCAATCCATCATTCAATCCGACAATGCCGTATTCAAGCTGTTCACTGATCCGAATTCCCTTCGAAATATTCTCAGTAAACACATAAGCTGCAAGTCCGTAAATGGAATCATTCGCACGTTCAATCGCTTCTTCCTCTGTTTTAAAAGTTGTAATTGGTGCAACCGGTCCAAACGTTTCCTCTTTCATACACAGCATGTCATCTATTACGCCGGATAATACTGTCTGTTTGAAGAATAAACCATCACGGAGTTCTCCGCCGGTTTCCACCGTTGCGCCTTTCTCTTTTGCATCTTCAATATGCTTTTGCACTTTTTCAACCGCATCCTCATCAATCAGCGGTCCAAGATCAACGCCTTCTTCAAGTCCATCGCCAAGACGTAATGCTTCAACTTTTTCAGTAAAGCGTTTTGTGAATGCCTCAGCAATCTCTTCATGAACGTAGATCCGGTTTGCACAGACGCATGTCTGACCCGCGTTTCTGAACTTCGTCGCAATGACACCGTCAACTGCTTTTTCAAGATCAGCATCATCCATCACGATAGCAGGTGCATGGCCGCCGAGCTCCAATGAGATTTTCTTCATCGTATCAGCTGCACCTTTCATCAGTGATTTGCCGACTTCTGTTGAACCTGTAAATGTCAGCTTTCTAACACGATCATCTTCTAGCCAGGCTCCACTAATATCAGAAGATTTTCCTGTTACAACGTTTAAGACGCCATCTGGAATACCTGCTTCTTTCGCCAGCTGTACAAGGCGGAATGCTGTCAGCGGTGTAGCGGTAGCAGGCTTGATCACAGCAGTACAGCCTGTAGCAAGCGCCGGTGCTACTTTTCGCGTGATCATCGCTGCCGGAAAGTTCCATGGCGTAATGACTGCTGTAACACCAACTGGCTGCTTGTGAACAAACAGTCGTCTATCTCCTTTTGAAGAAGGAATCGTCTCGCCATACACACGCTTACCTTCTTCTGCAAACCATTTAATAAATCCGTTCGCATACGAAATTTCTCCTGCAGCTTCCTTCAGCGGCTTGCCCTGCTCAATGGTCATTAAGCGGGCAAGTTCATCTGTATGTTCATCAATTAAGTCAGCCCATTTCATTAGTAAAGCGCTGCGCTCATACGTGTTCCGGCGCGACCAGTCTTTAAAAGCATGATGGGCTGCATCCACTGCTTTTTTCGCCTCATCTGTACCGCCTTTAGGAACGGTTGCAATGGCTTCAGTTGTAGCCGGGTTAATCACATCAATTGTTTCAAGGTCCTGTCCGGTTTCTTTTCCATTAATAATAAGATGATATGTATCCAAATGTATCACTCCTGATTTTTGATTTACTCTATCTCTACCCTGTTCATTTTCAGTTCAATCTAAAAGTGAGGTATACTATATATATTTGGTATGCATGGGAGGAAGCGATGACTACTTATAACGTACGTTCGATACATACAGCGAAAATTACTGAACTGACTTTTGGACGAAAAACATTCCCGAGCGCACTGTTGAAGCAACCGATTGAAAAAGAGATGTGGTTATCTGAGACAGGTCTGGCTGAAGATGAACAGACGCCTGAACATCATGGTGGTACGGAAAAAGCGCTTTGCCTGTATCCGTATGATCATTATTCATTCTGGGATGGGTGGATGGATATGCAGGATGGATCAGCGCTTTTTGGTGAAAACATCACGACTGAAGGAATCCATGAGCGCAATACGCATATTGGGGACCGGTTTGAATTTGGCGAAGCAGTGATTGAAGTGACTGAGCCAAGACAGCCCTGTTTTAAAATTGCCGCAAAATACAATAAGCCTGAGTTGATTGTCCGGATGAGAGAATCAGGCTTCACGGGCTTTTATTTCCGCGTGCTGAAAGAGGGGTACGTAAAGCCTGGGGATCAATTGATCTTACTTGAACGTGATCAGGCCGGTGTGACAGTGCAGGAAGTGAATGAACTGTTATTTGCAGGTTCACCTTCTAGAGCGCAATACGACCGGATACTCGAAGCGACTGCTTTTTCGAAAACATTAAGACCAAAGCTTATACAAAAACGACATTAACGATAGAAATCAGGTGAAATTGTGACACAATCCAACGCATATATATGGCTCGTGTCTATCATGGTGGCATGGGGGCTGAATGTAGTGGCCCTGAAAGTACTGGTAGATGAATTTTCTCCGGTAGCAATGACTTCGATGCGGATCCTGACAGCAGGTGCAGTAGTACTTTCAGTTCTTGCACTGCAGAGAAAGCAGTTGGTGCCCGGGATGAAGGATATTGGCGTCATTGTATTGATCAGCCTTTTCAACATTGTCGGACATCATTACTTTTTATCGATCGGTTTAAAAGGAACGACTGCTGTAAATACCGGTCTGATCCTCGGTTTGATTCCGATCCTGACTGCCATTGCCGCTGTAATTTTTCTGAGAGCACGGCTGACATTACTCAAATTCTTTGGGATCATCATTGGTTTTGCGGGCGTATTTCTCGTTATGGCAGCAGGCGGCAGCGGAGAAATTCAGGTGGCTGCGGGAGACTGGTATATCCTAATGGCTGCCATCACTCAGGCAATCAGCTTCGTACTGATTAAAAAAATCTCAACAGATCTGGATGTCTTTGTACTGACCGGCTGGATGATGGTCTTTGGAGCTGTCATGCTTGCTGTTATCAGCCTTCTGACAGAGCCGGGTGGTTATCAGACACTAGTGCAGGGTGAAGCGTATCATTATATGATCTTTTTCAGCTCAGCATTTATTGCTACAGGCATTGGGCATATGATTTACAATAACGCCATCCGTCTGATCGGACCGAGTGAATCGGCAGTCTTTACAAACTTGAACCTACTCTTTTCAATCACAGGCGCCGCGCTTCTGTTAGGTGAACCGGTTTACCTTGGACAGATTGCCGGATTTGCACTGATTGTAGCAGGTGTTCTTGGCGGCAGTGGATTTATGGATCACTGGTTTCAGAGAAAGAAAACGTTTGTTAAATGATCATCCTTAAAAGGGGTGGTCATTTATTTTTTTAATGATCATACTTTCTAAAACTATATAAATCTAAAGGAATAGTTTTATTAATGAGTTATCTGTGTATTTAGAAGGGTCATAGTAACATGGTTAATGAGATTCAGATAAACATATCTGAATCTCTATTTTTCTGTAAAACACCATATTTCATACAGGTTACAACCACTTTACATAGGGTAAAGGATAACACAGAAGGGAGGTCGTACATTGAAAAAAACATGGCTGATGTATGGAGACTATCTGGTTTTTATACTTGTATTGTTAGTAAAAATGATTATTGTAGGGCCTGCTACAGGTACTTATTTTGGTGTGAATTTATTTTTTGTCAGTCTAGGAGCAATCATTCTGATTTCATTCTGGTCTCTGTGGATTTCACCACGTATCAGACGCTGGATTTTATTTTATCTGAGTATTTTATTGACGATTCTAATCGCATCTAATATCTGGTACTACCGTTATTTTACCGACCTGTTATCTGTAGCGCTGATTATACAGATCCCACAGATGGGTGCAGTAGGCGGTGGACTTGAGGATTTGATATATCCCGCTGATTTTCTGTTGTTTGCAGATAGTTTTATTTGGGCAGCTTTACTTTGGAGAGACAGGAAGAGATCTTTTGCAGATTATCCTGCAAAAAGAAGGTCTAAGGCAGCTTTAATCGCCGCAGTCTCAGGTATTGTGCTTTTCTTTACGCCGCTTGCAGTGAACGCAGCTGACAGGGACGAATGGCTTGTTCAGGACTCGCTTGCAAATATGCGGAATTATTTTAAGCTCGGTATGATCGGACATCACATCCTTGATATTGGCAGGGAACTCGATGATCAGTTCATAGAGGAGAAAACCTTATCCGCTTCCCAGCTAAGTGAGATGCAGCGCTTTTTTGACAGCAACCGGAGCGCTGAAAGTGACACGAAAGTAGAAGGAAAGCCTAATGTCATTGTCATTCAGCTGGAATCTTTTCAAAACTCGGTGCTTGACCAGGAAATTGATGGTCAGGAAATCACACCATTTTTAAATGACTTTAAAGATGAAGTGATGTACTTCCCTAACTTTTATCATCAGACACATCAGGGACGGACGTCTGATGCGGAGTTTATTTTAAATACGTCATTTTACCCGATGAAAGCAGGATCAGTTTATACGCGGTACCCGGATCATTCATATGATTCACTGCCTGAAAAAATGGAATCAGCAGGCTATGAAACTGCAGCTTTTCATGCGTTTGAGCGGACATTCTGGAACCGGGATGAAGTATATGAAAATTTCGGGTTTGATCATTTTTACAGTATAGAAGATTTTCCTGAAGGAGATGTGATCGGTCTGACGTTAAATGATGAAGATTTCTTTTTATCATCGGTAGATCGCATGGTTGAAATGCAGGATCCTTTCTATGCATTTTTAGTCGCATTGACGAGCCATACACCATATGACTTTCCTGAGGAGAAAAAAGAACTGGATTTAACTAGTCTCGAAGAAGAAATCATTCAGAATTACTATCATAATATTCATTTTGTTGATCAGGCATTTGGTTCAATGGTTGAGAAGCTGAAGGATGAGGGCATTTGGGATGATGCGCTTGTAGTCGCTTACGGTGATCATGACAGCGGTCTGCAGGAGCCGGAGAGAGATATGGCTGAAATGGCGGAAGCTGAATCAGTCGTTGATTATCTGAACCTTGGCCGGAAAGTTCCTTTATTTATGAAATTGCCTGATATGGAAGAAGGCAGTGTGATGGAGCAGACAGGTGGACAAATCGATATTGCGCCAACGATTCTATCACTGTTAGATCTTAATAAAGGCTACATGATGGGGAATTCCCTGCTGAGTGAAGACCCAAGGCTGACCGTATTCAGAGAAGGATCCTTTATTTATAACGGCTATTATTACAAAGCAGACTTGACGAGTGAGCGGGAAAATGGAGATTGCTACAACCTCGAAACAGAGGAAATGACAGACAAATCCAATTGCTCGCAAATGCTTTATGAAGCAGCTTCCCAGTTAAGAATGTCTGACACAATCATTAAGAAAAATGGTGTAGGTCAGCTTCAGGGACAAACAATTGAAGAATAGGAGGAGAGAAATATCATGAGTCAGTTAACAATGAAATCAAATGACACATCTGAAGAAGTTAAGCCGTGGGTACGGCGCATGGGCAGATTCGGTTATATGTCAAAGGGCGCTGTATATGGGATTGTTGGTATACTGGCCCTGCTAGCGGCACTTGGTGTAGGTGGTGGGGAAACCACTGATACATCTGGCGCCATGCAGCAGGTTGCAACACTTCCATTCGGAGAAATCCTGCTTTGGATCGTTGGTATCGGCCTGTTCTTTTATGTCATGTGGGAGCTGGTAAGAGCCATTTTTGATCCTCAGCATAAAGGGACAGATGCAAAGGGAATTTTCACAAGAATCGCTTATGCAGTCAGCGGAATTATTTATGCCGGGCTTGCCATATCAGCTCTTCAAATTGCAATGAACGCAAGAAACGGCGGAGGTAATTCAGAGCAGACAATCTCTGCCATGCTTCTTGGACAGCCATTTGGTCAATGGCTGGTCGGTATTTTAGGCGCAGGCGTAATCATTTATGGACTTTACAACATTTATACAGGTTATAAAGAGAAATTTATGAGCAAGCTGATTATAAATGATATGAGTCAGAGTGAGAAAAAGCTGGCACGTAAATCCGGTAAAATCGGATTGATCGCCCGCGGTGTAGTATTGTCAATGGTCGGCTTTTTCTTTGTCCAGACTGCGATTACTGCAAATCCTGATGAATCAAAAGGACTTGACGGCGCACTCGGAGAAATTGCTTCACAACCTTATGGACAAGTACTTCTCGGCCTCGCAGCAGTCGGACTGATCCTTTACGCAGTCTACGAAATCATCCGTGGACGATATGCAAGAATGAACTTTGGGAAAGATGAATAAAGAAAAGCGGAGGCAGGCGGTTAGGTCCGACAAGCGTAAGACGAGCTGAGAGAAATGGGTGACCTTTCCCATTTTCTCAGATTGGCTTACGACTCGAGGACCTGCCTGCTGGAGCTGGACAATAAAGAAATGCGTAGGGCGCTTGCTCAGCTCTGACGGGCATAAGACGTGGATCGGAAAATGGGCGACCTTCCCATTTACCGATCCGTGACTTATGACCCGAGGAGCTAGCGCCCGGAACTGGACACCGTAGAAAAGTGGTGGCAGGCGAACAAGCATAAGACGCCACTAACTGCGGAAAGGCGACAAACTGAGCGGCAATAGAAACACTCTGAGCGCGGATTGCGACAAATCCCCGGGTGTATCGCAACAAACCGGAGCCAGATCGCTACATCTCCAGCCCAAACACCAACATTTGCCCTTCATGCCCTTAAGTAACAGTCTTTTAGTTTCTTAAGGGCATGAAGAGGATGTGGTGAAGTGAATTTGTGAGGAAAGGCGACAAACTGAGCGGGAATAGAAACATTCTGGCCGTGGATTGCGACAAATCCCCGGGTGTATCACGACAAACCGGAGCCAGATCGCTACATCTCCAGCCCAAACACCGCCATTTAAAAAGTTCTACTCACTTCCTCTTCACATCTCTTTACATCAACCAGTCAATTAAGGTACCGTCATAGTAGAGTCATAACATTTCAAGGGGGAATGGATATGCAATACCAGACAAGATCAATCGTACAGGAATCACTTGATGCATTAATGGATGACAAAATGTTTTTACCGGATCTTCAAAATGGACCGAGAGAGAAAGCGTTCTCATCTCTGGGTGCTGTTTTATCAACGCCTAATAAGATACATAAATCTTTTCTCAGGATCGTTCTTGAAAAAGGTGAAATCGTCAGAATCCCAGCCTTCAGGGTTCAGCACAATAATGCAATGGGACCTTATAAAGGCGGAATTAGATTTCACGAATCTGTAAATGAGGAAGAAGTCATTAACCTTGCCTTTCTGATGACACTAAAAAATTCACTTCATGATGTACCATTTGGCGGAGGAAAAGGTGGCGTTGTTGTTAATCCACGTGAATTTTCACCAAAGGAATTGAATCTGATCTCCAAAAAGTATGTTCAGTATTTTGCGGATGTGATTGGCCCGGATAAGGATATTCCGGCGCCTGATATGGGAAGCGGCGAACGAGAAATGGACTGGATGATGGGTGAATATAAAAACATCAAGCCTGGTCAGCCTTACAGAGGTAGCTTTACCGGTAAAAGTGTGATTAACGGCGGCTCCCTTGGCAGACGTGAAGCAACAGGTAAAGGCGTATACTTTACATTCCGCTACCTGATGTCCGACTTTATCAAAAAGCAGCATTCATGGCTTGAAAAAACAGGAAGTCCCTATGCTAAAACGGCACTGGATCTTTACGAAAAGCCTTTGAAAGTGGCTGTGCAGGGTTTTGGTAATGTAGGTTCAGTGACTGCCCTGGAAGCTTACCAGTGCCAGCAGCTGCAGAATAAAGTCATTGCAGTAAGTGATCGCAACTGCACACTTTATAACGAAGACGGACTGGATATCCCAACGCTCGTATCCTATACAGCGGCCAACCAGGGAGATCTGCCTCATACAGAAGAAAAGTTGAAAGACAGTGGGGTTAAAGCTGAAATCCTGCACAGGGATGATGTGCTGACAATGGACGTTGACGTATTAATGCTCGCAGCACTTGAAGAACAAATTCATAATGGAAACAAAGAAAATATTAAAGCGAAAGTGATTGTAGAAGGTGCCAATGCCCCGGTAACAGCTGAAGCAGATGACTATCTAAACGAGAAAGGCGTCATTATCGTTCCGGATATTCTCGCCAATGCAGGCGGTGTAATTGTTTCCTATTTCGAATGGCTGCAGGGCAGAGAAACCCAGTTCTATTCAGAAGAACAGATCTACAAAAAGCTTTACGATAAAATGCAGGGGACGATGGAAACCATTCTTCCTAAATACTTCGGAGACCCGCATTCTCTGCGTGAAAACTGTTATATCCATTCAGTCATGAAGCTATCAACGGTTCTTTATAAGCAGGGTAAACTATTTTAAATCTTGATAAAAAAAGGGCTGTCCAATGAAGCAATTCTGCTTCACTTGGACAGCCTTTAAAATATGTGTAAAGGGGGTAAATTAGAGTGTACCTATGCTGAATTTGGCAAACGCGAGGGGCAACCCGCTATATGCCTGAACTGTTTTCCGTACAGTTCACTTACTCATTAGTTAACTTTTGCAAAACCGAAACCTGAAGCGTAGTCATCACCGTAAGCAGCGCCGTATCCACCAAGGATATCGTTCGCTTTTGCACGGTTTTGAAGAACTGTACGCAGTTGCGTATGAGAATAACCAGGGTTAGCAGCCCAAACCTTCGCAGCAAGACCTGCTACGTGTGGTGTAGCCATTGATGTACCACTGATTGTGTTATAACCGCCACCAGGCCATGTTGAATAGATTGAAGCACCTGGAGCTGAAATTTCAACGTCACCCTGCTGGATGAAATAATCACCATCAGTTGCAGCGTATCCACGAGAAGAGAAATCTGCTACACGGTATGTACCGTTTTGCTGACGATTTTCAAGAGCAGCTACTGCGATTGCATTTGTCAGTGCACCAGGATATCCGATAGAGCCCTGGTTTGGACCTGAGTTACCAGCAGCGGCAACCACTAACACACCTTTGCTGTAAGCATAGTTTACTGCATTTGTGATCAGTGAATCCTGACCTGCAGAACCAAGAGACATATTGATGACTGTTTTAGTTCTTGTAGCTGAAGCCTGGTCAGCTGCATGACGGATCGCCGCTGCGATATCATCTGAGTAACCTGATCCATTGTCACCTAACACTTTGTAAGCCCATAGATCTGAATCCGGAGCAACGCCGTAGATTCCTGCGCCATCGCTACCGCCATCTGCAAGTGCAGAACCGGCTACGTGTGTACCATGACCATTTGCATCATTACAAGCACCGTTTACAAGTGGCGTAGACTGTGTGAAATCTTTACACTGCTCAACTGTATTAACAAGGTCATAGTGGCTTGTGTACACACCAGTATCAAGGACAGCGATATTAACACCTGCACCACCTGAAGTTGTAGTCTGGTTTGCATTGTTATAGATTGCTTTAATTCCCCATGGTGTCTGATGAGATGGGTATTCCCCAGCCATTGTTTCATATTCGCTTGCACGGACATCCGTTTCAAGCTGGACTTCCTGAACCTTTGTTACTTTGATATTTTTATTCTTCTGAAGTGCGTTGAACTGCTTTTCATTCATTTCAGTTGAAAAGCCGTTTTCGCTCAGTTCCCAGCGTGGTTCATACTGGTTTTTCAGAGACTGCTTCGCGCTCATTGCTGAAGCACCAGTTGTTTCAACATAGACTCTGAATGTTTCCTGACCGCGATCCTGGTCAGGTGCAGCTCCTGCAACTGAAGGAACTGACAAGCTTGCTGCAAGTAATAAACTCATAAGCATACTTCTTTTCTTCATTTTCCCGACTCCTTTTTTTCTTAATATTTTGTGAACAATTTCATCCTATCAGAGGATTCCGAGTTTGTTTATCGGGAAAATTTTCTCGAAATCTTATACATTGAGAGGGTATTTTTGAAAGATTAAGTTACCTAAGTGCATAATTTTTATGTAAATAAAACCATTATTTTAAAAATTTAATGTCTGGATCAATCTTTATTTACATAAAAGTACCTTTTGTGTTTGGGAAAATGTCGAAAGTTAGCCCTCAAAAGGTGAATAATCATTCATAAAAATATCGTGAATCGAAGGATTTGAGTTAAAAAGAAGTCTTGTTCAGCTTTTGGAAACGTTTTTCAAGGTCAATCGTATAATAGAATAAGAGGATTCAAGAGGAGGGATTCATTTGTTCCATTCAGACAGACCGCTCATTAAAGTTGATCAGCCGATTTGGGCAAAAGCGTTCAGTATGATCTCGCTGATTTTATTAATCATCGCTTCAATTTATCTGGCAATGTCCTGGGGGGATCTTTCAGATGTGATACCGATTCATTTTAATGCAGCTGGAGAGGCGGATGGATTTGGCGGCAAATGGAGTGCAGTCATGCTTCCAGTGATCGGCTTTTTCATGTGGGGTGGTCTGACTGCGCTTGAAAGAGTACCCCATACCTATAATTATTTGGGAAAGATTACAGAAGAAAACGCTGAGAAGCAATATAAGAACGGTATGCAGATGATGAATGTTATTAAGAATCTCTGCGTGATATTATTTGCTTATATTACATATGAGCTGACATTGATCGGCACGGGGGGAGATGCAAACCTGACAGCAGGTGTTATGCCTATATTCATGACGCTGCTTTTTGGTTCCATGGGGTGGTTTATTTACAGGTCGATTAAGTTATCCAGCTTCAGGCGCTAGCTGCTCGAGTCATAAGTCACTGAACGATAAAGGGAAAGTTCGCCCTTTTTCGTTCCGCGCCTTATGCTTGTCGCAGCTGAGCGAGCGCCTTACGCTTTTACTTTATCCAGCTTCAGGCGCTAGCTGCTCGAGTCATAAGTCACTGAACGATAAAGGGAAAGTTCGCCCTTTTTCGTTCCGCGCCTTATACTTGTCGCAGCTGAGCGAGCGCCTTACGCTTTTACTTTATCCAGCTTCAGGCGCTAGCTGCTCGAGTCATAAGTCACTGAACGATAAAGGGAAAGTTCGCCCTTTTTCGTTCCGCGCCTTATGCTTGTCGCAGCTGAGCGAGCGCCTTACGCTTTTACGTGAGGAGTGATCATTTGTTATTAGGCTTTTTTGGTGGAAGTTATGTACCTGACTGGTTTTATATCGTGGCGGGTATTTTGATGATTCTCTTTATGATTTTAGTCTATTGGTGGACGGATACAGATTAGAAAAACCGCTCCTGGGAGATTTTCCCGGAGCGGTTTTTTGGTTCATTAGCCGTTTACACGGATTTCGTTAATGCCTGCGCCTTGTTCCATGCCTTGTGCATGTTCAAGACCTTCAGTCACTTTACCGAACACAGTGTGCACGCCATCTAAGTGAGGCTGTGATTCGTGAACGATGAAGAACTGGCTGCCACCAGTGTCTTTACCGGCATGTGCCATTGATAAAGAACCCGGCTGATGACGGTGCGGGTTGCCTTCAGTTTCACATTTGATTGTATAACCAGGGCCGCCAGTACCGTTTTTATTCGGGCATCCGCCCTGGCTTACGAAACCAGGGATTACGCGGTGGAAGTTAAGACCGTCGTAAAAGCCGTCGTTTGCAAGCTTTTCAAAGTTCTCAACAGTGCCCGGTGCTTCTTCCGGATAGAGTTCAAAAGAAATTTTATGTCCATTTGTTAAATCAATATAACCTGTCTTTGCCATCATTATGCACTCCTTTAATGTTTAGTCCAAAACCTATTTTATCACGCTGTGCATGTAAAAGAAAATTTCACACCTGATCGTTTTTATTAATGGAATGAGGGAATTAGAAAAGAACGCATAGATTAAAGGAGGCTGTAAGATGATCGTCGCATCTGCATTAAATCAATTTTTTACGACACTGGCCTATAACCAATTATTAATAGATCTATCACGTAAAGTCGGAATGGACCTGGGCGGCTCACATTTTGTCGGCGGTGAAAAAACGGCTGATATGATAAAACAGGTAAAAAAGCTGAACAGTAACGGTATTGGTGCCACAATTGACTGTCTTGGTGAATTTGTAAAAACAGAAGAAGATACAAAAAAGTACGTGGATAACTGTTTCAGAGCAATTTACTCAATCAGGGATGAACAATTGAATGCGCAGATCTCTCTGAAGCTTTTCAGCGTTGGACTGGAAGTGAGCAGAGATACTGCTATTCAGAATATGAATGAAATTTTAACTGAAGCGAAAAAATATGATGTATCCGTTACGATTAATATGGAGGAATACAAAAATTGTGAGGATATTATTTCTGTTTTTGAAACGTTGAGAGAAAAGCATGAAAACGTCGGGATTGCGCTTCAGGCAAACCTGTTCAGAACAGAAACAGATGTAGAAAGACTCGACCGCTTCTCACCTGCGATCCGCTTTGTTAAAGGCGCTTATATTGAATCGCGCGATGTGGATATTAATAATAAAACACGTGTGGATGAGAACTATAAGAAGCTTGTAAAAAAGCATTTGCTGAAAGGGAACTATACGCAGGTCGCCACACATGATAATGATATGATCGATTTTGTGAGGGACCTCGTGAAGGAACACCAGATTCCTAAAGAACAATTTGAATTCCAGATGCTGCAGGGGATGAGGGAAGAAAAGCAGAAGGCGCTTGCTGAAGAAGGCTGGAACATGGTTGTTTATGTGCCATTCGGAAAAGACTGGTACACCTACTTCATGAAACGTCTGGCTGAACGACCGGCGAATATTGGCTTTACAGTCATGTCCATGGCAAGAAGGTAGTTTAATTTTAGTGGGAATGGGACAACCTATTTGATGAAGAATAGGAGGTCCTGATGATGAAAATGTATACAGCCGGTCTCGCCGTCAGTCTTTTTGCAGCAGGTCTTGCAGGGTGTCAGATGCTTCAGAATCATACAGTCCCGGCATCTGCCGTACCTGCAATTGAATCTGATATGGTCAATCGCGATGGGGAAAGAATAGGATCAGCAATGTTCAAACAGGAAGAAGAAGGGGTATTGATACAGCTCACAGCTAAAGGGCTTGAGCCTGGTGAAAAAGCGGTTCATATTCATGAAACAGGCAAGTGTACACCACCAGACTTTGAATCTGCAGGCGGCCACTTTAATCCGGCTGGAAGCAGCATGGGTTTGAAAATCCAAAAGGTTATCACGCCGGAGATCTGCCGAATCTAAAGGTAGGTGAGGACGGAACAATTGAACTGGAACTAATGGTGAAAGATCTGACACTTGAAGAAGGTGCCCCATTTTCACTGCTTGATGAAGACGGCAGTGCAATTGTGATTCATGAGGGACCGGATGATTATCAGACGGATCCTGCCGGGAATTCAGGTGCAAGGATCGCGTGTGGTGAGTTGAACGGATAATAGGACAGGGGACAGCACATTGTGTTGTCTTCTTTTTTATTTGTGTGATGTGGCAAATTCAGATGGCCGAATCCGCGAAAAGGTGATGGAATTGATCAGGTTGGTGATAGAAAAATCTGTAAAGGTGACGCAAAAAATCATGACTCTAGTAAAGGTGATAGATTAAATGTAAAAGGCCATTGAATAATTGCCGGAGATGACGTAATCAGCCACACCCCCACACACTTCCCGGACCACCCAACCCGCGCCATCTCCAAAATCAACCTGCCACTGCACCCCACTTACCTAAACCACAAATTTCCGTTATGCTTAATGCAAAGAAACGATACGGAGAGAATGCTATGAAAATCACGATTAATGAAATTGCAAAAGAAGCAGGCGTTGCAAAAAGCACCGTTTCCCGCTATTTGAATGGCGGCCGGATCAGCCAGAAAACAAGCGACAAAATCAGGCGGATTATTGAGGAGCATAACTATGAGCCGAACTCGTTTGCCAGAAGCCTGAAGTCTAAGAAAACCGGATTCGTTGGCGTGGTCGCACCTGCACTGGATTCATTTGTAACATCCAAGATCCTGATCAGAATGGATGAAGAGCTGAGAGAGCGGGGATACACAACGCTGATCAGCAATACGAGTCACAGCATTGAAAGGGAAATTGAAAGCCTGCAGAACCTTCAGCGTCAAAAGGTGGATGGGATGATTCTTTTTGCGACTGAGCTGACTCCATCACACTTCGAGCTGATTGAAACATTGACCGTTCCCCTCCTGATCATTGGTCAGGAAACAGACCGGACGCACTGCATTGTTTTTGACGATTATCAGGCCGGCTATCAAATGGGTGAATATATATCTTCAAAAGGACATGAAAAGATCTCCTATATTGGTGTAGATGAAATGGATATAGCCGTTGGAAAGCGCAGAAAGCAGGGAATAGAAGACGGCTGCAGGGCAAATGGAGCTGATCCGGTCCAATTTTTCAAAAGCGGCTTTGATTTTGACAGCGCAATGCAGGCGACGAAAAAGTGTCTTGAACATTCAGTCCCAAGTGCGATTATTTGTGCGACTGATACGATTGCTTTAGGCGCAATGAGAGTCGTGAGAGAAAAGGGATACAATATTCCAGCTGATATTTCAATCAGCGGATTCGGCGGCTATACCGTATCTGAAATGATTCATCCTTCACTTGTCACAGTGGCATTTGACTACCTGGAAACCGGACGGATGGCAGCCGGGACGATTGCAAGGCTGATGCAGGGAGAAGAAGTGGACCAGCTTCAGAGACCGCATTTTACAATCCGTAAAGGCGAAAGTGTAAAAGGAAAAAAATAGCGCTTACAAAAACCCTTGCATTTTTAAAAGTTCTGTTTTAAACTCAATTTGTAGAACCGGTTCCACAAATTCCGGTTCTTCCTATTACACTAAAAATGGAACCGGTTCCACTTTATTTATATCATGACCGGCTCTGTCGAAAGGAGAAACTTCATGAGTGGAAAGCTTCAGAAATACGAACCAACCGTTAAAGAAGTCATCCGTCTTATAGGCGGAAAAGAAAATATTCAGGGAGCGGCACATTGTGCTACGCGCCTGAGAATTGTTACTGACGACCAGGATAAAATCTCGGTTAAAGATATAGAACAGCTTGAATTTGTTAAAGGGGCATTTATTGCCGGTGACCAGCTGCAGATTATTTTCGGGGCTGGTACCGTGAATGATGTCTACAAAGTATTCCAGCAGCAGGCCGGAATGGATGATATGTCACTGAGTGATGTAAAAGGCGCATCGGCTAAAAAGCAAAATGCATTTCAGCGCGGAATTAAAGCTTTATCAGATGTTTTTGTGCAAATTATCCCCGGGCTCTTAGCAGCGGCACTATTAATGGGAATTACAGGTCTGCTCAGTCAGCCGGGTGTATTTGGAGAACGTGCAGTAGTAGAGATGTTCCCTGCTATTACCGGGATCAACCGCTTTATTCAGATTATGTCGACAGGTATTTTCACCATTCTTCCGTTGCTGGTTGTCTGGTCAGCTACTAAGAGATTTGGTGGTAATCCGGTTTTAGGCCTTGTGATCGGAGCAATCATGCTTCATCCGGACCTTGGCAATGCATACGCAGTAGCAAGTGGTGAAGTGGATGCTGAACTGATCAATATTTTAGGGTTAAATGTAGAGCTTGTCGGATTCCAGGGTGGTATTATTGTAGCCCTGCTGATGGGACTTGTTGTGGCAAAGCTGGATAACTTCTTTACACGCGTCGTTCCTGACATGATCAAGCTATTCCTTGCACCGTTTTTAACGGTTACACTATCAGGATTACTATTATTTATTATCGTTGGACCAATCGGACGTTTTCTTGCAGAAGGATTAACATCAAGTCTGCTTTGGGCAACTGAAAACCTTGGCGTAGTTGGGTTCGTTCTGTTTGCAGGCGTCCAGCAGGTTATTGTGATTACAGGGCTGCATCACGTCATTGGTGCTGTAGAAGCACAGCTGATTGCAGATACCGGCTTAAACTTTATTATGCCGCTGATGTCAGTTGCATTAATGGGACAGGGTGGTGCCGTATTAGGTTACCTTTACCTGCGCTGGCACGATAAGAAAGCACGCCAGATTGGTATTTCTTCATTTGGATCAATTTTATTTGGTATTTCAGAGCCCGCGCTGTTCGGGATCAACGTACGTTATAAATTCCCGCTGATTGCAGGATGTATTGCAAGTGCGATTGCAGGTGCTTATGTATTCCTGCTGAATATTAATGCACTTGGGTTCGGGGCAACGGCTGTACCGGGAATTGCGATCATTTCAACAACTGGCGGCGGTCACCTTCATTATGTAATTGCCAATGTAGCAGCACTTGCATTAGGTGCAGTATTTACAGCTGCTTATGGAAAAGTGAAAAACCCGAGTTTTGATGTTTAAGAGGAGGACCAGTATGACCCGCTATTCTGAACCGAAATACAGAACAATTTTAGAAGCTGAAAAGGGCGAGCTTGAGGCTTTAAAAGCACAGTCAGCTAATGATGAATGGAAGCCGTCCTTTCATATTCATCCTCAGTACGGATTATTAAATGACCCGAATGGCCTGGCATGGTTTAAGGGGAAATATCATGTGTTTTACCAGTGGTATCCGTACGGCGCTTATCATGGTATGAAGCATTGGGCACATGTATCATCAGAGGATCTTGCTCATTTCGACAGGCACGATACAGCGATTACGCCTGTTGAGGACTATGAATCCCACGGTGCTTATTCCGGTGCTTCGCTGCAAGTGAGGGATGAGCTGTATCTATACTACACAGGCAACGTAAAGTATGATGCCGAAGCAAGGGACGCTCACCAGTGCCTTGCGATTATGAATGAGAACGGTGAGATCAGGAAATATGAGCACAACCCGCTGATCAAAAGTGTGCCGGCAGGATATACAGGGCATGTAAGAGATCCGAAAGTATTCGAAAAAGATGGACAGTATTATATGCTGCTTGGTGCACAAAGAGAGAATCAGACAGGAGCAATCATCGTCTATCAATCTCCGGATGCATTGAATTGGTCCTTCCTTGGCGAGCTGTCAGTTGAAATTGATCTTGAAGGCTATATGTGGGAATGTCCTGATTACTTTGAGGTTGATGGAAAAGACTTTCTGATCTTTTCACCTCAGGGAATCGAGCCTGATGGAGAAAATTATCATAACGTGTTCAATACGATCTATGTAGCAGGTACGCTCAATCTTAACGAGTTATCTTTTACAGTGGACGAATATCATGAACTTGATAAAGGCTTTGACTTTTATGCGCCGCAAAGCTTCGATGCTGATGGGAAACGATTACTTTACGGCTGGGCTGGTGTTGGTGAAGTTAAGTTCCCGACCGACCAGAATAACTGGGCGCACTGTCTGACGCTGCCTCGAGAATTAGTACGAAAAGGCAATCGTCTGCTGCAACGCCCGGCAGAGTCGCTTGAGCTTTTAAAGGGGGCACCTGTTACTGAAGGGGAGCTTTCTCCCGGATCGGCTAATATTAAACTGGGCAGCGTAAAGGCATGGAGAGCAACGTTTGCAGCAGAGCAGGCAGCTGACTTGAAGCTGGAACTGTTCAGCTCTGAGAATGAAAGGTTTACGATCATTTATGACCACAAGGCTAAAAAGGTAGTCACTGACCGTTCCGATATGGCACATGTAACAGAAGCTCAATATGGTACCAAAAGAGAAGTGACGCTTACTGAAGAACTCTCTCACATGGATATCATTGTTGACCATAGTATTGCAGAGGTCTTTATTAACGGTGGGGCAGCTGTCTTTACGTGCAGAGTGTTCCCGTTATCAGAAGACAAGCAAATGAACGTTTCCACAGACGCTGAATTGAATTATGAAGTTCATCAAATGAAACGTGGGATTGACGGATAGTTTTCTATCATGACAGGCGGAAAATCGAAGAGATTTTCCGCCTGCTTTTTTGGAAATAACTGATCAGAAGGAACAGAGCAGGAAATATATGTTACGCTGTCTATAGCATCATAAATGAAAGGAGAGATTACATTGAAGTGGTTTTCAGCACAATTAAGTGTCGCAATAACGCTTCTAGCACTTGCCGCAGCAGGCACCTGGTATGAAGGCAGTGCGATCCGTGATCATTCATTTGAATGGGCATACTCAACGCCTTTTTCTCATCTAATCCACGGTGAAGTTCTGCAGGTAAGTCAGATCTCATCACTTGATCATTTTGTCTATGCTGCAAAGTTTCAGCCTGCACTTCCACTCGTTATGACGATTAGTGCGTTGTATGCCGTTTTTCTAATTACATACCGTGTTGTGAAGCATGACCTGAAGAAATGGATAACTGGGCTTGTCTTACTGATGATCCTTTCGCTTACTTTAGGTCTTACACTTGCAAATTCACCAACGCCAGGGGGTACCGCTTTTTCTTATTTCTTCATTGGCCTTGGTGTGATCAGCAGTGTTTTAACTGTCACAGGTTATTTCCTTATGAGCAGGTCTCCAGAAAAAGAAGTCATACAGTAACGTTAAAGAAGCGCTGATCATGTGCTTCTTTTTCTTATGGGCATTTCTGTTATCAGATCTGTCAGTCGGGTATGGTGTACAAAGGAGGCGGATTGACATGGCATTTGACTATGATCTTGATTTTGACAATATAGATTTCAGAGAACAGCCTGAATTGTACAGAGTAGGACGGGGGGAGCAGGGTGTTCTTCTTGTAGAACCGTATAAAAGTGAGATTCTACCACACTGGCGTTTTAAAACGCCTGATATCGCAACTGAATCCTCTGAAAAAATCTATGAAATGTATCTGGATTATAAAAAGAAAGAAGATTTTGTAGGAATGGATATGGCCCGTAAATTTCTGCAAATGGGGTACACACGTGCAAGGCGCTACGCCAATTATAAGGGCGGGAAAAAGTATGATAACAGCGGAGAAATCAATGATCGTGACATAGATGATGAGAAAGCTGAGTCTGCAGCAATTTTTGAAAAAAAGTGGATTCAGGTGCGCGAGGATCAAGAATATCTTGCAATGAAAAAAGAGCATCAGAAGAAATACGGCTGATGAAAATGATATGAATAAAGACTCGTTTAATATTATTAAAAAATTCAGAAAAAATAGTATGAAATATTCATTTAGTGCGTTATAATGAATATAACAATTTTTGTCTGAGGGGTGTTGATTGTGGAGGTTGCTTATTTTTCGCCGCGAGAGACTGCCGTAAAAGCCCTTAAGAATCATCCGTTTTCTCAGGATGGCAATAAAGGTGCGAAATCTCCTGCTACAGTTTCTGCATTAAAGCTGTCATTCAGTGATGAAGTGAAGAGAGCGATGAGAGCAGATGAGTTCAAACTCTATTATCAGCCGCAGATCAATGTGAAAACCGGGGAGCTGTTCGGAGCGGAAGCGCTGATCAGGTGGCATCACCCGGACAGAGGGGTAATATACCCGGACAGCTTTATTCCTCAAGCGGAATATTCAGGTCAGATCATTGACATTGAGAGATGGACGCTCGGACGTCTATTCAGGCAGCAGTCAGAATGGCAGAAAAAAGGGGAGAAACTGACAAATATTGCATTGAATATTTCAGGTAACCACTTTGTGCACGGCTCACTTGTCACGGAAACTGCTCACCTGACGCACAGCTATCAGATTGACCCGTCTTGTATAACACTTGAGCTGACAGAAAGAATGAGTACAGAACTGGATATATGGGTTTCCCAGGTCAGTATGCTTCAGGATATTGGGATTAAAATATCAGTTGATGATTTCGGTACAGGTTATAACACAATGGCCCACTTAGTAGAAGTGGCAGTTGATTTTCTAAAGATTGACCAGTCCTTTATCCGGAAAATGAGTGACAGCGATCGAGCTTTTAAAGTTGTTCAATCACTTGTACAGATGGCTGAAACGCTTGGAGTAATTCCTGTAGCAGAAGGAATTGAATCGAAAGAACTGCTTGAGCTGTATTTGAAAACCGGGGGAGAGGTTGTCCAGGGGTATCATTACAGTGAGGCAATACCGGCAGAGGAGTTTCAAGAAAAATATTTATCACTTATAAAATAACGCTTAATGTCTTTTAGACAATTAAGCGTTTTTTGATGGGTTTAAATAAATAAAGCGATAGCCAGCACAATCAGGTGGAAAATCTGATCTACGATGATCGTCAGCCATTTTTTTTCGCTGGGTGGGGGGCTCATGATATGTGTGACCCACCACTGGACAATAAATTGTTTATCAATCAGAACGTGAGTGGTGAAGACGAATAATATCGCAATCAGAGACAGACCGCCAAATGTAAAAAATGCAATGACTGCAACAGTTAAAGTGTATACAAAACAATGCGTCAGCAATGCTGCCCAGTTATCTTTTTTGCGCCCGGCCATCCAGCTTGTTTGAAATAAATAATCCCCGATTAAATGAGATAGAAATAAATATGAAAAGGGAGTCATTTTTCACCTCTTATAGTTCTTTAGTTCTATTCTTAGATTTGATATAATTAATATATCATAGAACTTAATAAGAAAATGATAAATCTTTAAAAGGGGACAGCGGATATGAAAAAACATTCTGAGTCGTCAATTGACCTCCCTGCAGAAGAACTGCTGAAAATTATTTTTGAATTTGCTTCAAAGCTCGCTCATGAAAATGATCTCGATCAGGTTCATTTGTTGATGGCTGAAATGGGGAAAAGTCTGACGCTTGCAGACCGCTGTACGCTATGGCTTGCAGACCCTTCAGAAGGTAAGTTATGGACAAAAATTGCCCATGGCATAGACAGGATCGAAATTCCAATTGATTCCGGTCTTGTAGGTGCAGCTTATCATTCAGGTGAATCGATTTCGATTGAAGATGCCTATACTGATAAGCGTTTTAATCCTGCTGTTGACTTGAAGACAGGATACCGTACATATTCGATTTTATGTATTCCAATCCGCAATGCAGAACAGAACATTGTCGGAGTCTATCAGGCAGTCAATAAACAAAGTTCTCCATCCTGTTTTACTGAAAAAGATAAAACTTATTTATCCCTCGCCGCTACCTATACAGGTCAGTCAATGGAAAAAGCAATCTTATATTCTGAGCTGATAGAATCCCAGAAAGAAATGATCCTGACAATGGGTAATATTGGTGAAAGCCGTTCCCGGGAAACCGGTCAGCATGTGAAGCGTGTTGCAGCCTATTCATATTTGATTGCAAAAGGAATCGGGCTCTCAGAAGAGGAATCACGTCTGATTGAACTGGCCAGCCCCATGCATGATATTGGAAAAGTAGCCACCCCGGATGCCATTCTAAATAAACCAGGTAAATTAACCGATATAGAATTTAAAATGATGAAAGAGCATGCTCAAACGGGTTACAACATATTTAAAAAATCAAAAAGAAAAATCCTTCAGGCTGCTGCATTAATTGCAAGAGATCACCATGAAAAATGGGATGGATCAGGTTATCCTGCAGGCCGCAGTGGAGAAGACATTCATCTCTATGGCAGAATCGTTGCAATTGCTGATGTTTTTGATGCATTAGGCTCTGAAAGACCATACAAATCTGCGTGGCCGACAGACAGGATCTTAGAGCTGATCCGGTCTGAAAAAGGAAAGCACTTTGATCCTGAACTGGTTGATGCATTTTTTCATAATCTGCCAGCCATCCAGGACGTCAAAGAACAATATGCTGATCAAATATAAGTGAGGGATGACATGAAAGAGAAACTGTATGTTTTTAAAAGGGAGTACCCGGTACCAAGGCACAAGGCATGGGAGCTGTTAGCTGATACTGAACATTTGAATCGGGTATCGGGTCTATTTCCAGTGGATTTTTCAGACCCTGCCTATAAGGATCAGAAGCTGTTCCGGTATGCACATGCGAAAGCGATGGGAATCGTGCCTTTAAAATGGAGAGAACATCCTTTTGAATGGGTGAAAGAAGAGGTTTATTCTGTAGAACGCCATTATGAAAGCGGGCCGATTAAACTCCTTTTATGGGAAGTGGCAATGCAGGACTCAGAGATACAACTCGCTGACGGAAATTTCGGAACGATTGTGACGGGAACAGCCAGGTTTACGCCTGCAAATGTCATTGGTCTTGCTGCAATTCCGCTGGTTGGTCTTAAATCGATCAAGGAAATTATGAAATACCTGGATAAATATCTTGCATCAAATGAACACAGCAATTATGAAGTTCTCCCTGAAAAATCAGCACCATCCATTGATAAGGAACGGCTGAAAAGAGCAGCTGATCAGTTAGTTATTCTTCATTCTCAAGCTGATCAGACCACACAGCTATGTCAGCATCTTCAATCAGCAGGCGATGATGAAGTGCTTCATATGCGTCCTTATGTACTAGCTGACAAGTGGCAGTTTCCCCGTAAAGATATACTTAAATTGTTTCTGCATTCAGTTAAAGCGGGTTTATTGCAGCAGGAGTGGCACTTAATGTGTCCGAACTGTCGGGTATCCAAAACGAGTGTTTCTTCAATGAAGGACATAAAAGACCAGGTTCACTGTGATCTTTGCGGTGTTAATTATGAAATAAGTTTCGATCAGTATATTGAAATGCAATTTTCGGTTCATCCATCAATTCGTAAAGCATCAGATCAGACATTTTGCCTGACAGGCCCTGCTAAATCATCACATGTACTGGCTCAAAGAAGAATAGCGCCTGGCGATCAGGTTATCATGCAATATCCTGCTGCAACAGGAGACACGAGGATCAGACTGCTCAAACACAATGCAGTCATGACGCAAAACCTGTCAGCTGAAAAAGAAATATATTGTTTTGACGGGCAAAACTGGAGCGTTCAGTCAGCTGCTGTCAGTCATGCCGGTGGTGATCTAACAATAGTGAATCAATCTAATGAAGAAATTATTACTGTTTATGAAACAACTGACTGGAATGACCAGGCAGTAACAGCAGCTGAAATCACATCTCTACAACTGTATCGAGACTTATTTTCTTCTGAAGTACTATCACCTGACCAGCAGATAGGCATTCAATCGATGACTGTACTCTTCAGTGATCTGAAAGCTTCAACAGCCTTATACGAAGCAGAAGGAGATGCAAGAGCTTATCATCAGGTCAGCGAGCATTTCAGGTATTTGAAATCTCATATTAAAGCGCATAATGGCACCATTGTAAAAACGATCGGAGACGCGATTATGGCTGTTTTTTATCATGAGGAGGATGCCTGCAGATCAGCTTTTGATATACAGGAAGGACTGGCGCAGTTTAATCATGAGCAGAATATGAATCTCACAATTAAGCTGGGACTGACAACGGGTCCCGTTATTGCCGTAAATGCGAATGATCTTTTAGATTACTTTGGAAAAACCGTCAACCTGGCAGCAAGAATTCAGCAGAAGAGTCAGGGGAATGATGTGATGATGTTAAGCAGTGACTTTGAAAAAATAAATATAAGAGATTATCAATATAACGTTACAAAAGAAACAGTTGAACTTGCCGGCACGTCTGACACGCATCAATTGATACGAGTCAGCGATATCAGCAGACAATTTGTAAAGGGGGCAATCAGTTGAATAAGCTATTAATCGCAGATGATGAAGAAATCTTGAGAATGCTGATTGAAGATACGCTTGAGGATCTTGATATCGACATTGATACCGCTGTAGATGGCGATGAGGCTTTTCGAAAGCTTAGCAGCGGGGAATATGATTTTGTGATTCTTGATTATATGATGCCTGGACTTTCAGGACGGGAAGTGCTTGAGCAGTTAAGTGCGGAAGTTAAACAGGATCTGCAGATTCTAATGCTGACAGCGAAAACGCAGAAAGAAGATCAGGAGGCCCTGAAGGCTGCAGGAGCTGATCATTTCATGGCAAAGCCTTTCAGTCCTTTAGAACTGAGTGATTTTGTAGAAGGTCTGATCAATTCTAATGGGTAAAATTTTGAATTCTATGAGAAAGAAATATTTATTGCTTGCCGGAACTGTCATTGGAGTTATTGCTATGATCTATCTGTTGCTCTTCATCAATAATGAAAATCAGCAGCAGCAGCTGATTGAAGCGCAGCGGGAAAGCTTTGACAAGCAGGTAGCAGCTTCTGAACTTGCAGATTCATTAAACAATGTTTTTTTTCGTGCAAGAGGGGCATATGCTTTTCGGGCAGAACTGGAATATCAATTGCTTGATGAAGCCTTGGAGGATTATAACAACGCATTTAGACAATTCGAACAGTTAAATCTCTCTGAGGAAGAAAGAGAACTTACTAATGAACTGATGGTCTTCATGGAAGGCTATGAGAATGAGATCTTACCCACAGCTCTAGCTTTTGTTGAGGCAGGTGATTATGAGGGCCTTCAGGAATATTCAAGCTCAGGTATCAATTCAACAGTGAATGAGTTTTTAACTTTTACAAAAGAAATAGAATTGGAATCAGAAGCTTTGAGAGATGAGACATTCAAAAGCTCCATTAATGAAATATCTGAAGCGTTAACTGTATCAAGCGTGCTTACTTTTCTTTTGATTGGAGCATTGATGCTGTTTTTATGGAGGCTGATTGATTCTATTGTTAAACCGATAGAAACACTGCACGTAGCAGCAGCTGAAATTCAGAGCGGGCGATCGCCTAATATAGAAAAATCTAATCGTAAAGATGAAATTGGAACATTGACTTCGAGTTTTATCAGCATGACAACTTATTTACAAAGAAACGAAGAGGAATTACAGGCTCAAAATGAAGAATTGACAGCTCAGCAGGAAGCGATGCATGAACAGCAGGACCAACTTGCTGCCACGCTGCTCGAAACGCAGGAAACAAAAGGGCGGCTAGAACTGTTCAATGATCTCAATCGTGTACTGTCCAGCACGTCTAACCGTTATAAGTTTCTGGATGAAATGGTGCAGTATATGAATAAGCTTTATGCTTTTGACCAGATTATGATGTATATGTCAGACCGCTCCGCCTACTCTGCACTTAATGTTTCAACTGCAAAAATCCAGCAGATCCTTGAAGCGTCTATTGATCAGAGTGAGAGTGGATTGAGAGTCCGTAAAAGATTGGCAAGACCTGAAGAAGACAGCCTTCATGGAACGAAAAGTTTTGTATACGATCTAACAGCAGAAATAACAGGTGCTTCAGGAGAGTTAATCGGGATATTCAGAGCTAACCGTTATGGCAGGCCGTTTGAAGAGAATGAATGTGAAGAAATTCAGGGCCTTGTTCAACGGATGTCTATTGCATTTGAAAGACTGCTTGCATTTGATGAGATAAAATATTCAAAAGAATTAACGCAGGATATGCTTGATAATATGACTGAGGGACTTCAGCTTGTTAATCCTGACGGATGCCTCGTTCAACATAACGAAGCATTGTGCAAATTGCTTGAAGTCGAACCATCTGAAGATGAAAAGGTCGAATGTGAGGAATGGCTCTCAAGAATAATTTCACGTGTGAATGAAGAAACAGAGCTGCGCACGTTTTTTGAAGAAACGATTGACTCAGCGTTTGATGGTACACGTTCAATCAGATATACATTAAAAACCATAGACGGTTCGTTGAGGGTGTTTGATGTATACGGAATGTCAGTCTATCGCGATAAACAATGGACAGGTACAGTTTTTGTGCACCGTGATATAACAAGAGATTATGAAGTCGATAAAATGAAATCAGAGCTTGTCAGCACTGTCAGTCATGAACTGAGAACCCCTCTTTCAAGTGTGCTTGGATTCGCAGAACTTCTGTTAACAAAGGAAATGAAGCCTGAAAAACAGAAGCGGTATATTGAAACCATTCACAAGGAAGCGAAAAGGCTGACCAATCTGATTAATGATTTCCTGGATCTGCAGCGGATGGAAGCAGGCAGACAGGAATATCATATGGAAGAAGTTAAGCTGAATGAGCTCGTGATGGAAGTGCTTGAAAAGATAAATATCCCTTCAACTCACGCCTTAATTGTCAGAGATGAGATAGAAAATAGTATGGTGAAGGGTGACAGGGAGCGACTTACACAGGTTATGACGAACCTGTTAAATAATGCAGTGAAATTTTCACCACAGGGTGGGGATATATTAGTAAAGCTTTGCGGAGAACCGGGTAAAGCCTTAATTGTTGTGCAGGATCAGGGGATCGGGATTCCTGATCATGAAGTCGGTAAGCTGTTCCAGAAATTCAAACGTATCGATAATAGTGAAAGCCGCAATATCGGTGGAACAGGGCTTGGTCTGGCAATTTGTAAAGAGATTGTTGATAAGCATATGGGACACATCTTTGTAAAAAGTGAAGAAGGAAAAGGTTCTGCGTTTTACGTAGAACTCCCTTTAATAAACGAGTATCAGAGTCACACGCTCGCCACTGAAAATACCATCCTGGTACTTGAAGATGATCCCAGCCTGGCGCTTTTGATTGCAGATGAGTTAAAGTCCAGAGGCTTTTCAGTTGTTCATCATTTCCAGCCGGAAAGAGCTGTTGAAGCATTGGCAAATCAAACATTTACAGGTGTAGTGGTGGATATTATGCTTGGAGAAAATCTAGATGGCTGGGATGTTATTGAGCAAGTCCGTCAGCAACCAGGTAACGCAGAGCTTCCAATTGTAGTATCATCAGCACTTGATGAAGATCTTGAGAAAGTTCAGCGCTATCAGGTCACAAAGTATCTGACAAAACCATACCCACCGGAAAAACTCTCGGAAATATTTTAAGAATCGCGTTATTGATCCGCCGGCTTCTTTTGGAGCCGGCGGTGTTTTAATGTTTGTATAAAGGATATTCAGTCTATCTTTTTCAATTAACCATCGTTTCACGTACAATGGAGTAAACGGACAGCTGGAGGTAAATCATATGGCAACTCATTACATAGAAGCATCAGACAGCGTACTTCACGGTTCGTTCAGCCCGGAGCATAAACCGGTACTGACCATTGAAAATGGGGACAGTGTGACGCTTAACACGATCGGTCTTGAGTGGGGGCTTAAAAATAAAGACGGCAGTGAAATGTCATTCCGCTCACGTACAAAAGAGAAAAAGCCGGGGCATCCACTGGTTGGACCGATTTACATAAATGGCGCAAAGCCCGGAATGATGATTGCGGTCAGAATCAACAAAATCGTGCCAGGATGGTATGGATGGAATGTCGGAGGCGGAGCGGACTCGTGGCAAAATCAGCAGGCAGCTATATCAACTGAAGAGAGAACAACGCTTCAGTGGGAACTTGATGCAGAAGCAATGACTGGTAAAACAACGATCGGTACAAGATCATTTCAAGTGCCGCTTTCACCCTTTATGGGCGTGATGGCAACTGCGCCTGCTGAAAAAGGACTTCATTCCACGATCCCGCCACGCTACTGCGGAGGTAACATCGATTGTAAAGAGCTGGTTGAAGGAAGTACGATCTATTTGCCTGTTGCAGTAGAAGGTGCGCTTTTTTCCACAGGGGACGGCCATGCAGCACAGGGTGACGGTGAAATATCCGGTACTGCCATTGAGTGCCCGATGGATGAAGTCAGTCTGACATTTACGCTGTTTGAAAATCAGACAATCAGCGGACCACGTGCAGATACGCCGTCAGGCTGGCTTACATTCGGCTTTGATGTAGATCTGAATAAAGCTGCCGGGATGGCACTGAAAGAAATGATTGACCTGATGCAGGAACGTTTTCAAGTGAGCAGAGAAGAGGCAATTGCGCTTGGCAGTACAGTTGTCGATCTGCGAATCACCCAGGTTGTGAATCAGGTGAAGGGTGTACACGCAGTGCTGCCTCATGGGGTGTTAGAGGTAAAGGCAAGTGATCAAGCAACTAAATAATGATTTTAAAGAAAAAGGGGAATGGCGATGCAGGTCAGACAAATGCAAAAGGATGAACACGAATTCTTTTTGGACATGCTGTATGAGTCAATTTATATCCTGTCAGATAAGCCTTCAAAAGAAGCGTTATTATCATCAGACGGGATGAAAAAATACCACGAAAACTGGGGCAGGCCCGGGGATGAAGTGCTTGTAGCGGAAGAAGATGGCGAGCTGCTTGGTGCGGTCTGGTACCGGCAGTTCACCAAAGACAATCCCGGCTACGGTTTTGTAAGTGCTGATATACCTGAGATTGGCATGGCGGTGAAAGCATCCGCAAGAGGAAAAGGGATCGGCAGGAAGCTGCTTGAAGAAATCATTGCACATGCGATGACACAGGGGTATGAAGCATTATCACTCAGTGTGGACCCGTTTAATCATGCTGCATATAAACTATATAAAAGTGTTGGTTTTAACAAAGCCGGAACATCGGGTACTTCAGTGACGATGGTGGTTTCGCTGACGGTGGCGGATCAGAGAATCAGAGGGTTAAATCAGACTGCCGCACTAAATCACAACATGTCAGAAGGACAGAAGCAGTCGAGAAAAAACAAGCTGCTTGTTGGGATGGTCAGCCTGTTCTCCGGGGTTTTACTGCTTGCTGCTTCGTGGATTACTTCAGCTATTTATGCTTCAGGCGTTACGGAGTGGTATACAAGCTACGGCAGATTCTATACAGCCATGTTTGAAACGAGTATCATACCGCTTATACTTAGCCTGATCCTTGTGTTATACGGAATTGTGCTGATCGCAGGGGAAGCAGGGATTTGGCAATCAGAGAAAGGGGAATATTAAATGATCAAAGTAGCAATGTTAAGCCGCTGGCACGTTCATGCGGATGATTACATAAAGGAAGCTTTACACCATCCTGATATCGAGGTAGCTGCTATCTGGGATGAAGATCGCAGCAGAGGGGAAGCCTGGGCGAATGAGCAGGGCATTCCATTTATAGCGGAGCTTGAAGATGTATTATCAGATCCGGACATTAACGGTGTGATTGTAGATACACCAACAACGATGCATAAAGAAATTATTGAACAAGCGGCGGCGCACGGAAAGCACATTTTTTCTGAAAAGGTACTTGGCCTGACAGAACAGGAATGTGAAGAGATCTTTCAAGCGGTTGATCAGGCAGGTGTGCACTTGATGTTGTCCCTGCCAAGACTTTCTGCAAATTATTATCTTCTCGGACAGCAGCTCGCAGACGAAGGAAAGCTCGGGAAAATCTCGTCTGTCAGATGCCGGGTTGCGCATGATGGTGCTGTACCAAAAGACGGCGGAAAAGGGTGGCTGCCGCCTCATTTCTTAAAGCAGGAAGGGACTGCCGGTGGTTCTCTGATTGACCTTGGTGCACACCCGATCTATCTTGCAAACCGCCTGTGCGGTGAGCCGGTTGAAGTCAAAGCGATGTTTCAGCATGTATATCGGCATGAAGTGGATGATCAGTCAGCGGTGCTCGTGAAATATGAAAGCGGGCAAATGGCTGTGCTTGAGACAGGCTTTGTCACAAGCGGATTATTTCAGCTGGAGATCCACGGCTCAGAAGGAATTTATCTGGTTGAGGATAAAACAGCAAGGTATAAGAACCTTGAGACAGGCGGTGAATGGCAGGAAGCAATACTGCCTGAAGGACTTCCTAGTGCGATGGAGCAATGGGTGTCTCAGATTGAAAAAGGTCAAATGCCATTTATCACAAGACAGGATATGCGCAGACTCACAAAAGTCAATGAGCTCGCCTATCAGCAGGATTAATCAGACAGAAGCAAGGCTTATTAAATCCTTGCTTCTGTTTTTCGTTTGAACGACAGGATGACAATGGACATCATTAATAATAAAACGCCTGTCCATGAGAGCAGTGACAGCGTTTCTCCGACAAGCATGACGCCTAAAAGAGCAGCTGTCATCGGTTCTGCAAGCGACAGGGTAACGGCAGTAGAGGATTTAATACCTGTCAGGCCTCTGGCGAAAAGCAGATAAGCGAATGCAGTTGCGATGATGCCGATATAAAGGCCTGTTCCGATCCCGGCAGGCGTTGCAATCCAGCTCAGGTCAAAGAATAAAAGAGCCGGTGCCAAAATGATCGCAGCAAGTGTGAATACGACTGCAGTGACGGTGTCGGGTGGATGTGTATGTAACAGCTCCTTGCTGACAATCGTATAAGTCGCGAATGCCGTTCCCGCACCAAGTGCCAGCAGCATGCCGATCGGATCAACTGTAATGGCTTCAGGGTTTGCAAACAATAAAACGCATCCTGTAATAGCAGTGATTGTAGCAATCCACCATTTACGAGCAGGGATTCTTTTATATAAAATCCATTCCAGCAGTCCGGCAATGACCGGTGCAGAGCCGATTGCCGTCACTGTTCCGACTGCAACCCCTGTCATCAGCACCGCTGAAAAAAAGAAGGGCTGATAAAACGCCATGCATAATGCAGCAGCAATCAGTGACTGCAGCGGCCAGCCTGACAAAGAAAAGTTCTTTTGCAGCATTGAAAACAAAAGTAGTGCCGCGCCGCCAATACATAACCTGAAAGCACCAAACGCAACGGGATGCGTACCTTCAGGCGCAAACGATTGAGCCGTCCCGGTTGTACCCCATAGAACGGCAGCCAGTAGTACCAATAAAATAGAAGCAGATCGCATGTAACTCACCCGGATTTCCTTTTCCTCTCAGTATACGGGACATTAAGACGATCTGTAAGAGGTGATAACATGAAAATTAAGATGGATCGAATCACATTGAGACCGTTTGAAAAAGAAGATTTTGAAGAATATAAAAAGCAGATCAGCAGCAGGAAACCTGCCAAGCATCAATATGATGAAGGGTTTGTTGATCTGAGAGGCTTTACTGCTGATCAATTTGAAGAGAAAATCATCCGCTTTAATAAATGGGCGGAGGATGATCATATTTATGTATTTGCAGTTGTGAGAAATGAGGATCAGGCAATACTTGGGCACGTTGATATGCTGATTTTACAGCGGGATGAGACACAATGGGCATCAGGTGGATACGCGCTGCACAACCAGTTTTGGGGGCAGGGCTATGGTGTTGAAAGTCTAAAGGGCCTGATCCGCATGGCTTTTGAAAAGCTGAACTTGCACAGACTCGAGGCGCAGATCAATCTCGATAATACAGTCTCAGTCAAAACAGCTGAAAAAGCGGGAATGACATATGAATGTACACGGAAAAAGTTTATTCATGAAAATGGGGAATGGACAGATCATCTCATTTACGTGATCTATGCAGATTAAAAAAAGCGCCTACGCGGCGCTTTTTTCTCTGTCTTTCTTATTTTTTCGTGTTCTTTTAATATCCAGCCAGATTCCAAGAGCAATCGCAATCCATAAAAATGGCTGATCAATGCTGAGCGGGGTATCGGTTTCGCCACCGATCAGCTGCAAGAAGACCACCAGCACTGAAAAGTAGATCGTGACCGGCAGACCGACCAGTTCGTCACGCTTTGAGGCTTTGGGATCAAAGGTTACAATAGATACGGCTAAAAAGATGAAGAATAAAATAAACAGCAGTCCCGTTGTAAAAAACGGCGTAACATCCGGAAAGAAAAATCACACAAATACCATTGTAAGTGCAGCAAGTGCGAGTATTGAGCTAATTCGGTTCGTCCATAATTTCATGATTTGTCCTCCTGATATTTCTACAATCAGTATAGAAGAAAAAAGGGGCAATACGCAAAAACTTTCCGCTTGACTATATGCCCCTAGGGGTATAATATAATCAATGTAAACTTAAAGAGGTGGTGTTGGAGTGGAATTTTTACTCATTGCAGCAATCGTCATTGCACTTATTTCATTTTATAAACGCTATGCCCCGGTAAACGGTGTTGAATGTGTGCCTGAAGATCAGATGAATCAGTCTGAAATCATCGTTGATCTGAGACCGTATAATGATTCAACCGTTAATAGATATTCAACGTTTCAGCATATTCCTTATGCATACTTGAAACGATTTTATAAAGAATTGCCAAAAGAAAATATTCATATCATTGCTTCAGACCAGGTAGACCTGAAGCTTGGAATCCGGTTTTTGAAAAGAAAAGGGTATCAGGTCAGCAAAATGACTTTGCTGCAGCAGTCTCAGGCTGGACTCATTAAACTTAAAAAATGTGGAGGTTACTAAAATGAAATCAATTATGCCAACAGAAGTAGAACAAAAGTTAAATGCAAACGAAGAGTTGAATATCCTTGATGTAAGAGAAGCTGAAGAAGTACAGGGCGGCAAGATTCCTGGCGCGGTTAATATTCCGCTTGGCCTGCTTGAATTCCGTAAGCAGGAGCTTGATAAGTCGAAGGAATATATCGTTGTCTGTGCATCAGGCGGGCGCAGTACGATGGGCACGCAGTATCTTGAGGGCCAGGGGTATAATGTGACAAATATGTCAGGCGGAATGATGAACTGGCAGGGGAAGACGGAATAATTTTGAATAAGAGCCCGGGGAACTTCCCAGGCTCTTATTTTATATTGCCGATTGTAGCAGTGTGGTCAGAATTTGTAGCGATAGTCCGGTGATTTGTAGCGATACACCTGGCGATTTGTAGCAATCTCCTCTGGATTTGTAGCAATCAGCGCTGACTATGTCACAATCCATTATTTTTAATGTGGGGACGCTTATAGTATTAGTAACCTTTCTGATAATCCACTTCATTCACACTCAGTTTTTTATCTTCTGTAAAGGACTTCAGATTAGGAATCAGGATATCCTTAATGACGCGATCATTATAGTATTCCGTTGCCCCTGCAGTGTGCGGTGTAATGATGACATTATCCATTTCCCACAGCGGGCTTTCTTCAGGCAGTGGCTCTGTTGCAAATACATCGAGTCCGGCGCCGGCGATTTTACCACCTTTCAGCGCTTGAATCATCGCTTCTTCATCAATAATTTCCCCACGGCCAATATTGACTAGGAAGCTTTCAGATTTCATTCTGTTAAAAGTTTCTTCAGTGAAGAGATTGTTCGTTTCTTTTGTCAGTGGCAGTGTAATCACGACATAATCACATTCAGGCAGAATGTCATGAAGTTGATCGAGCTTATACATCTGATCAAAGTACTGTTCTTTTTCACCGCTTCTGCGGAACCCGGCAACTTCCATTCCAAATGCTTTTGCAATCTTTGCCGTTTCTTTCCCAATGGCTCCGGCTCCTAAAAGAGCAAGCTTCTTCCCATGTAATTCAAGCTTTAAACCGGCATGATGCCATTTCTTCTCCTGCTGCTGGCGGGTGTATGTATGAATATGTCTTGTCCAGCCAAGCATCATGGCAAAGATCGTTTCAGCAATCGGGAAGGCGTGCACGCCGTTAGCACTGGTCAGTTTAATATTGTGCTTTTCAAAATCTTCAAGTGGATGGCTGTCAATGCCGGCACTCCATGATTGAACCCACTCAAGGTTTTCGGCCTGATCAAGGTAAGGCGTCATTGCTTTTTTCCAGCCAGCCACAACGGATGCATCCTTCATATGCTGACCCCATTGTTCTTCATCTTTTCCTGTTACAATGGTCCATTCTGGTGCGGCTTCTTGTGCTGCAGTCAGCAATTCCTTTTCGATGTCATGTGCAATAATCAATTTTTTCTCCATGTTAATTCCCCCTAAGTTTTGCTGTCATAATAGATCAATTCCACATCTAACGTTTCTTCAACCGTCAATACGACAAAAGAAAATTGCTTTTGCCTTCTTTTATCTGTCGGTGAGCCCGGATTTAATATCTGAAGCCCATCTATCTTTTTAAAAGAAGGGATATGCGAATGTCCATAGATCAGCAGGTCAATTTGATCATTTGAAAATGCTTCAATTGCTCTTTTTTCAGTGGTTTTTCCTTTGCCATGCCCATGAACCAGCCCGATTCTAAAAGACCCTGCTTGTATAATCTGCTTTTCAGGCAGCGCCTTGATCACCTCTTGTTGATCTGCGTTACCGTATACGGCTTTGACCGAGGCAAACTGTTCAAGTTCATGGAGGACATCGATTGTGTTAAAGTCACCTGTATGCAGAATCAGATCAGCAGACACTAATTCTTTCAATAGACGGGGTGGCAAAGACTTCGCCATCCGGGGCATATGCGTGTCTGAGAGTACAATGATTTTCAAATCTTTCACACCTTTGATTTTTACGTGTTAAACTAACATTAATTATCAATCAATTCATATGGAACGTAAAGGAGATCAACTTATGGAGTTATATCAGGGAGAAGCTGTCCGCAAAACTGACAATGTGAAAATAAATTACATCATGCGGCAGCTGACAGACAATCAATTTGATGAATTCAAATCATTTCAGCATAAAATTGTGGCTGGCCTTGAAGATCAGGTGACACTTCAGCCATTGACAGATGAAGAAATCCAATATGTTTTAGCAGAGGGCGGGATTCTGATCGGTGTATACGTGGAAGAGCAGCTGGTTGCCGCCCGTGCACTGCTGTTCCCGGGTGATGACGATGAAAATCTCGGCCGGGATCTTGGTCTTTCATATGAAGAACAGATGAAAGTCGTTCATCAGGAAATCTCACTGGTGGATTCGGATTATCGGGGTAACGGCCTTCAACAGACGATGGCAAAAGTGATTATGCAGGAGCTTAAGTTCACTAATCCATTTTTTGAACACGTCTGCTGTACCGTTTCACCTGGGAATCTGCCAAGCATGCGTGATAAATTCAAGCAGGAAATGGTTGTTGTCGAAGTGAAAAATAAGTATGGTAACATGCCGCGCTATATATTCTATAAACCACTGAAGCAGAAGCTTTTTGTCGATAAAGATTCGTATATTTTTGTCAGAACAGATAAGACTGACAGACAAAAAGATTTCATGGCAGCAGGGTATGTCGGCGTTGGGATCAGCAGGACAGAACTTGGCGTCTGGCTTGCCATGGCAAGGCTGAAAGAATCAGTCTGAATGTTTAAATGAGATCGAGAGGGGTAGACTCCTAAATATACAAAAACTTCTTAGGAGGCTATTTAATCATGGCGCAAAACTACAATACTAAAAATGAAGGCAGCAGCAAATTATTAATGGGTGTATTAGTCGGTGCAGCAGTTGGTGCAGCAATCGCTCTTCTGGACACAAACACAAGAGATCAGGTGAAAACGGGAAGTAAAAACCTCGGTTCATCTACGAGCGGTTTCGTACGCAACGTAAAAGATAACCCAGGAGAATTCAAAAATGATCTTTCAGGCCGCTTCCAGTCAGCTGTATCTACGCTGAAAAATGCAATGAATGAAGCACAGTCTCTATACGAAAAAGTTAACGAAGACGTTGTGCCACAAGTAGAATCAATCCGAGAAAGTGCATCTGAAATCGTTGAAACAGCTAAAGAAGCAAAAGAAGACGCTAAAGATATTGGTGGTCAGGTTGCTGACGCAGGATCTGAAGTCAAAGAAGGCGTTTCTTCACAGGCAGGCTCAACAGAATCTTCAAATGATTCAGTTGTCCAGCTGAATAAAAAAAGTCAAAACACAGTGGATGCATCACCGCAGGGAGATATCCCGGGTGAAGTTGGCCGCGACAAATAATGAATGAAAAAAGGAACCGCTGTGGCGGTTCCTTTTTTAGGTGGTTTAGCGGGGGAGGAGTTTTAGAATGATTACAAAATGGCGCACTGGGGACGGAGTTCAGTGCGCCAAAATTAGAACCATTACAAAAACGAATCAGTCAACTTGATGTGACCCCCAAAAGTTAGAGTTTTTATTAAGCAGCCATTTGGCTGGTATGCAGACGATATTGAACCGGACTCATGCCAGCCAACTTTTGTTTGATTCGATCATGGTTGTAATAATGGATATACGTTTCAATATCTTTTTTAAGTTCTTCGTATGTGCGTAACTTCTCTCCATAATACATTTCCTGCTTTAGTAAACCAAAAAAGTTCTCCATAAGGGCATTGTCGATACAATTTCCTTTTCGGGACATACTTTGAAATACCTTTTGCCCTTTCAGGGCCTTGACCCATGTATAGTGCTGATAATGCCATCCTTGATCAGAGTGAATAGTTGTACGGTATTTTGCATACTTAACAAGGTTCAGAGCTTCTTCTAATGGTTTCATAACGAAATCCAATGTCGGATGTTGACTGACGCCAAATGAAATCACTTCACTATTATGCATATCCAGGATCGGGCTCAGGTACAACTTTCCGCCACCTAAGCATTTGAATTCAGTAATATCGGTTGCCAGCTTTTGAAGAGGATGAGCTGTTTGAAAACGGCGATTCAACCTGTTCTTGGCCACGTTACCTACGGTACCTTTGTAAGAGCTATAGCTTCTAGATTTCCTTCTGAACTTTAAGCCTTTTAAGCCAAGCTTTTTCATAATCCGTTGAACCTTTTTATGATTGATGATCAGCCCGTCACTCTTAAGTGCCGCCTGGATTCGACGGTACCCATAGTTGCCATTGTGGGCATCGAAGATGAATCGAATCTGATCTTCAAGCTCCTGATCCGGATTAACATTATGCATCCGTTTAATATGATAATGATAGGAAGCTTCAGGAATGCCTACAACCATTAATACATCCTTTAGTCTGAATGTTTCTTTGAGTTCGAACGATAGCGCTGCTTGTGCTTTTCGAGATAGTTGTTCGGATCCTTCTGAAAAGCTTTTAACTTTTTTAAATAAGCAACCTCAAGACGTAATAACTCGTTTTCTCTCTCTAATTCTTTTTCTCTGTTAGACGCTTCATTTTGATTAGAGGCTGTCTCGTTTTGACCATTCTTCTTTTTATCTGACATGGTTGATTGTCCTCTCGGGTTCTCTAGTGCTTCATAACCCCCTTCAAGGAACTTTTTCTTCCATTCGCCAATTAACGATGGGTTCGTTAGTCTAAATTGAAGGGCTGTTTCAGTTTGGGAAGCACCTGTTCTGTCCATAAAGCTTATTACATCCAGTTTAAATTGAACAGAATAAAATGCCTTTTTCTTTTTCTTCAACCCTTCTTCACCAAAGTGCCGATAGATATTCACCCAATTAAAGATCTGCGTTTTAGATTGAATACCATGCTTACGTGCTAAAATTCTAATACCATGAGGACCGTTCAAATATTCTTTCACAATCATCAATTTAAACTTCTCATTGTATTTAACCATAATAAATGCACCCCTAAAGTTAGTTTTTGAACTCTAACTTTAGGGGTGCACCACAACTCCGTCCCCGGTGTGCCGCTCCCTACAAAAACAACAACCCTGCAACAGCCCCGGTCAACACGACTACCCATGGCGGAAGCTTCCAGTATACAAGCATACTGAACAAGAAGGCCGCGAGTACGAAATGGATCGGTTCTAAGATAGAGCTTGTCCAGATTGGGAAGTAGAAGGCAGAGATCAGAATGCCGACTACTGCTGCGTTTACACCCATGAAGGCTGCTTTCATTTTCGGATTTGTTCGGAGTGCATTCCAGAATGGGAGTGCCCCAAGGATTAGTAGAAATGCTGGAAGGAAGATCGCTGCAGTTGCAAGCAGTCCGCCTTGCCATCCACCGATCACTGCGCCAATATAAGCTGCGAATGTGAACAATGGTCCAGGAACCGCCTGAGCAGCACCGTAACCGGCAAGGAATTCTTCTTCAGTGAGCCAGCCTGTTGGAACAAATTCACGCTCCAGTAACGGAAGGACAACGTGTCCTCCACCAAACACGAGTGAACCTGAACGGTAAAAGCTGTCGAACATTGCAATCCAGTTTGCCGACGTTATTTCCCGGGCAATAGGCAAAACAGCCAGTAAAACAAAGAATAGTGTCAGAAAGGCTGCACCAAGCTTTTTAGATACCGGGAAAGTAAACTGAGGATTCTTTTCTGAAGTATCACCTTTAAACAGAAAGAACCCGGCAATTCCAGCAATCACAATAACTACGACCTGACTGATTGTTGTCTGCCACAGCAGTGTAACAGAAAGTGCGAGCAGCGCCATTGCTTTACGCTGGAGGTCAGGTGTCAGGTTCTTTGCCATTCCCATGATGGCATGTGCAACAACTGCTACAGCAACAATTTTCAGCCCCTGCAGCCATCCTGCATCTGCTACATCGAAGCTTGAGACGATCATGGCAAAGATGATTAATACAATGACAGATGGCATCGTAAATCCGATAAAGGAAATAAGTCCGCCAAGCAGTCCGCCTCTCATCACCCCTATACCGATTCCTACCTGGGAACTTGCAGGTCCGGGAAGAAATTGACTGAGCGCGACCAGGTCGGCATAGGTTTTATCAGACATCCATTTTCTTCTTTCAATATATTCATCTCTGAAATAACCAAGGTGGGCGATCGGTCCGCCGAATGAGGTTAATCCGAGACGGAGTGAAACGAGTAAGATTTCAAGTAATGATCCCTGACTTTTCATTTGTATCTCCTTTCTAATCTTTAATTTCCTTAAAAAGTTCGTATGCTTTGGTGCGAGCTTCTTTTAATACTTCTGCACCACGCGGGGTGGCTGTGTAATACTTTCTAATGTGCCCGTCTACATTTTTTTCTTCTTTTAGGAGAAGTCCATCTGCTTCCATTGAATGGAGAATTGGATAAAGCGTGCCGGCGCTGATCTGATAACCATGCTCACGTAATTCCTCAGTCATCCAGGCACCGTAGATCGGATGTTCAAGTGCGTGGTGAAGAATATGGATCTGTATAAAACCAAGAAACAGTTTTCGCAGTACTTTATCATCCATAAGCATATCTCCTTTTTGAAATCGTATTTCGATATCGAAAATCGATATTAGCATTTTAGCAGGGAGGATGTTCGTTTGTGAAGGGGTGGATGTGGATCTTAACATTAAATTTACAAAGTCCTATAAAAAAGCCCCGCAATGTCTGCGGGACCTTAGCTGTTAATTAGTTCGTTGATTGTGCCAGTCTTACGAGCATATGTGCGAGCTGGTGACGCTGTTCTTTATCGCCAAGCTTCCACAGTTCCTGAAGAAGCTTTTCTTCACGGTTACGGGGTTCTTCATTTTTAGCCAGGTAATCTCCGACTCTTTCAGCGCCTTTTGCTAGCGCTTCTTCGCCGAGGCCGAGTTTTTCACCTTTAGATACCTGGTCACCTAAGTAATCTTTAAAGCGGTCAAAGCTTTGTAAAATCTCTTCTTTCTTTTCAGGCTCAGTCTGACGTGCTTCTTTTTCTACTTTGTTTTCGATATCCATGATAAAACCTCCTGTAAAAATTTACTTCTTGTTCTAGTTGGTGGTTTCCCGTGTCACATTCTTTTAAACATCAGTAAAAATAAGAATTATATGAATTATTAAGCCATTACCTTGTCGTAACATGTAATAACTGCTATCTTAGTAAAAAACTAATTTGCAAGAAGGGGGCGGATCAGTTGCAGCAGGACCGATACTCACGACAGGAGCTTTTTAAGCCGATCGGGTCTCCCGGCCAGGAAGAACTCAGCCGGAAGCATGTACTCGTTATTGGCGCTGGTGCGCTCGGCACAGGGGCTTCAGAAGCACTGGTAAGAGCCGGTGTTGGTAAGATCACAATTATTGATAGAGACTACGTTGAATGGAGTAATCTTCAGCGTCAGTCATTATATAGTGAAGAAGATGCGCGCAGAAAGATGCCAAAAGCGATCGCTGCTAAATACAGACTTGAGCAGGTCAACAGCTATGTGGAGATTCAGGCAGTTGTAGCGGATATCACATATGAGGATCTGCTGAAGTATGCAGAAAAAAGTGACTTGATGATTGATGCAACCGACAACTTTGAAACGAGGTTTGTCATTAATGATGTAGCACAAAAATTAGCGCTGCCGTGGATTTATGGCGCATGTGTCGGCAGTACGGGTATGAGTTTCACGGTTGTACCGGGTGTTACACCGTGCTTTAACTGTCTGTGGGAGACGACTCCCCCAACCGGTCAGACGTGTGATACAGCAGGCATCATTAGCCCGGCTGTGACGATGGTGACGGCTCACCAGACAGCAGACGCATTAAAGATTCTGAGTGGAAATACTGAAGCGCTCAGCGGAAAGCTTGTTACATTTGATGTGTGGCAGAATGATTATCAGGCAGTGGGTGTAGCAAGACTGAAGAAATCAGCTTGTCCATCATGCGGAGAAGAGCCGACTTATCCATATTTATCAATGGAAACGGCGATGAAAACGGCTGTGTTATGCGGACGCGATACTGTACAGATCAGACCGGCTGAAAAAAAGAATGTGGATCTTGGCGATTTACATACAATCTTTTCAACGCAGGGGCTGCCTGTTCAATACAATCAGTTTCTGATCAGTATTACATTTGATCCTTATAGAATGGTGATCTTTAAAGATGGACGCGTACTGATTCATGGAACGAATGACAAAACTGAAGCTAAAAAAGTGTACCATCGAGTGTTCAGCTGAGAATAAGCGGATTCCCATATGTATCTCAGGGGAATCCGCTTTTTATGATGCGCTTTGAAGTGCTGTGTTTTCACAAATCGATTAAGGGAATGGTAAGATTAACTTATAGTATAAGCAGAAAGAAGATATGACCATGACTAAGATTATTTACTTTATCATTATCGTGACATTTATTGATACATTCATTCAGCTGCCTGTGATGACGCCTTATGCGATCAGCCTGGGTGCAACTGAAACAATGGCCGGTCTGATTATTGCTGTTTATTCAGCTTTGAATGTCGTCGGTAATATCGCAGGCGGTTATGCAGTGGACCGATATGGCAGGAAGCCGGTTCTGGTAATAGGAACAGTGCTTTCTGCTGCGGTTCTTTTATTTTATCCGCTGGCACAGGATGTAGGACAATTGCTTGCAGTCAGAGCGGTTCATGGCATCGTTAGTGGTATTTTGATCCCCTGTGTGTTTGCGATAGCCGGTGATTACGCGGCGAAAAGAAGCACAAAACCAATGGCATATATCGGTGCCGGAATTGGGAGTGCAGCAATTTTGGGACCGGCAGCAGGCGGGATACTTGCTGCTAATGGTTTGACGGATGCAGTGTTCTATTCAGTAGCAGTTCTTTTTGCAATCTGTATTTGGCTTACAGTCAGGTATGTGTCCGAGTCTTTTAGGGAAAGAGAGAGAAGAGTTGTGAAGGGCGCACCGATTATGGAGTTGCTCAGGCATAAAAAGCTGCAGCAGGCCTCGCTCGCAGCGTTTGCGCTGATGGTCAGCAACGGTACGCTTGCATTTGCACTGCCGTTAAAAGCAGAGGACCTTGGACTGACGCAGGCTTCTGCCGGCATCTGGCTAAGCGTATTTGGTGTCACAGCAGTGATTATTTTTGTGACTAAGCTGAATAAGATCTATGACCTTTATACGTCAGAAAAGCTGACAGGAACAGGGCTAATTACAATCGGTTTGATTCTTGGTCTGATTCAGTGGGTTACACTGCCCGGGATCGTTCCGGTGCTGATGTTTATTTACGGGATTGGATTTGCCCTGATTTTCCCATCTATGAATCAGATGGTGACAGATATGTCCAACAAAGCAACAAGGGGGAAGGCATTCGGGATTTTTTACTCGTTCTTTTCAGGAGGGGTAGTTGCCGGGTCCAGCTTAGCAGGCTTTGTCAGTGAACAAGCAGGCCTGCCGTTTGCCGGCGGCGCTGCTTTGATTCTGACAGTCAGTCTTACCTTTATTGCAATTGGCAGACTGCATTAAAGCTTCATCTCTGGGCTTCTGTCACGCTTGAAATCACCGTTTTTTCCACCGGTTTTCTCTGCGAGGAAGGTTGGACCAATCACCATACCTTTATCAGAAGCCTTGCACATATCATAGATCGTCAGGGCGCACACTGAAGCGGCTGTGAGTGCTTCCATTTCAACGCCTGTGCTACCTTTTGTTTTGACTGAAGCTGAGATTTTCAGTTCATAGCGTGAAGTAATATCCCATTCAAACGTGAGGTCAATGCCGCTTAAAGAAAGCGGATGACACATCGGGATAATGGTTGACGTCTGTTTGGCAGCCATAATACCCGCTACCTGTGCAACTGCGAGTACGTCGCCTTTTTTGGATGTGCCGTTTTGAATATGCTGATAGATTTCTTCATTTACAACAATGCTTGAATGCGCCACTGCGATTCTGACGGTTTCCTGTTTTTCTGAAATATCGACCATTCTGGCGCGGCCCTGGTCATTAAAATGTGTTAAATCTGACACTGCGATCACCTCATTAAATTAATATATCTATTGTAGCACGACCTGAAAGGAGCAAATAAAATGGTAGAACAACGTAAACCGATTCCCGTTGCTGAAGCGGTTCAGCGCGTAATCGACAAACAAGTTTTTTCTAAAACAGAAAAAGTACATATTGAGAAAGCACTCGGCAGAAGGCTCGCTGAAGATTTGGTCGCTACGCATGCAGTGCCGCCTTTTGACCGTTCACCCTATGACGGATTTGCGGTCCGCTCTGCAGACACTAAAAAAGCTTCGAGAGAAAACCCGGTTGATTTTAACGTAACAGAAACGATTGGTGCCGGAGCTGTGCAAAGTATGCCGGTTGGAGCATTTGAAGCAGCCCGGATCATGACTGGTGCAATGATGCCCGCTGAGTGCGATGCAGTGGTCATGCTGGAGCTGACGTCAGAGCCTGAACCTGGTGTGATGCGCCTTAAGCGTGCATTTAATAAAGGAGATAATATTTCTTTTAAGGGTGAGGATGCCGTGGAAGGCACCGTACTCGTTGAAAAAGGAACACTGATCAACCCCGGAACCATTGCACTCCTCGCAACCTTTGGATATGAATACATAACGGTTGCCGTTAAACCGGTTGTCGGGCTACTTGCAACCGGATCTGAACTGCTTGAAGTAGGTGAGCCGCTTGAACCGGGCAAAATCAGAAACAGCAATGCGCTGATGGCAGCTGCTCAAATCGAAAGAGCCGGAGCAGAAGTGAAAATGCTCGGTAAGCTGTCAGATGACCTTGAAGCATGCTATGAGTCAGTAAGAAAAGCGATGCAGGAAGTGGATATTCTGATTACAACAGGCGGGGTATCAGTTGGCGACTTTGATTTTCTGCCGGAAGTCTATAAGCGTCTTGAGGCAGAGGTGCTATTTAATAAAGTTGCAATGCGTCCGGGAAGTGTCACAACCGTTGCCCATAAAGACGGACAATTTTTATTCGGACTTTCAGGAAATCCTTCTGCCTGCTACGTCGGCTTTGAGCTTTTCACAAGACCTGTGATTCAGCAGATGCTCGGGAATCCAAAGCCGCATTTACCACTGGAGGATGCAGTACTCGGAGCCGACTTTACAAAACCAAATCCGTTTACGCGCTTTGTCAGAGGGACGCTTGCGATCAGAAATGGTCAGCTTGAAGCGAGCCCGTCAGGTTTTAATAAATCAAGTGCAGTCAGCTCACTTGCTGCAACGAATTGTCTAATCGTTCTGCCTGGCGGAACAAGAGGGTTTACAGCAGGGGATCATGTAAAAGTAGCACTTCTTGAAACAGCTGAAAGCAGTGAAATGCCTTGGTAATGCCTATTTTGCAAGTCGTAGGCTATCAGAACAGCGGGAAGACGACTGTGATGAATCAATTATTGAAGGCGGTTGCAGAAAATGGTCTGAAGGCTGGAACGATTAAACACCATGGTCATGGCGGTGTCCCTGACTATCACCATTCCGGGAAAGACAGCAGCCGCCATTTTCAGGCAGGTGCTGCAATCAGCGCAGTAGAAGGAGAAGGGGCAATTGTGATAGAGTCAGAGAACGGATTGTCAGATTTAGAGAGTCTGCTCACTTTTTACAGCACCCTCCCTCTTCATGTTATTCTTGTAGAAGGATATAAAAGAGAGTCGTACAGCAAAGTCATTGTCATTCGAAACGAAAAAGACAGCACACTGCTCGATCAGTGTGAAAATATAGCAGCAGTCATTACTGAAGTGCCGATTCACCGTCCGGATTTGAACGTATTTACATTTCAGGACGTGTCAGGTTATACAGGCTGGTTTAATAACTGGTTAAAGGAGTGTCAAAGCGATGTTTGAAGTTACATCTGAGCCGCTGTCGATTGAAGCGATCTCACAGAAAGTAGTACGTCCTGAGGCGGGCGCAGTCGTTACATTTACAGGAACAGTCAGAGAGTTCACTAAAGGGAAACGTACGCTGTATCTGACCTATGAAGCGTATGCTTCTATGGCGGAAAAGCAGCTTAAAAAAATTGGAGATGAAATCGCTTCACGCTGGCCGGATGCTGTAACAGCGATCTCGCACAGAACCGGAAAACTAGGCATCTCTGATATTGCAGTTGTGATCGCCGTGTCCACACCTCATAGAAAAGATGCTTATGAGGCAAATGAATATGCGATTGAACGGATCAAGCAGATTGTACCTATCTGGAAAAAAGAGAAGTGGGAAGACGGGGAAGAATGGATTGGTGATCAGCTCGAAACCAATGCCGGCGTTCCTGAAAAGGAGGAAATGAAATGATTAAAGTAAATTGTTTTGCTCACCTGAAGGAGCTTGCAGGCGGCAATCATATTGAGATTGACCGTCAGGAGATGACAGTGAAAGAACTGCTTGAAGAAGTACAGAAGCAGTATCAGATACAGTCTGACAGCATTTTAGTGGCAATCAATGAAGAGTATGCGCTACCTGAAGATCAGGTAACAGAGCGTGATACAGTGGCGCTGATCCCTCCGGTAAGTGGGGGGTGAAGATACTCGGAGCTGTCATGGCAGGCGGAGAATCACGGCGATTTGGACGTCCGAAAGCCTTTGCCACCTGGAGGGACAGCCGCTTTTATGAAAGAGCTGTGACAGCACTTGAGTCTGTGTGTGATGAAGTCGTGCTGTCTGTCAGAGAAGACCAGTTGAATGACTTTCCTGATTTTACAGGCAAACTTGTGACAGATCTCACACCTTATCAATCGCGCGGACCGTTGGGCGGATTATATGCACTGATGTCTCAAACGGATGCTGACATTTTAGTCACGCTGCCATGTGACATGCCGATTTTTCAAAAAGAGGATACGAAACGGATGCTGTCCGCTTTTGGAAAGCACCAGGCGCTTGTGCCTTCAGTAAACGGCAGGCTGCAGCCGCTGTCAGCGATATATTCATACAGTTGTCTGCCGGTGGTTAAAGCGCAGCTTGAAGCAGGTAACTTCCGGATGAGAAGCTTTTATGATCAGATTGACTGGATAGACATGCCGCACACTGAACTTCAGATCAGTGAAGAAGCCTTCAGCAATATTAACGACCAGGAGGCATACAGGCAATTATTACAGCACGCACAGAGGAGGACAACGGATGGAACCGATTAAAGATTTTTATCAGCGGCCACTGCATGATATCCGGATTTCCGTTACAGACCAGTGTAACTTCCGGTGCGGATACTGTATGCCGGCAGAAATATTCGGACCTGACTTTGCATTTATGCCAAAAGAGCACTATCTGACGTTTGATGAAATTGAAAAGCTTGTCAGAGCGATGAGCGAAATGGGCGTCGAAAAAGTCAGACTGACAGGAGGAGAACCGCTCCTCAGAAAAGATCTGCATGAGCTGATTGAAAAGCTCACTGCAATCGAAGGGATCAAAGATATTGCACTCACTACAAATGCAATGATGCTGCCAAAGCTTGCAGAAAAACTGAAAGCTGCAGGACTGCAGCGTGTGAATATTAGTATGGATGCAATTGAAGAAGACGTATTTAAAAAAATGAACGGCAGAAACGTCAGCACAAAACCAGTGATTAAAGGAATCGATGCTGCACTTGAAGCAGGACTCGAAGTAAAGATTAATATGGTCGTGCAAAAAGGTGTGAATGATGATCAGATTCTTCCAATGGCACGCTATTTTAAAGAACGGGGCATCATGCTCAGATTCATTGAGTTCATGGATGTCGGCAGCACAAACGGCTGGAAGATGTCTTCAGTCGTTACCAAAAAAGAAATCATTGATCTTTTAAACGAAGAATTCGAAGTGGCGCCTGCGGATCCAAATTATTATGGTGAAGTGGCTGACCGCTATATTTATAAAGGAACAGACACTGAAGTCGGCGTGATCTCTTCCGTATCAGATTCATTCTGTTCAACCTGTACACGTGCAAGGCTGTCAGCTGACGGCAAAATGTATACGTGTCTCTTTGCAACAGAAGGACATGACCTGAAGGAAGCCGTCCAGACGAAAAACCATCCTGAACTGGTTGAAGCCGTATCATCAATCTGGCGCGTGAGAAAAGATCGCTACTCTGACGAAAGAACAGAGGAAACGGCGAAGAACCGTCCGAAAATCGAGATGTCCTATATCGGCGGCTAAAGGAGCTGAAATCATTTGCATGAAGAACATAAAAAACAGGCGCCACGCTCAGTTGCTTGTAAAGTCATCACAGTGAGTGATACGAGAACTGAAGAAACAGATAAAAGCGGCAGGAAAATGAAAGAGATGCTCGAGGCATCCGGTCATGAAATTGCAGCTTATGAAATTGTCACAGATGAAATCATCCTGATTCAGCAGGCAGTAAAAGCAGGGCTGATGGATGACAGTGTTCAGGCGGTACTGATCAATGGCGGAACCGGGCTCGCTGCTCGGGACGTCACCATTGAAGCAGTGACCCCATTATTTGATAAAGAAATTCCAGGCTTCGGTGAACTGTTCAGGTTTTTAAGCTACACTGAAGACATCGGTTCAGCTGCAATGATGTCACGCGCCGTAGCTGGTGTTGCCGGCAGAACTGCAGTATTTTCAACGCCCGGCTCAACCGGTGCAGTGAAGCTTGCGATGGAAAAGCTGATTCTGCCTGAGCTTGGACATGTGATGCGTGAATTGAATAAGGATTAGAATGAAACCGTAGCCCGGGGCTGCGGTTTTTGTTTTGGAGCGGGGGGAGTTTGTTGGTGTTGTGTTCGAGTTTGTTGCAATTGTCGCCTGAATTGTCGCGATACACCCGGGCGTTTGTACCAATCCCCCGGGTGTGCGGTAGCAATCCACGCTGAATTTGATTCAGTCCCCACCCAAACCATGCATTTCCCAAGCATTATGATCGCACTCCCCACTCTTGATGCCCTTAAGAAATAAAAGACTGTTACCTAAGTGCATGAAGATGAATTCGTTTTATGCAAATGTCGGTGTTTTATGCTGGTTTGTTGCAATTGTCTCCTGAATTGTCGCGATACACCCGGGCGTTTGTACCAATCCCCCGGGTGTGCGGTAGCAATCCACGCTGAATTTGATCCAGTCCCTCCACTCCAAACTCCTCTCCCACACCCGCAAAAAAATTGTCGAAATTATGTCTTTTTTTAGAGAATCTAGTTTTGCGAAACATTCGATAGGGTATTTATGACCAGGTGCGAAAACTGAATATTTCTAAAAAAGCTGCTTTCTGAGCAGAAATCCATTACGGGGGAGAGATCGATGTGTCAGGTCAAATTAACGTAACGATTAACGGCAAACCGGCTGTTATCAGTGAACATCTGTCTGCAATGCAGGCATTAGAAGATCACCAGACTGAAGTGCCTTCTGTGTGTTATCACCCGAGTCTCGGAGCAATTGAGACTTGTGATACGTGTATTGTAAAAGTAAACGGTGAGTTCGTCCGTTCCTGCTCTACACAGCTGAAAGAAGGGGACGCAATTGATGGCGTATCTGCAGACGTAAAAGAAGCGCAGGTCGTCGGAATGGACAGGATTCTCAGAAATCACGAGCTGTACTGTACAGTGTGTGATTACAACAATGGTACGTGCGAAATACATAACACCGTCAAGGACATGAAAGTCAATCATCAGAGCATGCCATTTGAAGAAAAGCCTTATGAAGTTGATGATTCAAATCCATTTTACCGCTATGATCCGGACCAGTGTATTTTATGCGGACGCTGCGTGGAAGCTTGTCAGGACGTTCAGGTAACTGAAACACTGACAATTGACTGGACACTGAAAAAGCCCCGTGTGATCTGGGATAAAAACTCTAAAATCAATGAATCTTCATGTGTATCATGCGGCCACTGTTCAACAGTCTGCCCATGTAACGCAATGATGGAAAAAGGGATGGAAGGCGAGGCAGGATTCCTGACGGGTCTTGCGAAAAATACGCTTCGTCCAATGATTGAAATTACGAAAAATGTCGAAACGGGCTATGGCTCAATTCTTGCAATTTCAGATGCAGAATCTGCAATGCGTGAAGACCGGATTAAAAAGACGAAAACTGTCTGCACATACTGTGGAGTCGGCTGCAGCTTTGATATCTGGACGAAGGACCGTAAAATCCTGAAAGTCGAACCTTCCGTTGACGCGCCGGCAAATGGAATCTCTACGTGTGTGAAGGGTAAGTTCGGCTGGGATTTCGTTAATAGTGAATCAAGAATTACGAAACCTTTGATCCGTGAAGGAGACGCATTCAGAGAAGCTGAATGGGATGAGGCGCTGAATCTGGTTGCTTCAAAAATGAAAGAGCATAAGAAAAACAATGGTGCAGACTCAATGGCTTTCATCAGTTCTTCTAAATGCACGAATGAAGAGTCTTACGTCATGCAGAAACTTGCGCGTGGTGTCATCGGGACAAATAACGTGGATAACTGTTCAAGATACTGTCAGACACCTGCAACAATGGGTCTTTTCAGAACGGTTGGCCACGGCGGTGACTCAGGTTCGATTACTGATATCGCCCAGGCAGGACTTGTGCTGATTGTCGGATCGAATACAGCTGAATCACATCCCGTTCTCGCTACCCGTGTGAAGCGTGCTCATAAGCTTCACGGACAGCGTTTACTCGTATCTGATATTAGAAAACATGAAATGGCAGATCGCGCGGACCTGTTTTTCCAGCCGAAGCCTGGATCAGACCTCGTATGGCTGTCAGCAGTTACAAAGTATATTGTTGATCAGGGCTGGGCGGATGAAACGTTCCTGAATAACCGTGTTAATGGCCTTCAGGAATATGTAGACAGTCTTGAAAAATTCACACTGGACTATGCTTCAGAAGCAACCGGCTTATCAAAAGAAACACTAATCCAGATTGCTGAAGAAGTACACAATGCGAAAACAACCTCAGTCCTTTGGGCAATGGGTGTTACCCAGCACTCAGGCGGAAGTGATACGAGTACAGCGATCTCCAACCTGCTGTTAATCACAGGTAACTATGGTAAGCCTGGTGCAGGAAGCTATCCGCTGCGCGGTCACAACAACGTACAGGGAGCCAGTGACTTTGGCAGCATGCCTGACCGCTTCCCTGGTTATGAAAAAGTGGCTGATGATGACGTCAGAACGAAATATGAAAAAGCATGGAATACAACCATTCCTGCTGAACCTGGCCTCAACAACCATGAGATGATCGATGCGATCCATGACGGCAACCTGAAGATGATGTACCTGAAGGGTGAAGACATGGGTATTGTCGACTCTAACATCAACTATGTGCACGAAGCATTTGAAAAGCTCGATTTCTTCGTTGTACAGGATATCTTCCTTTCGAAAACGGCAGAATTTGCAGACGTGGTACTGCCTGCAAGCCCGAGTCTTGAAAAGGACGGTACATTTACCAACACTGAAAGACGTGTGCAGCGTCTGTATCAGGCACTTGAGCCGCTTGGCGATTCAAGACCTGACTGGGAAATTATTCAGGACCTTGCAAACCGTCTCGGTGCAGAGTGGAACTACACGCATCCAAGTGAAATCATGGAGGAAGCTGCATCACTTGCACCGCTATACGCAGGTGTCACATATGAGCGTCTGGAAGGATACAAGAGCCTTCAATGGCCTGTTGCAGCTGATGGTACTGACTCACCGCTTCTATTCCTTGAAGACTTCCCGTTCCCGGATGGAAAAGCACGACTGTTCCCGGTGGACTGGACAAAGCCGCTTGAATTTGAAGAGGAGTATGATATTCACGTCAATAATGGCCGTCTGCTTGAACATTTCCATGAAGGCAACATGACTTATAAGTCAGAAGGAATTGCTTCAAAAACGCCTAACGTCTTCCTGGAAGTATCTGAAGAGCTGGCGAAAGATCGGGGACTGGAAGATGGCACGCTTGTCAGACTCACGTCACCATACGGCGCTGTGAAGGTAGAGTGTCTGGTCACTGACCGCGTAAAAGGAAAAGAAGTCTATCTGCCAATGAACGATAACGCAGAAGGTGCGATTAACTATCTGACCAGCTCACAGGCAGATAAAGACACGGATACACCTGCTTATAAGGAAATCAGCGCAAAGATGGAAGTACTGAAGCCAAAAGGTGAAAGACCGATTCCAAGAACGAATCACAGAAACGGTAACCCTCAGCCGCAGCTTGGCGTCAGAGTGGATAAGAAGTGGGCACGTAAAGACTACGTGTTCCCTGGAGACCTTGTGAAACTTCGGAAGGAGGCGTCTAAGCGTGGCTAAAGCGACAAAAGTAATTCACCGTATGGAAATCAGTGAAGAAGAAATCCGCCAAAGAGATTTAGAGGAACTGAAAACACGGCTCCTTGAAAACAAAGATGCGATCCATGAGATCTTTGACATGATTGAGCATATGCAAAAAAGAGGTGTGCTTGATATGGGCACTTCACTATTTGCAGAAGGGGATAAAGTGCTTGATGTGATCGTCAAAACACTTGATTCTAAAGAAACAACTAACAGTATTAAAAATCTTCTTTTAATGGTTGGTACGCTCGGTACACTGAATGTCCAGCAGCTTGAACCGCTGATTCTGAAAGTGAATGCAGGTATTGCTAAAGTTGCAGAGCTCGATGAAAAGCGCGAACAGAAAGGGTACTTCACCCTTCTTCGTTCACTGAATGATCCGGAAGTAAAACGTGCGATGGCAGTAGGTGCAGCATTTTTAAAAGGGCTTGGCGTAAAGCAGGATGATTATGAGCGAACAACTCAAAAGCCTGAAGATCAGAAAATGGAGGATGACAGTGAACAAGAAGAAAACGAAGACTGGAATGGTGATATTTTCACTACTGAATATCATGAGCTGAGTGGTGGTCCGTCTCCTGCGAAAAATGAGTCGCGTTCCTCCAGTAAGAGCAGCTGGCTTGTGCCTGCAGGGCTTGCACTAGCAGCAATTCCGCTCTACTTCTTAAACAAAAAATCATAATTCAACGCCCCGGGCGCAAAAGCCCGGGGAATAAATTGAGGGGGAACAACAATGGCTGGAAAAAAGCTTAAAAACCGCTGGCTGATTGCTGCGTCAGCGGTAGGAATTCATATTTCAATCGGTTCTGTTTATTCATGGAGTGTATTTTCAAACCCATTAAATGAAAAGCATGGGTGGGCAGCAAGTGATATTGCCCTGATTTTTAGTATCGCAATCTTATTTTTAGGTCTTTCAGCTGCTTTTATGGGACACTTTGTTGAAAAACATGGTCCAAGAAAATCCGGAATGATTGCAGCAATCAGTTTTGGACTCGGGATGATCGGGTCTGGATTTGCAGATGGAATCGGAAATCTGTACTTGCTGTATTTCTTTTATGGTGTACTTGGTGGTATTGGACTAGGGATCGGTTATATTACACCGGTTTCTACACTGGTCAAATGGTTCCCGGACAGACGCGGACTGGCAACTGGTCTTGCCATCATGGGGTTTGGTTTTGCGTCAATGATTGCAAGTCCGGTTATGGAAGCGTTAATTAACAACATCGGTATTTCAGGAACATTTTATTTACTTGGTGCCATCTATTTTGTAGTTATGTTCAGTTCTTCTCTTTATCTTGAAAAACCACCTGCTGATTATGTGCCTAAGGGTATGACGCAGGAAGAAAAGAAAGAAAAAGAGGAAAACAAAGATACTGGAGATCTTGCTCAACTGACAGCAAATGAAGCTGTTAAGACAGTTCGTTTCTGGGCGCTGTGGATTATGCTTTTCATCAATGTAACATGCGGAATCGCCATTATCTCAGTAGCTTCTCCAATGGCTCAATCCATTGCAGGTATGACCGCTGGAGCAGCTGCTATAATGGTAGGGATCATGGGTGTGTTTAACGGGCTTGGAAGGCTTGGGTGGGCTTCCGCTTCAGATTATATCGGCCGCCCTAATACGTATACTACATTTTTTGTTTTACAAATCGCAGCATTTGTTCTCTTACCAAACGTCACAAATGCGCTTATTTTCCAGATTTTAATTTTCGTTATCCTGTCTTGTTATGGTGGAGGCTTTGCTTCAATTCCTGCATTCATTGGAGACCTGTTTGGTACAAAACAGCTTGGTGCGATCCACGGCTACATTTTAACAGCCTGGGCAGCAGCTGGCCTTGTCGGACCTAGCGTTGTAACGAGAATCGAAGAAGCAACGAACAGCTATGCCCTGACCATGTACATTTTTACAGGTGCATTCGTCGTCGCATTAATTGTATCTCTGCTGATCCGTGTTAATATTAAGAAAATACGTGAAGAAAATGCTGCACCGGCTGAAGCAACAAGCTGATGCTGTCGGTCCGGGCTATCTCAGCCCGGACTTTTCTTACTTGAAAGGGAAGGATGCTGGATGAGCGCTGATTCCGTGAAAAAAAGAAAGATTTTAAAAGTAACAGATGGGGAAGCATCTTGGGTGGAAGATTCAATTGTCACTGAGCAGGTGCTGACGATCAAACTGAATGGAGAGGAATTTGTCACTGTTGTCTGTTCCCCTGAATATATGGAGGATCTTGCTGTAGGATACCTGACAGCAGAGGGCGTTATCCGTTCAGCAAAAGATATCAGCTCGGTCAGATTGGATCAAAAAGGCGGATTTATTCATGTGATGGCTGATCACCTTAATCCACTCTATGGTTCTCTGCAAAATAAACGCTACATCACATCATGCTGCGGAGGAAGCCGTCAGGGGTTTGTCTTTGCAAGTGATGCAATGACCGCAAAAACTATGACGGAGCAAAGTGTGAAATTAAAACCTGAACAATGTTTTAATCTCATGAAAAAGCTGCAGCATTCCGCCGACACCTTTAAAGAAACAGGGGGCGTGCATAATGCGGCATTATGTACAGAAGATGACATTGTCCTGAGCCGGATGGATATCGGTCGTCACAATGCGCTCGATAAAATATACGGACACTGCCTGCGCAACGATATTTCCGTTAAAAACAAAGTCATCGTCTTCAGTGGCAGACTGTCATCTGAAATCCTCCTCAAGGTCGCAAAAATCGGCTGCGAGATGGTTATCTCAAAATCAGCTCCAACCGAACGCGCACTGGATCTCGCAGAAGAACTGAACATGACCACCGTCGGCTTTGTCAGAGGAAACTCTTTCAACGTCTACACATGTCCTGAGAGAATCCGTCTGAAAGAAGCGCCTGTGTATTAAAGAGATATAAAACAAAACAATCCTATTTTATTAATGAGATGTTATATCTATTTGAAAACTTAGTGCAGCGGAGCGTAAGGCGGCGACTCTGGGACGATAAGTTGGAAGCTGAGACCCCGCAGCCAGGAGGCGAGGAGGCTCAGCAACAACCGTCCGGAAAGCGTCCGCCTGAAGCGCAGCGGAACGAGTAAAGGGTGAGACATTTATTGTCCCACCCTGTTTTGCATTATTCAGCCTTCAATTCATCATGGTCAATATACTGCACCTGATCCTCAAAAATCAGCTTCGTTCTGAAGCGGTAGCGGCACTGATCACTTTTATCTTTTAAATGCTCAGGAATCGTATAAGAAAAAGGGATTTCCCTGAAAAAATCACGGTCAATTTCCTTTGACATATAAATTGTTGTTGCAATTTCAACAGGTTTTTCATTTAAATGTTTCGGGTCAAACGCCATCAGGTCACATTCAAGACGCGATACTTTTTTCCGCTTCTTCGGCCCCTGTAAATAAAACGTTCCCGTAATAAGAGCACCTGGAATCAGCACATCCTGATCTAATACCAGATCAACCTTTCCTTTACCTGGAGATAACATATTTGTCAGTTTCTTAATCATGGTGTCACATCCTTTGAATACTATACGAATGATCTGCCTTACAGGTTTCACTTAATCATACCACCGGGTGTTGCTGCAAGTTTCTCACTGTTTTGCAGTCTGTTGAACCTCATATAAAATACCCCGGTCAGGGCAAGAGAAAACACGCCAAAGACGATCACCATATAGACAAGACCAATTAAATCAAGGAAAAGCCCTGTCATCAGAAGGACAATCTGAAAAACGATCCGGTCAAGCATATTCCTGAATGAAAAGAACCTCCCATGAAATTCTTTAGGAATACGCGTCTGAAAAATAGTTGCAGCGGTTGGGAAAAAGCAGCCGACTGCAAAACCGAAAATGATAAACGAAAGTATTGTAAGAAACGGAATCTCAGCGAAAAATAAAATCAGCTGAGAGAAGCCGATCACAAAAGAGAAAGTAAATAAAATGCTGTAAGGAGAAAAAGCTTCTCCAAGCTTTTTAATGACAAAAGCGCCTGCCATAAACGCAATACCCTCAGCAGTGTAGATCCATCCCTTTATCGCCGCACTATCCTGAATCTCACTAATATTGATCACCACCAGGTTAAATCCACCAATAAATAATAGCGGTACAAGTGTTAAGATCAATGTCATCATCACGATCGGCAAGCCTTTGATAATTGGAAAAACTTCCTTAAACCCGGCGCTCTTTTTCCCTTCAGAAGGAAGACGCGTAGGCTGGTGTTCCTCAATAACAAGCAGCCATGTCAATCCGAACAAAATAAGATAGGACACGAGCGACAATAGATAGACATTAGATAGAGGGAGCTGAACGACCAGTACACCTGCGATCGCTGTACCGAGCACCCTTGATAATGTCGCTACATTCATATGAATGCCATTTAGCTGAAGAAGATCTCTCTCAGCGACGACGAGCGGAAGTGCAGCTTGTAAAGCGGGAAAATAAAAAGCCGCAGCCACCTGTATAAAAACTAAAAAGACAATCATCCAGACAATTGAATCCTGCTGGATCGCAATTAACATAAAAATAACGCTCACTGCCCTGACAAATCCTGAAGCAAGCATGACAGTTTTCTTATGCAGTTGATCTATCAGCCTGCCGGCAAGCGGTCCGATTAGAATACTTGCTAAAAGTCCGGCGCCAAGAATCAGTGATTTTACAAAATCAGATGGAACTTTTTCCTGCATAAACTCCAGATTCCCAATAATACCAAGCCACAATCCAACCCCTGCAATAAACTCACCTGCAAGCAGGATCCATACATTACGATTACGAAGCATAACGAACCTTCTTTCTGATCTTTACCTATGTAAAAAGTATGGGGTAAACTATTTCGTTTGTCTATATAATAATTAGCATTTACTTTTCAGTTGAAATAGGAGAACATTATATGTAAAGATTCGACAACACCAGGGAGGGAAGCGTGAATGAAGGCTTATGAGCAACTCGGTTCGTACATACTTGAAAAAAGACACGAATTAGCAATGAAGCTTGATGGGGGAAGCCCTGACTTGTTACTGTCGAAAAACGATGAACAAAAACTGCTTGACCTGCAAAGCGATCTGATTTCCTATATCGGTACAGCTATACAGCAAAATGATGCGTCAGGACTTGAGGAACAGGTAATAGACTGGGCCCGTAAAACCGGTGAATCAGCTGTGCAGCGGGGCATTGACCTTGATGACGGACTCAGCATCCTTTCCCAGCTGAGAATGCTCATATGGGAGCTGATGACAGAAAAGCAGGCTGAATTCAATTTTACTGCTGAAGAAATTACAGAAATCAACTTCAATATTGAGCCGGTTATCAATAAAGCAGGACGGGAATTCTGTATGGCATATGTAGAAGACTACCGACAATATATGAAAAAAGCCCAAAGCAGCGTCATGGAATATTCAGTACCTGTCGTCGGCTTAAATGATCATGTTGCCATTTTGCCGCTGATCGGAGAACTTGATGATGAGCGCGCAAAAATATTGAAGGAAGTCGCACTTCACAAGTGTATTGAACTTCGGAATTCCACTTTAATTCTGGACCTTTCAGGCGTTCCAACGGTAGACACGATGGTAGCAAATGAACTGTCCCAAGTCATTGACTCACTCAAACTGATCGGCGTTCAAACGATCCTGACCGGTCTGCGCCCCGAAATCGCCCAGGCAGTCGTTGAAATCGGCATCAAATTCGAAGGCATGACAATCCGCAAAAACTTAAAAACTGCGATAGAAGGATTATCGATCTAACTCATTAAGAGCCTGGGACAATGCCCCAGGCTCTTAAATTATTTTGCTGTGATTTTCCAGTGGCTCAACTACTAAAATAGTCTTTAAAAACTTAACTTTTTGAAAAACCGATATAAAAAGTTCATTTTTTATCTAAAACATTATTTATTTTATAATCTAAGTGCAGCGGAGCGGAAGGCGGGGACTCCGGAGCGATTAGTGGGACAGCTGAGACCCCGCAGGCGAAGCCGAGGAGGCTCAGCGACCACCGCTCGGAAAGCCTCCGCCTGAAGCGCAGCGAAACGATTTAGGGCAGTCCAAGATCCTATATTATAGACTATATTTTTGTATGAAAACAAGACCAGAAAAAAGTCAATCACACCCCTTGACTTTATACCCCAATGGGTATATTATGAGTCGTGTAATCAATTATGAACAAGCAAGGGAGGTTCACTTCATGGATTACTCAAAACAATCAGTTCACCGGTTAAAAAGAGTAGAAGGTCAGCTTCGCGGTGTACTTGCAATGATGGAAGAAGAAAAAGATTGTAAGGATGTTGTCACACAGCTTTCAGCAATCCGCACAGCCATTGACCGGACAATTGGATTAGTCGTGAGTGAAAACCTGGTATCGTGTGTCAGAGAAGCAAGAGAAGACGACGATCGCGAACCGGATGATGTAATCAAGGAAGCGGTGAACCTGCTTGTGAAAAGCAGGTAATTTTTTTGAAATACAATATACCCTATGGGGTAATTAATCTTAGGAGGATTTTAATTCATGGAAAAGAAAAGAACAACGATTGTATTATTCAGCGGTGACTACGATAAAGCGATGGCTGCTTATATTATTGCAAACGGAGCAGCAGCTTATGATCATGAAGTAACGATATTCCACACTTTTTGGGGACTGAATGCGCTCCGTAAAGATGGAGATGTTGAAATCCAGAAGAGCGGTATGGAAAAAATGTTTGGAAAAATGATGCCTAAGGGTGCAGATAAAATGGGGCTCTCTAAAATGAACTTTGGCGGTCTTGGACAAAAAATGATTAAAGGCGTTATGAAAAAGCATAATGCAATGGAACTGCCTAACCTGATTGAAATGGCGCAGGAGCAGGATGTAAAGCTTGTAGCATGCACAATGACAATGGATCTATTAGGTCTTCATAAAGAAGAATTGCTTGAAGAAATTGAATATGCAGGCGTTGCAGCTTACCTGGCAGATGCAGAAGACGGGAATGTGAATCTGTTTATCTAAATCCAAAAGGACAGCCGGGAGGTGTAAGGTTTGAGTATTGAATTATTTATCGTATTATTTCTAATCGGATTTGTCGGTTCTTATATTTCCGGCATGCTGGGCATTGGCGGATCAATTATCAAATATCCAATGCTGCTTTATATTCCGCCTTTATTCGGACTGGCAGCATTTTCAGCTCACGAGGTTGCAGGAATTTCGGCGGTTCAGGTATTCTTTGCCACAATCGGCGGTGTGTGGGCTTATCGTAAAGGCGGTTATTTGAACAAAACATTGATCATCTATATGGGAATCAGCGTCCTGATCGGAAGTCTGATCGGCGGTGTCGGTTCGGATGCAATGTCTGAAGCTGCCATTAATACTGTATATGGTATACTCGCGCTGATCGCAGCAGTTATGATGTTTGTACCTAAAAAGGGTCGTGAGGATATTCCTTTTGATCAGATCACTTTTAATAAATGGCTTGCAGCAGTGCTAGCCTTTATTGTGGGGATTAGTGCAGGGATTGTTGGTGCAGCGGGGGCATTTTTACTTGTGCCGATTATGCTGGTTGTACTTAAAATTCCAACGCGTGTTACAATCGCTTCATCACTTGCAATTACCTTTATTGCGTCAATCGGGACAACAATCGGTAAAGTGACAACTGGCCAGGTCGACTATCTGCCTGCACTGGTCATGGTTATTGCTAGCCTGATCGCAGCGCCTCTTGGTGCTAAATTGGGTAAAAATATGAATACAAAAATACTGCAGATTCTGCTGGCGCTGATTATTTTAGCGACTGCCATCAAAATCTGGCTGGATATTTTATTGTAAAAACGATCTGGTGATCCTGGAACTTTAATTTCCGGGGATCCGGATTTTTTTGCGGTAAATGGTTGGGGAGTTATGCAGGTTAAATGGCATGATTTCATGAACAGCCTTGTTAATCTCAGGGACCCCTGTTGAAATTTCCTGAACCACCAAAGTAATGTCATGAACCAGCCACAAAATGTTCTGAACTTAAAAGGTAATCTCCTGAACGTCCTCCAAAAACCCACTTGACAAAAAATAACTGCTTCCCATAAGATTAAGCTAACAAACAACGGAAGGGTGACCCGGGAGAATGTGGAACTAATTCTATTTTTGAAAACAAAGATGAATGCAGTGATGAAAGACAAACGCAACCAGTCTGTCTTCGTACTGATCATCCGTTTTCCAAATAGGATTAGGCATTTCTCATCGGGTTAATACGTATCGCGGCAGCTGCCGTGGTCTATTTGCGTATGCCCATGCCTCCTATTCGGTAAACGGATAGGGGGCATTTTTTGTCCCCGTCATGATGAAAACAGGGGATGATTTTATGACAATACTTTGCCAGATTAAAGATATAAGCTATTCAGTCAGGGAAAGAGAGCTATTTCAGATAAAAGAACTTGAAATTAGAAAAGGTGACCGGATCGGGCTAGTCGGAAAAAACGGTTCAGGTAAATCCACTCTTTTACACCTGATCAGTGGGCAGTTGAAGCCGGATGCAGGAGAGATCTTTAGAAATGGCCACATTACGCTTCTTCCACAGCTGAAAAATACAGATACCGTTCAAAGCGGTGGCGAAGTAACGCAGGCTTATATTAATCAGGCATTTGCCGAGGATCCTGAATTACTGCTTGCCGATGAACCGACTACAAATCTTGATGTGGAACGTGTGCGTACACTTGAACAGCATCTTAAACGCTTTAAGGGATCGATGGTGCTGGTTTCGCATGATCGTACATTTCTAGACCTGCTTTGTACAAAAATCTGGGAAATCAGCGACGGCAGCCTGAAGGAGTACAAAGGTAATTATCAGGATTATGCTGATCAAAAGCAGCTTGAAGTGCGCCAGGCAGAAGCAGCACATGAGCAATACGAGCGGAAGAAAAAACAGCTTGAGGATGCGATCGAAGAAAAGGAAAAGCGGGCTAGACGTGCAACAAAAAAACCGACTGATGGCACAGCTTCTGAACATAAAAATGCAAAGCCCTACTTTGCAAAAAAGCAGAAAAAGCTGAGGCAGACTGCAAAAGCACTTGAAACAAGGCTGGGGCAGATGGAAAAGGTGGAGCGCCCGAAAGAAGCACCGCCCATAAAAATGACGCTGCCGAATGAATCTGATATGAAAGGCAGACCGATTATCAGGTTTGAGGAGCAAGTCATGAAAGCAGGCAGTAAGAGACTATTTGATATGCAGCCTTTTTATCTGAAGGGTGGTCAGAAAACTGCGCTGATCGGGGGGAACGGAACCGGAAAAACAACGCTGATCAAATCGATTCTTGCAAGGCGAGAAGGAATCACTGTTTCACCGGCAGTTAAATTCGGTTACTTCAGTCAGAACCTTGATATCCTGAAACCTGATAAAACTATTCTTGAAAATGTAATGGAAGATGCGATTCAGACTGAAGATATTGTGAGAACAATTCTGGCACGGCTACATTTTTACAGAGATGACGTGTTCAAACCGGTTCACGTTCTCTCTGGTGGGGAGCGGGTAAAAGTCGCGTTTGCTAAGATCTTTGTCAGTGATTTAAATGTGCTCGTGATGGATGAGCCTACCAATTTCCTTGATATTGACGCAGTTGAAGCGCTTGAAGAACTGTTAAAGGATTATCGTGGAACCGTATTATTTATTTCGCATGACCGGAAAATGGTTGCGAAGCTTGCAGAAAGAGTGCTTGAGATTAAAAATGGCAGGCTGACGATTTTTGATGGAAACCTGCAGGAATTTACGCAGCATGAACCGAAAAAACAAAATGATACTGCGGATGAATTATTAAAGATTGAAACGAAAATAACTGAAGTGCTGAGCCGTCTGAGTATAGAGCCAAATCCGGAACTTGATCTGGAATTTCAGCAGCTGCTAAAGAAAAAGCGTGCCCTGATTTCTGATTAATTAATACTCATAAGGGTATTGTAAGGATGTGACTTACATTCAGAAAGGGGACCTATCATGTTTCATTACACAGTGGAAACAAAGCAGTCAGTTGAAGAAGCAATGACAACACTTGAGAACAATCTGAAAGAGGAACAATTCGGGGTTCTATGGCAGTTTGATATTAAAAACAAGCTGCAGGAAAAAGGACTGGACTTTGAACAGACGTTTCATGTGCTTGAAGTATGTAACCCGAAAGAAGCAAAAAATGTACTTGAAAAGAATTTGCTCGCGGGCTATTTTCTGCCATGTAAGATGGTGGTGTATGACGAAAATGGTACAACAAAAATAGGCATGCCAAAACCGACTTCTCTGATTCAGATGGTAGAAGATGAAGACATTAAAACACTCGCAGCCGATATTGAAGAAAGACTGATCGGGTGTATGGATAAGAGCGTGTAAAACAAAACAAAGGGACGGCAGCGCTCTTTTGCGCTGCCTTTTTTAATGGGGGAAATATTGAATGGAAAGTCAAATAAAATTAGTAAAAGCAGAGGAATCAATGGTAAGGGAGCTTACAGCATTATCTTCAGCAGTTTTCAGTAAAGAAGCTGATCTGTGGCTCGCTGATAGGGAAGAAGATGCGAATATACGGCCGCCGGGATATGACTCAGAAGATATGATGACTTATATGGTGACGCACCTTGATACATACGGGATATACGAAGGTGACCGCTTAATCGGCGGAGTGATATTGACCGTTCCGGCTTCTGGTTATGCAAGGGTCGACCGGATTTTCATTCACCCTGACCTTCAGGGGAAAGGGTATGGTAAAGAAGCGATCCGTGTCATAGAAGATATGTATCCTGACATTACACGCTGGCAGCTTGAAACATCAGCCAGGCAGATCAACAATCGTTATTTTTATGAAGCGGCAGGATATGAGTGTGTATGGGAAACAGAGGAGCTCATGTTTGAAAAGAAACGTCCTGATAGCGGGGCTGTAACAAAAGAGTATTTCCATAGGCAGGATCAGGATTATTCGCACGCAGAATTGATTTCTCTTACAGCACCGCAAGTGAAAGTGGCAGATGCAAATATCAGGTCATTATCTGTATCAAATGCTGCCATGCAGGAATCGAAATTTCAAAATGTGAATTTATCTGACAGCCTGTTAGCGGATTCAACCGTTCAACATGCTACATTTTGGTTCACCGATTTAAGTGGCACTCTTTTCAGAACAGCGAATTTGTCCAACGTTAAACTTGAAAACTGTGACATATCCGGGATGACAATAGACGGGATCCCGGTCGATGAACTAATCAAAGCTTATAAAGAGGGGGAATCAAAATGATCTATCTCAAAAAAATCGATAAAGATAACTGGCTCCAGGCAATCAGCCTGAAAGTAAGAGAAGATCAGCAAACCTTTGTGGCATCCAATGCGGTCTCACTCGCACAGCTGAATTTTCTGCCTGACGGATTTCACGCACAGGGCATCTATGCAGATGATGAAATGGTCGGCTTTACTTTGTACGGAATTGATGAAGATGACGGTGAATACTGGATGTACAGAATGATGATTGATGAGAAATATCAGGGGAAGGGTTATGGCAAAGCAGCCATTGAGCGGGTTATTGAAGAGATCAGACAGCGTAAAGAAGAGCGTCACGCAACGCTGACGCTTTCCTATGAGCCTGAAAATACATTTGCCAGAGATCTGTATACAAAAATGGGCTTTAAAGAAGTGCCAGGTTTTATGGTTGATGGCGAACAGGTAGCCCGCTATACGTTCTAATCCGCTAACCCCGCGCATATAATGCCTGGTGAAAGGCGGTGGGGTTTATGTGTGGCATTACTGGCTGGATCAGCTGGAAACGTCCGCTGACAAGTGAATGGGAGACGATTGAAAAGATGGTCAGGACCCTTCATAAAAGAGGTCCTGATGCTTTTGGCATCAAATCCATGCATCATGCATTATTCGGACATACCCGTCTTACAGTCATTGATCCTGCAGGCGGAGCGCAGCCGATGAGTGTCAAAACAGAATCGGGAGAGTACACATTAATCTACAACGGAGAACTATACAATACAGATGAAATCAGAGCTGAATTAAAAAGAAACGGGCATTTATTTTCAACAAGATCTGACACGGAGGTTGTACTGAGGGCTTATATTGAGTGGAGAGAAAATTGTCCGAAGTATTTTAACGGAATATTTGCTTTTGCGGTTTGGGATCACAAGCGGGAAGTGTGCTTTGGGGCACGGGACAGACTTGGGGTGAAGCCGTTTTTTTATGCGGAAAAAGAAGGTGAACTTCTCTTTGGGTCAGAGCTGAAAGCAATTCTCGCGCACCCGGATCAGCAGGCTCTGATCACACTTGAAGGTCTGCAGGAATTACTCAGTATGGGCCCGTCTCGCAGGCCTGGGAGCGGTGTCTTTAAAGGAATAGAAGAACTCAGACCGGCTTATGCATTTAAATATACAAGGTCCGGTTTAAAAAAGTGGCGTTACTGGAATGTGAAAAGTGAAAACCATCCGCATACTGAGCAGGAAACAGCGGTATATTTGAGAGAGCTTTTTGAAGATACAGTCAGCAGACAGCTCGTATCTGATAAGCCGATCTGCACGTTTTTATCTGGTGGTGTGGATTCAAGTGCAATCAGTGCGGCAGCCGCCCTACAGATTGAAGAAAAGCTTCATTCGTGTTCAATCAGCTATGAGGAGAATGATCTGCATTACCAGCCGGATCTCTTTAAGCCAAGTGATGACGGACCATGGATTCAAAAGATGTCAGCTCACCTTTCTTCTGCTCATCATGACCGGGTCATTTCGCAGGCTGAGCTTGCAGGAAGACTGAAGGATGCCGTGCGTGCCCGTGACCTGCCCGGGATGGCTGATATTGACTCTTCTTTATTATGGTTTTGTGAGCAGATTAAAAAGGATTTTACCGTCGCACTCAGCGGGGAATGCGCAGATGAGATCTTCGGCGGGTATCCGTGGTTTCAGCAGGAAAGGCTTTTAATGAATGAGGGTTTTCCGTGGATTACTTCTGTAAAGGAAAGAGAAGCATTCATGCTTCCTGACTGGCATAAAAAGCTTGAGCTTGAGCAGTACCTGCTTGACCAAAGCCGCGCAATCAGAGTGGAAACACCCCAGCAGGAAGGGGAAACACTTATTACACAAAAGCGCAGGGAAATGGCGTACCTCAATATGATCAGTTTTATGACCACACTGTTGGACCGCAAAGACCGTATGAGTATGGCGGCAGGACTTGAAGTACGCGTGCCGTTTGCCGACCATAGAATCGTAGAGTACGCCTGGAACATTCCATGGCGCATGAAGCAGCTCGGCGGCAGTGAGAAGGGCATTCTGCGCAAAGCACTCGAGGGGCTGCTGCCTGACGAAGTCCTTTACCGTAAGAAGAGTCCTTATCCAAAAACGTACCATCCCGCTTACACAGAAGCGGTAAAACAGATGCTCAAAGGTCGTATTGCAAACAGCAGCTCGGTTCTGCCTGAACTTTTCGAGCGAAGCAAACTCGAGGAGCTGATCCAGACAGACGGTGCTTCATTTAAAGTTCCGTGGTTCGGGCAGCTGATGAAAGGCCCACAGCTGATCGCCTATCTTGTTCAGCTCGATGAATGGTTTGAGATCTACGGCGTGAAAATGGATATATAGGTATAGTAAAAAGCGGAAGCGTGGTGCTTCCGCTTTTTTTTCGATGGATCAGGCGCATTCAATTAGTCCTGGAGGTGATAGAATTAATTCGTTTGGTGATCCAATTATGAAGATTGATGTAACAATTATCCTGTGCTGAACCGGGGGTGTATCAAATCATTTGAAAGATGAATCAATTATCTATCGTGCTGATACATAAAAATCAAAAGGTGATCCAATTAATCGCCCGTCTCCGCATCACTTTTTAACATCGTCCGGCCTCGGTCCCCAGCCGCACCACTTCACTTCAAAATCAGCTGATAAAAATGCACATCCTGCCATTCCCCGAACTTATGACCAACCTCTTTAAAATTCCCTACAAACTCAAATCCAAATCGCTCATGAAGACGGACGCTTACTTCGTTTCCGCCAGTGATCCCACTGATAATCGTATGGAAACCGCGTTTTTTCCCTTCTTCGATTAATACATTCATCATTTTCTTTCCAAGTCCGTTGCCCTGAAAACGCGGTGATAAGTAAATGGATAGCTCTACTGTATCTTTATAAGCTTCTTTATCGCGAAACGGACTCAGACTGCCGTAACCTGCAACCTCTCCATCAATTTCTGCAGTAAAGAGCGGGTAGCGGTCCTGGTAACGGCTGAACCAGTCTGTGCGCTGTTCAATCGTATGTGGATTTAAATCAAATGTTGCGACGGTATCAAGCACCGCCTGGTTGTAGATGTCGTTCATCGCCGGAATATCGGCTGCATTTGCTTTTCTGATGACTGTCATAATACCCTCCGGAATTTCACTTTTTTATCTATCTTAAAACACTTCGCAGAAATTGAACAGAGAAGGAGGAGAATCTGCTGTATGTAAGGAAATGGTACTCAATGACGATAAAGGAGGAACACGTATGAAGAACCCGATTCAGCCGAAAATTGGTGCAACATTTATCCCTGTAAAAGATGTCGAATCAGCAAGGGACTGGTATTGCGGACTATTAAGCATTGAACCGACAGAAGAAATTGTTAACGGACATCTCTATGTACTCAGGCTGCAGGATGGTCATAATCTTGTACTGGATCAGAAAATATATAAAAAGTACCGTAAACACCGGGCACCATTATTTCACTTTAATACAACTGATATTCAGGAGAGTTATACGTATGTTCAGGATTTTGAAGCAGATAATATTGGTGAGATCGAATTTGGGGAGTTCTTTACGTTTGAAGATCCGGATGGAAATGTGCTGATGGTTTGTGAGTGTGATAATGGCTGACGTCTAATTTCACATTTAGCACATCAATTGAACTAAATATAAGCACATATGCATTTTCTGTCGAATTTAGGGGAAAGGACAGGTATCAGAATAAAAAGACAGGGGATGACACATGCTTATTCATTTAAATGAATTCTCATTTATAACTGCTTATTATAACGACCCGGTAAAGCAGGTAACACATATTAGCTACGATTCAAGACAAATAAAGAAGGACAGTGCTTTTTTCTGTATGAAGGGTGAACATTCAAATGGCCATCATCATTTAGAAGAAGCGGTCTTAAACGGTGCTTCAGTCATTATTGGTACCGATCAAAAGCTGATTGAACGCGCAGCTGCACGCTATCCGGATTGTTCATTTGGCTTAGTCGAAGATGACAGGGAGGCGCTCGCTCAGTTCTCTATTCATTTTTACCGTGAGCCTGATCGTAAAATCAAAACGATCGGTGTAACAGGTACAAATGGAAAGACAACTGTCGCTGCTTTTGTGAAATCACTGCTGACACAATGCGGGATTAAAACCGGTTCGATTGGGACCAATGGCATTTTCTCCTCGCAAGAAGAGATAGTCTACAAAAAGAGCACGCCGACTACACCGGAAGCATCAGATCTGCACGCGATTTTCAGTGAGCTCGTGAACAGGCAGAATGATGCAGTAGTGATGGAGGTCTCTTCCATTGCGATTGATCAGAAAAGAGTGGCGGGCATAGAATTTGATACAGCCATTCACACGAATATTTCCACTGAACATCTTGAATACCATAAGACATTTGCACGCTACAAAGAAGCGAAAATGAAGCTCTTTGATCAGGCGCACACAGCCGTTGTCAATATTGATGATGAGATGGGAAGAGATCTTGTTGAGCGGTTTACGGGGGATCTGATCACCTGCAGTCTGGACCGTCACTCAGGGGCCGATCTGATTGCAGATAACTGCCACGTGTCAGAAGAAGGCACGATGTTTGAGCTGATTGTAAATGGTCAGTCTTATCTAGTGAACTCATCCGTCTATGGTAATTACAACGTACACAATCTGCTGAGTGCAATTGGAACTGCTTTGCACCATGGTCTGGAACTGAATGAAATCATTCCTGTTCTGAAAAATATTGAAAATCCAAAAGGACGTTTTCAGGTCATCGAGCAATACGGCGGACGTAAGATTATCATTGATTACGCTCATACGCCGGTTGCCCTGAACAGTCTGCTGATTGAGGCTAAAAAACTGCCGCATAACAACATGATTGCCATGATCGCAGGGATTGGCATTCGCGATTTTAATAAGATGCCTAAGATGGCTGGGACTGCAGAAGGACAGGCTGACAGCATTATTGTCACTGTTGACCATCCCGGTGACCATGATCCGCAAAAAGTGGTTGATCAGGTGATGACCGGATTCAAAAATCCATATGATCAGTCCATCTTTACTTCTTTAACGAGAAAAGAAGGCGTGCTAAAGGCGCTCGCCCAATCTGAAGAAGGAGATGTCATTCTGCTGACGAGCGGCTGTATTAACGGCGCACAGATTGTAAAGGGAGAATACATTCCGCACTCAGATGAAACGATCATCAAGGATTATTTTGAACGGCTTGAAAAAACGAAAAGTCCGGGAATCGAGCAGTGCAAATAGAGTAGCCATCAAGAATAGGAAAGTATTGTGAACATTCGCTCATTTTTTTCCTTCTCAGCAAAAGTATGCAATAATAATAAAAAATGACTTAAACAGGAGGAAAAGAATGTGGCACTGATATTATTTGATCTTGATGGCACCATCATTGATTCCACAGACTATTTACTTCAGGCTCTGCATCTGGCAGTAGAAGACATGCCTCATATCCAGGAGCCGTCCAAAGAAACGCTTCAGTCTGCCTACGGACTGACAGGCAGCGCCTTTTGGGCAAAAGTAGTGCCGGACGCTTCTCCCCAGGAGATTACAATCATCAGACGGCGGAGAAGCGAATTCCTTGATCAGCTGGTAAAAGGGAAAGACCTTTTGTTTCCCGGTGTAAAAGAAACGCTGCAACAGTTGAAGGAAGATGGTCATACGCTCTCTACAGCATCAAACTGCGGAACGCATTATCTTGATATGATTCTCGATTCACAGGGCATCAGGCATTATTTTTCACAGCCGATCTGTCTTGGTACGATTCATGGTGAGAAAAAGGGAGAAGTGTTAGCGGCTAATTTTGAGAGATTCGGAAAATCCGAAGCCTATCTGGTGGGCGATCGTTATTCTGATATAGAAGCTGCAAAAGAACATGATATCCCTGTGATTTACTGTACATACGGGTTCGGCACTGATGAAGAAGCTGCTCAGGCGGACTACCGGATCAACAGGATTGATGAAGTACGTTCAATTATCAGTTAATAAAAACGGTCATTCCGGATGTGGAATGACCGTTTTTTCGTTTGTATTGCAGAGGATAGGGCTGGCCACATTCGAAGGGATGATCGCATGCAATTTGAGGTCATAGTCGCTGAAATTGAGGTCACCTTTAGTCAAACTGAGGTCACGTTTTCAATTTTTCGGGTCACAATATGCTTAACTGTGAAATTTCAGGTCACGTTGTGAAATTTTCGGGTCAGGTCGCAAAAAACTCAGGTCACGTGCCAGCATTTTACGGTCACCCTGCCCGCCCGCTTCAGATCCTCTATACGCACTATTCAATAAACCACAGGTCCCTCATCAGGCCGCTCCCCGCGCTTCAGCTCGCGAATCGATAACCCAAACCGCATTTCAAAATGAGGATAATCCTTAAATCCTCTGAAATCACCGCCCCAGGCAAAGCCGAGGTCTTTAGCGATCTCGACCACTTCCATCCAGTCTGACTCACCGTTTCCATTGCCATCGTATTCAAGATCCCAAATCACATCGTCCTCAGTCTGAAGGGCGAAGTCAATCGCGAGGCCGTAGTTGTGATAGGATTCACCGCCTTGTGCATAGGACACAATACTTCCTTCGCGCGTCCTGCCCTGTGCGTAGATTTCATCCTGCTCCTCAAAGGAACGGAAGCCGTCTGTAATAATAATCTGAATATCCTGTTCGGATGCCCGCTCAACCAGTTCATCACTTTTTTTCTGAACGATGGGGTGCAGGCCCTGAGGCAGTGGACGGTTCCGCAGTTCTTCACGATGCTCGAGTTCCCGGTAGATCAGCCAGCCGGCAACCCCTGCAATGAATAAAAATAAAATCAATTTTTTCAATGTGTATCCTCAATCCTTTGGCACGTCGGACAGAAGTAAAGCCTTCTTGAAGAAGCCACAATCTTTTCGATTGGGGTCCCATCAATCCGGCAGGACTGTCCGGCACGGTTAAACACCCAGTGTCTATACTGCGGCCGTTTTTTACCTTCAGCTTTTAGACGATTCGCAAGCTCAAGGTCATTTGTAATCCCGCCTGTCTCATAGGATTGGACAGAAAGCTGAATAATGGCTTCAGCAGCCGCCTGTATTTGCTCCTCTGTACAGTCTTTCGGGCGGAGCGAGGGGTGAATGCCTGCTTTAAATAAAATCTCGCTGCGCAGGTAATTGCCGTTTCCTGCGACAAACCCCTGATCAAGCAAAAGGGCTGTCCATCTTCTGCCGCTGAATTTCTTGCTGTTAATACGTTCAATAAGCTGCTCAGGCGTCACTGAATCATTTAATACATCAGGACCTGCACGCTGGATAAACGGGTGCAGGTGCACTTCCTCATCCCGTATTACTTCGATATCTGATGAGCTGTAAAGAAGCGCAGATTTCTTTTCGTTATGCACAGCAAATCTGAGCTGTCTGTTCGTTTTTGGGTAGTTATAGGCATTCCTGATAACCCATTTGCCATAGAGCTGATTATGGCTGTATACAGTGTAACCGTTGGAAAAGCGGATCAGCATCGCTTTGCCGACGGTATCCACCTTTAATACGTCAGCCCCTGTGAAAAAATCTTCATAATCCTTCAGGTGTTCAAAAGCAAAGTGAACCTCCATAATTTTTCTGCCTGTTAACGCTTTTTCAACCTGGTCGGCTGCGCGTCTGATTTCAGGACCTTCCGGCATAGTGCATCTTCCTTTTTGATTAAGTTATTCTTATGCATAATGGCTTCCGATTTCCGCGCCAGGGGGACATCACGACCGGGCGATGAGCCAGCAGACCTCAACCTGTCCCTTCCTGCGAGACTTCAATCTCGAGCTATGCAGGGAAAATATTAGTCTTTGTGACTTTGAAGTTTAAAGTTTGTTACTGTCACTTACTATAAGTTAGTTAATTCTCAAGCTGTAATTCTTCCCCGTATCTCATAATGCGGTAAGCGGCATAGCCGTCGCTGAATTTCCCATTGCCGAAGTTGACCGGCAGGAGTGAAAAGGCAGCGAAATATAATGAGAAGTAGGAGTATTGATAAAAGAATATATCCGGTCCAATGATATCCTGCATGATAGACAGGTTAATCAGGAAAATAGAACCGAAATTAAAAATGACGCCTCCGAGATGGACAAGGGTATTAGTAACGCGGTTATTATATTTCAATGACGTATATTTACAAAAAGAGTCGAGGAAATAAATGCTGTGAATACTGATCCCGCCAAATTTAATCAGGCATTTTCCTCTGCCAAGGGCAAAGTTCGATGTACCGCCAAATATTCTGGCGAAAAACGCATGACCAAGCTGATGTACAAGGGAAACGGTTGGAAATACAATTAAGAATGACCATAAAAAGGTCCATATATCTTTAAGTTGAAACATATTAGCACCTCTAACATTATTTTTCATGTATTGTCTAGACATGTTTCCCGGGATATGATTCAGTAAACCTAAATGAAAGAATCGATTGGACAGAAGGGAAACAGTAGCGTACGATTGAAAAAATTGAATGTTAAAGGAAGATTAAGGAATGGACATACAAACAGTCGTCTCCACCATTATTGTGATGGGTCTCATGATTGCAACCGGGTCATTATTTGCACTCAGAGTCAATGTCACAGGTGAAGTGAAATCAGTACTCATATTACTCATATTAAATATTGCGGTTCCGGCTGTCATCTTAAATGGTGTTTTCAGTGTGGATCTGACAGGAGATGCCTTAGCGGAAGCCGGTTTAATTTTCGGGATATCAATCGTCTATCATATAGGCGCACTCATTTTCGTGAAAATCCTGACTGTTTTATTGAAGATCAGGTCCATGTTCGGTAAGAAAATGATGATCCTTGGCGCATTAGGTAATACCGGATTTCTTGGTATTCCGCTGGCTGCAACGATTTTTGGTCCGGCGGGAGGATTTCTTGCAGCAATTTTTGACGCAGGATTATCACTGACGGTTTATACAGTTGTCATTTATCTGCTGCAGGCAGAAGGGAAATTCCATATCAGTCAGCTGAAGGCTGTCATTAATATGCCGGTTCTTTCAATCGTGATTGGCATAATTGTAGCCTTAAGCGGATTCAGACCGCCCGGCATGATGATACAGTTTGTTGAAATGCTTGCAGCACTCGCAGCTCCGATGGCGATGCTGTATGTCGGCATGCTGCTGCCACCGCTGATTAAGAGAGGAAAGAAAGTCCTTTTTCCAATGCTCTGGTTTCCAGTCACAGTCAGACTGCTGGTCATTCCGCTGATTGTCATGACGGTCTTATCTGTCTTTTCATTTACCGGATGGACTGCACAGCTGATTGTTCTGCAAACTGCGATGCCGGCAGCTATGATCACAGCAGTTTTATTCTCTAAATTTACAAGTGAAGAGGAAACGGCGATTGTGACGATCTTCGCTTCTACACTGCTGAGCCTGATCACAATTCCATTTATCGCATGGCTCTTAATTTGATTTTTGGGTTTCTCTCATTGAAAATAAGGAAAGATACTATTATGAGAGGAGCGATTACGATGACAAAATATAAAGGTTTTATTGGTACATATACCAAAAAGTCCAGTAAAGGTGTCTATGAGATCGAACTGGATACAGCAAAGGAAGAATTAACAGTTAAAGGGGTGGCGGCAGAAGGTAAGAGCCCTACCTATGTCAACATGGATGCAGAGCAGGAATATCTATACACAGTTGCACCGGGCGGCATGGCTTCTTTTAAAATCGGTGAAGCGCTTGAGCAGATCGGTCACGTCGATGAAAAGGACGGCTCTCCGTGTCACGTGAGCGTCAGTCCTGATGGTGCATTTGCAGCGTCAGCCACTTATCTCGATGGTACCATCGCGTTATACAGCCGTGACAAGGAGTCAGGGAAGGTAACAGAACAGCTGTCAGTCGTTCAGCATGAAGGCGGAGGTCCTCATGAGCGTCAGGATGCAGCCCATGCCCATTTCAGCGGCTTTACACCGGATGGTAAATATCTTGTTGCTGTTGACCTTGGAACCGATGAAATCATCTCCTACAGCTATCAGAGCGGAGAACTTCAGCAAGCTTCAGTTTTTAACGCAGAGCCGGGCGCAGGTCCGAGACATCTGACATTCCACCCGGAAAAGCCGCTTGCATACGTTATGACAGAGCTGAGTAACGAGGTACTAACGCTTGCCTATGACAGCTCTACAGGGGCATTCAGGCAGCTTCAGTCTATTCCTGCAATTCCAGGTGATTTTAACGAAAACAGTCAGGGAAGTGCCATTCATATCTCATCTGACGGCCGCTTCGTTTATGCAGGCAACAGAGGGCATAACTCAATTGCTGTCTTTGCAGCGGATGAAGAAAATGGCGAGCTGACGCATATCGAATACGTTGAGACAGAAGGAAACTGGCCGCGGGATTTTGTGCTTGATCCATCTGAATCATTCGTCGTTGCAGCCAATCAGGAAAGTGACACGCTTGTTCTATTCAAGCGAGATAAAGAAACTGGCCGTTTGTCGAGTAAAGGTATAAAAGTCGAAGTGCCGGAGCCGGTTTGTGTAAAATTTGTTTCTAAATCATAAGCTATGTTAAAGACCAATGTTATTTTCGCACAGCAGTTGATTGCAGTGAAAGGGGAGACTCCAGCAGGAGAAGCGTGACAGATGAGACCCCGCAGGCGAAGCCGAGGAGGCGGGGATGGCGCCACAAACCGGCGCACCTGCTAAAAAGCGCCCCCCTGTAGCGGAAATCAACAGCCACCTTTAACAAAGCTAAATCATAAAAACCTTTTAGAAAACTGCAGCTTGTCACAGGTTGCAGTTTTCAATATGACATTTTATTTGAAATGATCTTTTTCATGTTTAAAACATATATGAAAAATAGTTCTTTCTATAATATGTGACCAATTTAAGATTACAAATTGTAAAATTTTTCGACACGCGAAGAAAAAGATTGAAAAATTCAAAAAAAAATATTTATAATTAAATCCTATTAGAATAAGGACTTAAGACAATTTTGGCGTTAGTGGATAAAATTTCTAATTGACAAAACTACCCTTCTATCCATTATACTGAAAAAGTCCTCTGAACTTTTCATTTTATTGGTAATGAATGGATCTAGGTGGAATAATATACATATAGAACAAGAGAGAGAGGGTCTGCAGAAGAATGAGGATTACGATTGACCTTAAAGTAGTGCATGTAAAACCCCGGGTTAAGTCACATTTATCTAATGTTGTTCATTTCGTCGATTCTGCAAACAATCGCTTTATCTGGACAACTGCTGTCGATAAAGGATTGACGGAAGGCGAAAAAGTCAAAGCACAAATCAGTGTGAACGAAGAGCTTTACGATGAAGACGGAAAATACGTCAGAATCAGTCATGTAGCCATTTTGGAGAGTATTTCCGATCTTAGCGCAACCACTTACACCAAGAAGCCATTCAGCATCATGGACCGTCCTGCTAAAAAAGAGGAGAAAAAACAGGTGCCAGATCAAGAGCTGCTAAATAATATCGAGAAGACACTGGAGCTGCTAAGAAAAAAATAACGGCTATTTTTTTGCTGTTACATTTAGTAACTCGAAAGGAAAAGGGCGCCAGTGCGCTCTTTTTTGCGTTGTGTGGGTGTGTGTCTGAAGGCCGGCGTCCGGGCAGAAAAAGTGAGAAGGTGATGGGATAATGGTGAAAGGTGATCGATATAATCAAAAAGCTGACCGAAATATCCACTGCACCCGAACACATAGCTGAATTAATTAAAAGGTAACATAATAAGGCCAATAGGTGATAGATAAATCACAAAAGGTGATACAAAAAACGCTGCGACCCCAAGCGCCGCCATATATTACTTTTCAACCGGGCTCACCCTCCGCCCCCCAATATGATATTTACACGCCCTCTTTTGAATAACACTTCAATGATTGAGGTAAAATTGATAGAATAGAAGAGGCGTTTAAAATCACTCGAATAAAGGAGTAATCTTATGACTAAAGCATTGGTTTTTGGACATAAAAGTCCTGATACAGATACAATTACAGCGGCAATTGCCTATGCACATTTAAAGAACGAAATCGGTATGGAAGCGGAGGCAGTTCGCCTTGGTGAGATCAACGGGGAAACAGCTTACGCACTTGAGCACTTCAACGCTGAAGCACCGCGTCTGATTGAAAAAGCGGCAGGAGAAACAGACCGCGTGATTCTTGTTGACCATAACGAGCGTCAGCAAAGTGTGGATGATATTGATGAGGTAAGCGTAATTGAAGTGATCGACCACCACAGAATTGCGAACTTTGAAACAAGTGATCCTGTCTATTTCCGTGCTGAACCGGTTGGCTGTACAGCGACAATCCTCCTTAAGCTTTATAAGGAGCACGGCGTAGAGATTCCGAAAAATATTGCCGGCTTGATGCTGTCTGCGATCATCTCAGATTCACTTCTGTTCAAATCGCCAACATGCACAGATGAAGATGTAAAAGCAGCAAAAGAGCTTGAAGCAATTGCAGGCGTCAACGCTGAGGAATATGGTCTTGAAATGCTGAAAGCCGGAGCAGACCTGAGCGGTAAAACAGCTGAAGAATTGATCGCACTTGATGCGAAAGTATTCGAAATGGGTGGCCAGCATGTCAAAATTGCACAGGTTAATGCAGTAGATCCGCAGGACATCATGAGCCGTCAGGAAGAGATCGAAAAAGCAGTTGAAGCTGCAATCGAAGAAGAGAAACTGGCACTATTCACAGTAGCAGTAACTGATATTCTGAACAGCAACTCTACAATTATCGTAAAAGGCTCTCACGTTTCACTTGCTGAAAAAGCATTTAACGTAACATTATCTAACCATACAGCGCTTCTTGAAGGCGTCGTATCCCGTAAAAAACAAATCGTCCCTGTTTTAACAGAGACATTTAACGAAGAAGTTTAATATGATTGAAGTAGCCTGGGATTATTGCTTCCCGGGCTATTTTTAAATCATTTCGCTGTGCTTCACCAGATCGTATACCAGGTAAGTAGTACTTGAATCTTGCTAAAGGGCATGAAAAGCAGCTGAATGCTAACTTAATAAAAGTCCACTTGGGTGTTAAATTCATCATAGCTGCCTGTTGGAGTGAGGGGCGGAGACTCCTGCACCGGGAAAGGGCAGGCGAGACCCCGGAAATGCGGAGCATTGAGGAGGCTTGCCGCCCGGGTGCGGAAAGCGCAGCCCCTTACGGAAACAGGCAGCGTTTATAAAGGAAAACTCTTATATAAACAGTTTTGAAACGTAACATTCAAGGGAATGCAAAAGCATGGAGGTGCTTTTCATGAGAATACCTGAATCACTCGCAAAACAGGGAAAAGAACGCATAAAAGATTATCCGGTAGAAGGCTTTGTCTACGGCGAAGGGCCGGACAATCCTGTGATCATGCTCGTTGGGGAAGCGCCGGGAGAAACCGAGATACATAACGGCATCCCATTTAGCGGGAGGGCTGGTAAGGAACTGATGCAGTCGCTTGAGTTTCTAGGGCTGACCAGGGATGATGTCTATATTACGAGTGCAGTGAGAAGCCGGCCGTATAAATGGGGGCAAAAGAAGGACCGTAAAAGTGGAGAGATGATTGACCGGAAATATAACCGTGCCCCTACTGCAAAAGAGATTGTGGCACATGCGCCTATCCTTGATTATGAAGTGAAAAATGTTCATGCGCCGCTGATCGTCACGCTTGGGAATATTGGGCTTCAGAGGCTCGCAGGTAAGGATAAAAAAGTCACACAGATTCATGGACAGCTGTTAAAGCAGCCGGTTCAATATTTGGAAACGATGGATGATACGAAGTTCAAATGGACAGAAGAAGACTATGAGATCTTCCCGACTTTTCATCCGGCAGCAATCTTTTATAACCGGAGCCTGGAAGAAAAGCTGAAGGAGGATCTGGAGAAGTTGAAAAAACTGATTGAGGAACGGGGATTGAAGCAAAAGAATTAGCCTAATAGGTTTCAAAATATGCGAGCTATGGTATATTAGTAGAAACGAATAAGTCCCTAAAAAGGGGAGTAGCGACCTTCACTGGTCAATGAATCGTCATTACGGCAGGCTGACTGCTCGGTTCATTGAGCTCTGTATACAGAACAGAGTACGCAAGACCTTTTTATGAGTACTCAAATGGATGAGCGCTCATAAAAGGGTCTTTTTTCGTTAACAGTATTTGAGGAGGAATTTCTTTGGTTTTTGTATGGTTTCTATTAGCGGCAGTCGTAACTGTCTACGCAGCAATTAAATTATCAACTTACGCAGATGTAATCAGTACGAAGACAGCGATGGGCGGCATGCTTGTCGGAACACTGCTGTTAGCTGGTGCAACATCTTTACCGGAAGTGACAACAAGTTTATCTGCTGTTGTCATTGATAACCCGGATATTGCAATCGGAAATATGCTTGGGTCAAACCTGTTCAACTTATTTATCATTGCAGGATTTGATTTGTTTTTCCGTAAAAAGCGTCTGTTTTTAGATGCAAGTAACAGTCATTTGCATACAGCAAGCCTTGGACTGCTGCTGACTGTTCTGACGCTGATTGCACTTTATTTGAGAATTGATACGACATTTTTAGGAATCGGGCTTGATGCATTTATCATTGCCGGTGCTTATGCGATCGGTATGATTATCATTAGTAAGCTGCCTGAAAACAGCGGCGTTGAGCAGACAATTCCGGTAGAAGAAGATAAGGAAGTTGCAGCCAGCTTCTCAATGAGCGTTAAGCATGCTGTGATCGGATTTATCATTGCCGCGCTTGTGATTATGGGTGCGGGTACAGTGCTGTCAATTATGGGTGATGAGATTGCGGTCGTGACTGGGCTTGGATCAAGCTTTGTCGGAAGCTTCCTGATCGCAGCAACCACATCGCTGCCTGAAGCAGTTGCCGTTTTTGTTGCGCTGCGCCTGAAGAATGTGAATCTGGCACTTGGATCGATTCTCGGAAGTAACATTTTCAATATGCTGATTATTGCAGGGTCTGATATCTTCTATCGCGGTGGCTCTATTCTATCAGCCGTTTCAGATTCTCACATTTTCACTGCGATCGGTGTAACACTGCTTTCGACCATTGTGATGTTCTCAGTCGTGAAGAAAAAAGCGAGTTCAACGTTTACGTATATTCTCCCTTCACTGCTGATTGTTATTGGCTACTTTGTTGTATCTTATCTGATTTTTACAGGATCATAAGAAAAGCTCGCTGGTATTTGATCCAGCGAGCTTTTTTCTATAAGTATTCCTCATATCTCTTCTCTAAATAATTCTGGAACACAGTCATCAGTGAGCAGATGCCCCAGTAGATCAGTGCAACGACAATATACATCGTCATAAAATCAAATTCACGGCCGCCGACAATACGGGCGCGCTGGAAAATTTCAGGCACTGTAATGATGGCTGCGAGGGAAGTTGCCTTGATGATATCGAGATATACATTTGCAAGCGGCGGTGTGGCCGTTCTAATCGACTGCGGCAGAATAATACCGTACATTGTCTGCCAGTAAGTGAGACCGAGCGCTTTCGAGGATTCCCACTGCCCTTTATCAACAGACGACAGAGACGACCTGATAATCTCTGCAATGTAGGCAGCACTGTTAATGCTGAATGCAATCAAAGCTGCGTACAAAGCAGGAATCTGAACACCAATCACAGGCATACCAAAGTATAGAAGAAACAAAATAACAAGAATTGGCACGCCGCGCATAAAGGAAATATATGTGCGGGCGGGCCAGCGCAGGAAGCCGAATTTTGATGTTCGGGCAAGCGCAATAAAAAATCCGAGAATCAGACCGGCCGCCATACTGACAATCGAAATCAGCAGTGTATAACCGATCCCTGACATCACAAAAGGAAGAGATTCCCATGCGAGTTCAGGATCAAATAATAAGTCCCAGCGGATTCCATCCATAGCGACCGCTCCTTTCAGTTAAAAACTATTCTTCAAAATCAATATCAGGCTGCTGTGTTACATCTTCGCCACCGAAGAACTCTGCTGAGATCTCAGAAATCGTTCCATCCTCAAGCATTTCTTCAAGTGTAGAATTTACTTGTTCAACAAGCTCTTCATTCTCATTGCTCATGACAAGACCAACCTCAGACGGGCTGTACTGAAGATCAGGGTGAATTACAATACCAAGGTCAGGGAAGGCTTGAAGTGCAAGTGTCTGCAGGTAATAGTCATTTAAAATAACATCCGTATTACCTACCGATACATCACGAAGATACTGCTCATTTGTTGCATTGTCATAGATGACTTCTTCAGCACCGTATTCACGTGCAAGGTCCATGTAAACAGAAGTAGCAGCACCAGCCGCGCGTTTACCTTCTAGATCTTCAAACGTTTCAATCCCTGAAAGGTCATCTTCACGGACAATCGCTGTGCCGTATGAATATTTAATTGGTGTAGAAAAAGCGAATTGTTCAGCTCTTTCTTCAGTGATTTCAATATCGTTTGACGCAAGATCCACCTGACCTGTATTAACAGCTGTCAGCATGCCGTCAAATCCGATTTCCTCCCACTCAACTTCAAGGTCAAGACGGCTAGCAAGCTCTTTTACAACTTCAACTTCAAAGCCTGTCAGCTCATCAGTTTCATCATCATAATATGAAGTCGGGAAAAGTGTTCCTGAAGTCGCTACCTTCAGTACGCCTGCCTCCTGAATGTCATCCCATGCAGTTGTTTCCTCAGATGCTGAATCATCAGACCCGCAACCCGCAAGAACTGCTGCAGCTAAAAGACCGATCGAAACGGTACGAATATTTAACTTTTTTATATTCACGTTCGTAATCCTCCTTAAAATTAATCCTTTAAAAACATAGCATTTTAACAAATATGACACAAGGGTTAAATCGGCAGGAAATATCCGGATAGCGCTTACATGGTGGGGGTATCTGGATCGGCGGTGTAAAGAGGATGGAAGAGATTGTGTGAATTGTTACATTGAAGTTGCGCGGCTGCCGGTTTGAAAAGGTGATCTAATTACTGAAAAGGTGAGTGAATAAAATTGAAAGGTGACTCAATAATGAGAAAGGTGTAGGAATTACTCCCGCCACGGCAAAAGGTGATCTAATTCATTTAAAAGGTAATTGAATCTTTTAAAAGGTGATTGAATTAACCGCAAACGTGTAGGAAATAACCCCATCCATCGTCCGTGTCCAACCCCAACCCCAACCCACAAGTCTAAATCCCATCAAAAAAAGCAATGAGCGTCTCCACTCATTGCCTCGCGAAAATCACTTACTCTCCATCAATCGGATACACAATACCCTGCTGCTTTCTGATCTCCTCCATTAATGTAACAGTCTGAAGTGAAATCTCATGTGTATTAATCTCCGACTCAATCTTACCGGCGCGCGCTGCTTTAATAAATTCTTCAATCTCATAAGACATCGAAGGCTTTGATTGCTCAACTGTATGATCCGTTGAACCATCTCTCGTCAACAGTGTCACTTTCCCGGGTGAACTGATATGGTCGATATGAATCGCACCCTTTTCACCGGCGATCTCACTTGGCAGGTAGCTGTCAGCGATTTTTGAGTAACCCGTTGTGACATTCATTCCTTCGTAAGATAAAAGGACTGCGCCCTGACCATCCACGCCTGTATGAAGCACGGTGCTGTCAGACTGAACAGCGTCAGGCGTGCCGAATAGTGAAATGATCGGGTAAAGCGTATAGACGCCAAGGTCCATGAGAGAACCATTTGCCATATCAGGCTTGAATGCATTCAGAATTTCACCGGCTTTGAATTTATCGTAGCGGGAAGAATACTGACCGTATTGGAAGCGGACCTGTCTGATCGTACCGATCTCAGGCAGCAGTTCTTTTACACACTGAAAATTCGGCATTACTGTTGATTTCATGGCTTCCATCAGCAATACCTGGTGTTTGTTTGACGCTTCAATCATTTTTTCTGCAAGTGCTTTTGTGGCAGTCAGCGGCTTTTCACACAGGACAGGAATTCCCTGTTCCAGGCAGGTCATTACCTGTTCGTGATGGACTGCATTCGGTGTTGCAAGATAGACTGCATCAATCTCACCGCTTTTGCACATGTCTTCAAGAGACGTATATGTATGAGCGAGCTGGTGCTTTTCAGCATAAGCCAGTGCAGTGTCTTCTTTTCGTGAACAGACAGCTGTTACGCTTGCCTCGTCTGCTGCAAGTGCTGCCTCTATAAATGTATCTGTAATCCAGTTTGTGCCGGTAACGCCAAATCTCATAGTTCATCAATCCTTTTCATATCGTTTGTCCTCAGTGTACATACTAAAAGAAGAATATGCCAGTGCATTAAGCATGCGTCAAAATGTTCAAATTGGGGTATATGCATAAAGAAGTAAGTGATTCGTGAAACTATTCCAGGATTGATCCAGTATATAAAGTATAAGTTCAATTGAAGTAAAGGGGCTTTTCAAATGGAGCAATTTATCTCTAATGAACAATTTAACGTGATAAAATCTCAGATTATCGGGATGCACAGACAGGCGAGTGTGACGTCTGATGAAGGTGTGAAGACGGCTGTGAAGGAAGCGGCAGAAGCAAGGGTGCATGATGTATTTGATGAATTAACACCCGAGCAGGAAAAGCTGATATCAGGGGTTGCTTCACTGGAGACAGAAGAAGAGCGGACGAAATTTCTGATGGATCTCTCACCTTACAGAAAAGCATTCCCGGATGTTACGCCGGCTGATTTGCGCGGACTATTCCCTAAGGTGAAAAAACTTCAGATTCCAAATCTCGAAGCAATTGATTTCAAAGCACTAACTTATCTGGGGTGGAAGGATATTGGTCAGAGTAAGCAGTATTTCGTGTACGTACAGAACGGGGAATTAACCGGTGTTCAAGGGAGATATGTAATATCAGCGCGAAAAGGAATCTGCAGTCTTTGTAACCGCTATGGTGACGTTGCGATGACAAGTATTCAAAACAAGCCAAAAGAATCAGAGGGCTTACGATCCTATGGACAGTATATTTGTTATGACAGTAAAGAATGCAATCAGGCCATTCAGGATACCGGACAACTTGAAGCCTTTCTTGGACAGGTTTAATACGGAATTACACAATAAGTCAAAAGGGTGGATGCAATGAATACGAATGAACAAATTAAAGAATATCTCACAATCTACGAACAGCTTAGAAAGAAATACCGCTGGCGTGTCAACAGCACGTCACTGATGATGCTTGCAGGACAGCTTGCCACTGCTGAGAAGCCGTTTGAACTAAAGCACCTGATTTCTTTAAACGAGAAGATTAAAAAGGAGTCCAGTCAGTTTTCTTACATTCAGTCTGCTGATCTGAGACTGATGCTGACAGGTCTGCTTGTATCAAATTTTGACGATCCGAAAAAGTCATTTGACGATATGATGCTTGTATATGAAAAGCTGATTGATTCAGGTTTCTCAAGAAGCCCTCATGCATATATTGCTGCTTATGCTTTGTATGTATCACTTGATTCTGTCTCAGATGAAGAGATTAATGAACATGTCGCGCGTGCAAAAAGCATGTATAGCGGCATGAAAAAGCAGCATTTCTTTTTAACGTCTCATGAAGACTATCCTTTATCTGTTCTTCTTGCTGAAGAAGAGGGAGAAGAGGAAGAGCTGCTTGATGATATGGCTTATTATTATGATCAGCTGCATATCGTGCTGGCAAAAGGCAACAACCGCCAGTTTCTCTCACAGATCCTTACATACGGGCGACAGGATAACAGACAGCTGCTCGTACAAAATACAGTGACCTGGCTGGATGACCTGAAGACAAATAAAATCAGACTCCGCGGCAACCACCTGCCGATCGTCGGCGTGCTGGCGCTGGCCGGAACACCTTCAGCACTGCTGAATGAGGTAAAAGAAACATACGATGAACTGGTCAGCATCAAAGGCTTTAAGTGGCATAAGGACCTCTGTTTTATGACGGCTGTAAGGTTTGTGCTTCAGAAAAAAGTACAGGAAAACAACGTACTTGATGTCGGCCTCGCCTCTACAATCGAATCAATTCTGCAGGCGCAGCAGGCCGCTGTCCTTGCAGCAATGTCTGCAGGTGCAGCGGCTTCAGCAAGCTCATCTAACAATTAATGACCTAGCGTCATGGGAAAGAGGAATGCAAAATGAGATTTATCTGTCTGCAGCACGTCTGGTATGACGACGCAGGTTACCTGGAAGAATGGGTAAAAGCCTGGGGTTGTGAGCTTCATTATATAGATGCCAAAAAACCGGACGATTATCCGGTTCTACAGGGAGATGACGTCCTCGTAGTACTTGGAGGGCCGAACAGTGTCCAGGAACTCCCTGAGAACAAATGGATGCAGCAGGAAGTTGACTATATCGAAAATGCCGTCAATGAAAAGCGCAAAATCATCGGCATCTGTCTGGGTTCACAAATGCTTGCGCATATTCTCGGTACAGAAGTCTCTACCCTGCCAAAATATGAAATGGGATGGGCGGAATTGAATTGGCATACGTCTTTTCTTGAAGACTTCGACATCGATCAGCTGAATATCCCGATGTTCCACTGGCACAGTGATATTTATGATCTGCCAAAAGGAGCAAAGCCAATTGCTAAATCTGAGATCACACCCGTCCAGGGATTTTACACGGACCATATCCTGGCGTTTCAATTCCATCCGGAAATGACGGTGGAAGGGATTCAGAATCTAATTGATCACGATGATCAGGAAATTGAAAAGCGTGATAAAACCGTGGATATGGAAGGGCCAAGAGCGGACCCGGGCTATGTGGAACAAAGTCACAATCGTTTTCAGCCGATCCTGGAAAAGTTTTTAAATGTCCATGGTGAAAAAAAGATTGATTAAAGACTGGACAAAGATTTGAATTGTGTATACAATAATAATGAGATTCATTCTCAATTAAAAATAAAAACGTCGCACTTACTATAAATGCCCGTAAACAGTCGATTCGCACCGGCTTTTTACACTGAAGGCACCCAAGAAAGCGACGCCCCCTCCCTTAACCGCACGCTGCCTGACACCAGCGTGCGGTTTTATTTTGGTTTTTGGGAGATGGGCTGGGGGCTCCGGGATGGTTATAGTAGAGTAGGGTCTCAGGCCACCTTCGTGGATTTTCGGGTCATCTTCGGCGGGTCTCGGGTCGCCTTCTTGGAATCTCAGGTCACGTCCGGAGCATAGCCAGTGATTTCGGGTCACCTCGAGAATTTTTCAGGTCACCTCCGCCACATCTCGGGTCACCTACACAAAATCTCAGTTCACATCGCGCCGCCGCCCAACCCCACTTTTCCAAATTCTTTCCTGAAAAATCTTGCACATTTACTCAATATGATGTAGTCTATACAACAACTATTATTTTCAGACAATTCCATAACTTATCAAGAGAAGTGGAGGGACTGGCCCTTAGAAACTTCAGCAACCGGCAGTGCACGGTGCTAATTCCAGCAGGCGATCAGCCTGAAGATAAGAAGAACGTATTCAAAGACCTTCTCTTATCAGAAGGTCTTTTCCTGTATATACAGAACGATTTTGAAGGAGCTGCATCATATGACGTCAATCCAAACCATCCTTGCTCAGCTTGGAAACAGAAGTGAAGAATCAACCGGGACCGTAAATCCCCCGATTTATTTATCAACAGCATACAGACATGAGGGGCTGGGTCAATCAACCGGCTATGACTACACAAGAACGAAGAATCCGACAAGAGCGATCCTTGAAGAAGGTATTGCGGCACTTGAAGGAGCGGATCAGGGATTTGCCACTAGCTCGGGTATGGCCGCTGTACAGCTGGTCTTCTCTTTATACAAACCGGGGGATGTCATCATTGCATCTGATGACTTATATGGAGGCACCTATCGTTTATTTGATCATTACAGCGAGCACTATGGCATAGAGTTTGTGTATGTTAATACGAATAACCCTGATGAGCTTCAGCATGCCTGTACGGAGCGGGTGAAGGCAGTCTTTGTGGAGACGCCGACAAACCCGCTGATGAAAATAACGGATATCAGGCAGGTGGCTGATTTTACACAGGAGCAGAAGATTCATCTGATCGTAGACAATACGTTTTTGACCCCGTACCTTCAGCGGCCGATTGAACTTGGTGCTGATATTGTCATCCACAGTGCAACAAAATATCTCGGAGGTCATAATGACGTACTGGCAGGGCTTGTAGCTGCTAAAGGTGAGTCGATTTGTGAAAAGCTTTTTGCCATTCATAACGGAGCGGGAGCGGTTTTATCACCGATGGACTCGTGGTTGTTAATTCGCGGAATGAAGACACTCGCACTTAGAATGGACCGTCATCAGGCGAACGCTTCGGCAGTTGCAGCGTTCCTTGAAACACAGCCCCAGGTCGCAGACGTCATTTACCCGGGGATCGGTGGGATGGTTTCATTCAGGCTGGAACAGGCGGAATGGATTGATTCATTTTTAAGGTCAATTAAAGTGATCTCATTTGCAGAAAGTCTTGGAGGGGTTGAAAGCTTTATTACGTACCCTGCGACCCAGACCCATGCAGATATTCCTGAAGCGGAGCGTGAAGCAAAAGGAATCTGCAGCAGACTACTGCGTTTCTCAGTTGGTATTGAACAGTCAGAGGACCTAATCACTGATCTGAAACAGGCGCTAGAAGCAGCCGGAAAAGGAGGAGATCATGTATGACACATCATTTTGATACAAAATTATTGCATCAGCCATCATATATCGATAAGCAGACAGGGGCTGTGAATGTCCCCTTACACTATTCCTCGACTTACCATCAGCAGTCGATTGATGAGTTCGGTCCTTATGATTACAGCCGCTCAGGAAACCCCACGCGTGAAGCGCTGGAAGATACGATTGCTGATCTTGAAAATGGCCATGCGGGCTTTGCTTTTGCATCAGGTATGGCTGCGATCTCTTCTGCCTTCATGCTGCTGTCTGCTGGGGATCATGTACTCGTCTCAAAGGATGTCTACGGTGGTACGTACCGGATGATTACAGAAGTGCTGACGCGCTTTAATATCGATCACTCATTTATTGATATGACGGACCTTGATGAAACAGCGCGTAACGTTCAGCCAAATACAAAAGTCATCTATGTGGAGACACCATCCAATCCAACGCTCAATATAACTGATATTGAAGGTGTAGCAAAAGTGGCAAAAGCACATGGGTGCCTGACGTTTGTAGATAATACGTTTATGACGCCGCTTTATCAAAAGCCGCTTGATCTCGGAGCGGATGTCGTCCTGCACAGTGCAACAAAGTTTCTGTCAGGTCACAGTGATGTCGTGGCAGGGCTTGCCGCTGTAAAAGATGAGGAGATTGCTGCCCAGCTGAAGTTTATTCAGAATTCATTCGGCTCAATCCTGGGTGTGCAGGACAGCTGGTTACTGCTTCGTGGGTTAAAAACACTTAGCGTCAGACTAAAGCAGTCATCTGATTCAGCAAGAGAGATTGCGCAATTCCTTCATCATCACCCGCTGATTGATGAAGTCTATTACCCTGGCTTTTCATTCCATGCAGGCTACCATATCCACCAAAGACAATCCACCGGAGCCGGTGCAGTACTTTCTTTCAGACTGCCTGATAGAAAGAGTGCCGGCGTCCTTGTTGAAGCAATGAAAATTCCGGTTTTTGCCGTAAGCCTTGGTGCCGTTGAGTCAATTCTGTCCTATCCGGCAACGATGAGCCACGCTGCAATGCCGCCATCAGAGCGTGAATCACGCGGCATCACTTCAGGCCTTCTGCGCCTCTCAGTCGGTCTTGAAGACACAGAAGACCTCCTCGCTGACCTGCGCCAGGCACTCGATAAAGTCGGTGCATACCAGACGCTGCAGGTGTAAAAAAGATTATCTATACGGCAAAAATGATTTGTGAAATCTTAGTGTAGCGGAGAGTGGCGACTCCGGGACGAGTAGCGGAAGGCTAAGCAACCGCCGTCCGGAAAGCGTCCGCTCAAAGCGCAGCGAAACGGCTGAAAAGACTGAAACAAACTTGTTCCAGTCTTTTTTGTTTGCCTGCAAAAATCAGTGGTAAAGACTTCTAAACACTTTTTAGGAGGATGACCAATGATTTTTGCACAGGATGGTATGAAAGATCAGCACATTTTAGTCACAGGCGCTACGGGCGGGATCGGCTGGCATACAGTTATAGAAGCACTCAAAACAGGCGCTTCAGTCACCGCAGCCGGACGTAATGTCGATAAGCTCGATGACTTGAAAGAAGAATGCCGCAAAGCAGGAATTGATGCAAAGCTGCTGATTGTTTCAGCAGATCTCAATGAATCTGAAGATAGAGAAAGACTGCTGCAAAAGGCAAAAGATCATGCAGGACCGGTTACCGGGTTGGTGAATTCAGCCGGTATTTCGGGAGGAGATACAGTTGAAGATCTGTCTGAAGACGATATGCGAAAAGTGATGGAGCTGAACTACTTTTCGACAGTCGCCCTCACACAGCTCGTCTATCCTGAAATGAAGACATCTAGATCGGGAGCAGTCGTTAATGTATCATCTTTATCTGGACTCCGTGCGACACACGGAAATACAGCTTATGCAGCATCCAAATTTGCTATTATTGCTTTTACACAGGCATTTGCACATGAAGCAGCGGAACATGGCGTCAGAGTCAATGCTGTCTGTCCTGGATTTGTTGATACAGAGATGGGGCGTAATGCGATTAGCAAAAAAGGCAAGCGGGCGGGCCGTTCGTATGAGGAACAGCTGAAAATTGTTGAGGAGGGTTTGCCATCAGGACGCATCACACAACCGGAAGAAGTAGCAAGAACCGTTTTATTTTTACTGTCTGATGCTGCAGAAAATATCATTGGAGAATCAGTTAAAATTTCAGGCGGTGCAGTCATGAGATAAGGAGGTGGGACAGATGGAGCCAGTTCAGATTGTCGTTCTTCTATTGATCGGCTATATCGTCTTTACAATTGATAAGCGGACGCAGGTATTTCCAAGACCTCCTGTATTAGTTGGTATTGGGATCCTGCTTTACTTTGTGCCGTTTTTTAGTGGCATTCAACTGTCGGAGAAAGCACTGTACGAAATCATTCTGCCCGCACTGTTATTTATTTCAGCATATAAGTTTTCTGTCGGTGCGCTGAAAACCAATAGCTGGGCGATTGCGATTTTAAGTACGGTCGGACTAGTGATCACGGTGCTTGGCTTAGGCGGAGCGATTTATGTGATCGCAACGTTATTTGTACCGCTTAATTTTACTGAAGCGCTATTAATCGCAGCTGTTCTCACGCCGACTGATCCGGTCTCTGTCACATCGATTCTACATAAATCTCTGGATAATGAAAAAGTCGGTGACATCGTAGAAGGGGAATCGCTGATTAACGACGGGACAAGTTATGTCATTTTCGCAACACTGCTTTCAATCCATCAGGGACATGAAAGCTTTTCGTTTTTCTCGTTCATGGGCGAATTCTTATACGTGGCGATTGGCGGAGCGCTGATCGGAATTGTGTTTGGCTGGATTGTCAGTCAGGCTGTTCACTTTACCCATCATCAGGAGTATCAGGTGATGCTAAGCATCGTGATGGCTTACGGTATTTTTATTCTGGCAGAATCATTCGGGATATCAGGCGTACTGGCGACCGTTGCCGCGGGATTAATGCTTTCCTGGGAATTCAACCGGATCAACCGTGAAGATCACTACAGGGAGTCACTTGATCATTTCTGGGATGTGGTTGAGCCTACGCTGCTGTCACTCGTATTTCTGATGATTGGCTTTACAGCTGTTGATTATCTGAAATGGGAATGGTTCGGTTTTGCAGTCACTGTTTTTATACTCTCGCTTGTAATCAGAACATTGATCGTTGTTTTCACAGCTCAGAGCGTGCCCCCGATCAAAAAGACGCTTTCCTGGAAAGAGTCACTGCTGATTTCGTTTGGCGGTGTAAAAGGAACAATGTCAGTCGTCCTCCTGCTATTGCTCGAGGCATCAGATGCAGGAGATACAGGGACCGTCATGACCGTTTCATTTATTGCTGTACTGCTGTCTTTATTTATACAAAGCATAGGCGTTCACCCGCTGGCAAAGCTGTTAAAATCATAGCGTTTTGAAAACTGCACAGAGATTGTGCAGTTTTTTGTTACGTAAAAGGGTGAGACTTTAGTCATGAAGCTGCGAACCGCTGGTGTTCTTCTAAGAACCAGTCCTTGTATGCTAAGAACAACAGCTTCTTTTCTATGAACACGACCCATTTTTCTACGAACATCCCTCATCTTTCTAAGAACCACTTTCCCATCAAAATATTCCATACACCTATTGCCAAACATTAGAAAATACTATATAGTACATTACAACAGTAATGCACTATATCAGATAAAGGAGGTGACTGAGCTGATGCTGAATGCAGACAGTACGAAACCGATTTATATACAAATTGCCGAATGGCTTGAGACTGAAATTTTACATGAACGATTTAAAGAGCATGAAAAAATGTTTTCGCAATACCAGCTGGCGGACCAGTTCAATATCAATCCGGCGACAGCTGCAAAGGGGCTCACAATACTTGCGGATGCAGGGATTTTATATAAGAAAAGGGGACTTGGCATGTTCGTGACAGAAGAGGCGGCAGAACAGATCCGCCACAGAAGAATCAACGAAACGTTAGCAGCACTTGTGTCAGACGTCGTAGCGGAAGCAGAACATCTGAACGTAAAAGAGCAGGACCTGATCCACATGATTCAGCTGGAGCAAAGTCGCCGGAAAGGGGAAACGTCATGACGGTTATTGAATGCAGTCATCTTGAGAAACGATACAAAAACGGTGCTGGTGTGAAAGATGCTGATTTCATCATTCAGGAAAATACGATAACAGGTATTGTCGGCAGAAACGGATCCGGTAAAACAACTTTAATGAAAACGATCGCCGGCTACCTAAAAAAGACTGGCGGGGATATCAGTGTGTTCGGTGAAACACCATTTAACAGCCTGAAAGTATCCGCCAACAGCATGTACCTGGATGAATATACTGTGTTTTCAAATGCGCTGACGACAAAGGATATCCTTCATCACCACGGTCGCTTTTACCCAAACTGGGACGCCGATCTTGCGAAAAAACTTGCAAACTATTTTGCGATTCCAATGAATGTCGGAACAGATTATTTGTCAAAGGGACAGAAAAATACGTTTTTCGGTATTCTTGGTCTTGCTGCGCGCTGTCCGCTGACCATTTTCGATGAACCGACTACAGGAATGGATGCTTCAGTCAGAAAAGACTTTTACCGGGCGCTGCTGAAGGATTATCTGGCACATCCGCGAACGATTCTGATCTCGAGTCATCATCTGGATGAAATTGATGAGTTAATTGAGGATCTATTGCTGATCGACGGGGGACGTTCAATTCTCCACCTCCCGATCGAAGAAGTAAAGGAGTACTCGATGGCCGTTTCCGGTCCGGCAATGCAAGTAGAGAACTGGTCAGCTCAGCAGGATGTCATTGCACGTCTTGAAGAAAAAGGCGGCTTTTCAACAGTCATTGTGAAAAATCATTTTACAGCCGCTGAGAAAGCAGCTGCACGTGATCTCAGGTTTACACCGGTATCTGCAAGTGATTTGTGTGTGTACCTGACGAGAAGAAATATAGGGGGGATTGATGATGTCTTTAGCAACAGTCAGCACGGGTGATGTGATTCGTCAGCAGGTAATTTATAAGTGGTATTCCTTTACTGAGCTGCTAAGAAGCCTGGTTTTTATGCAGGTCATTGCGATTATTTTTTCCGCTATTGGAACAGGTGGGATGGGTACGTCTGATGATATGTTTTCGCTTGAGGTCACAACTTATTCAGCAAATATTGTGTTTGCATTTACCTTATTCTGGCTTCTCGTCACACCCGCCATGATTACATCGAAAAACTATATGTATGAGGATTTTTCCTATGTTACAACCCGTCTGATCACACAGATATCAAATGCAATTTTCTTTGTTGCAGTGACATTAATCGCTACAGTATTTACTGTATTGAGCAGCTATCTGATTTATCTCATTATGTCATTGACACGTCCCGCTCAATACTTTCCCGGTTTATCAACTGTTGGTTCGCCTGGAGAGCTGTTCATTGCAGGAGCTGGAATATTCGGATATTACTTGATAGCTGTTGCGATTGGTTATTTATTCGGAGCGCTGTTAAAGATTAGTAAGCTGTTTTTTGTACTGATTCCGATGGTCTTATTTGTTCCCGGGCTATTAGATGCTTACTTTTTTTATGAGTTTCTAAATATGTTTTATGTCCAGGAAAGCTCACTTCTGCTCTTTCTGTTTAAAGCAGTGTTAACCGCGCTAGCTGGGTACGGGGCAGCGGTACTGATTTTGAATAAAAGAGAGGTGAGAGAAGCATGACGATTTTGTTTCAGCTGATCCCATTTGCACTCATCCTGCTCGTTTTTACGTTCTTCTTTAGAAAAAGAGAACAGCCTCTGAAGCCGAAAAAATCAAAAATTTCTTTAAATCGCCTGGTGCAAACCCGCATGCTGTATATCATCTATGCAGGCGTTCTGACGGTTGCCATGGCCGCATATTATATTTTACCTGTTTCGGCTGATGGTGTCGGTAAAGCAGTTTTTGAGGAAGAGTCGCTCAGCTATTATGAAAACCTGTATGAGCCGGCGCAGCAAAATCGCTTTGACGACATTTCACCAGAATTTCTTGCAGAGCAAAAACAGTATGATTTCTCAGGAGACAAGTTGATGATTCCAACACCGATGTATGGGTCATCTTATGGAGATACGCTATTTGCGATTACTAAAGATGAAGAAGTCGAGGGTGAAATTCTGATTGATATGTATGAAACACCCGTAGTATTAAACGGTTATGATATTACAGATGCCATTAATAGAGCAGAAGTGAAAATTACTTATGATTCAGTGCATGTGGAAACACCGGTGGGGAGTGATCGTTTAAAGTTTAACCAGTTTAACCCGCCCGCACCCGCTCAGCAGTTCTTAGAAGGAAAGCGTGCAGACCTGGCATCAGGTTTCAGCTTTGCGTATGGAATACATGTGATACATCTGCGTGTCCCGGCACATGTTGATGTCCAGTATGCACCCGAAGCAAACGTAGTCGAATTCATCGCTCAATAAAATAAATATTCAGAAAAAGGTTGACTTCCTTTTTCAGACTCTTTATAATCCTCAACAAGAGCAAATCACAACATGTACTTACAACTTTATAACTCTTATCCAGAGTGGCGGAGGGACTAGGCCCTGCGATGCCCGGCAACCAACGTATCAAATCCTGATACGGAAAGGTGCTAATTCCTACAGATCCTTAAAAAGGTCTGAAAGATAAGAGGAGGATATATAACCCTCTTCTTATGAAGGGGGTTTTTTATTTTCCCCTTTCACCTTCATCCAGTACACACTTCACTGAAAAAATCCATCAACCCATTAAAGGAGAGATTCACTCATGACAAACAATCAGCCGCAATACAATATTGAGACGCTATTACTTCACGGTGCAACAGAATCAGATCCGACAACAAATTCAAGAGCGATCCCGATCTATCAGACAACGTCTTACACATTTGACAGTGCTGAGCATGCTCAGAATCTATTTTCGCTTGCTGAAGAAGGAAATATTTATACGCGAATCGGGAATCCGACGGTTGCTGCTTTTGAAAACCGGATTGCCCTTTTAGAAGGCGGGGTTGGAGCAGTCGCAACAGCATCAGGTATGGCAGCGATCACCTATGCAGTGCTGAACTTAGCAGGTGCAGGAGATGAAATTGTCGCAGCTGCTAACCTTTACGGTGGCACGTACAATCTTTTCGCGCAGACGCTCCCGAGATACGGTGTGAACGTAAAATTCGTAGATGGCACTGACCCTGAAAACTTCAGAAAAGCAATTGGACCGAAAACGAAGGCTGTATTTGCAGAAGTGATTGGAAATCCGAGTTTGCACGTACTTGATACGGAAGCAGTAGCGAAAGTTGCGCATGAAGAAGGCGTACCGCTGATTGTAGACAGCACATTTGCAACGCCATACCTGAATAAACCGATTGAACACGGGGCAGACATTGTTGTCCATTCAGCAACAAAATGGATTGGCGGACATGGCACAACGATTGGTGGTGTTGTTGTAGATGCCGGCACATTTAATTACGATAACGGACGCTTCCCGGACTTTACAACGCCGGACCCGAGCTATAATGGATTACGTTTCGTAGATCTTGAAGCTGCAGCATTTATCGCTAAGCTGCGCGTGAACCTGCTGCGTGATACAGGTGCTTGCCTCAGTCCTCAAAATGCATTTTATTTACTGCAGGGACTTGAGACGCTGCATCTGAGATTGGAACGTCATGTGGAGAATGCATTGAAGGTCGCTGAGTATCTTGATCAGCATCCTTCAGTTGACTGGGTGCAGTACCCGGGTCTTGAAAGCCATTCATCATATGAAGCGGCGAAAAAGTATCTGCCTAAAGGTGCCGGATCGATTATCGTATTTGGCATTAAAGGCGGACGCGAGACAGGACGAAAAGTGATTGACCACACGCAATTATGGTCACACGTAGCAAACGTTGGTGATGCAAAGTCACTGATCATTCATCCGGCTTCAACAACGCACGCACAGCTGACAGATGCAGACCTCGAGGCAGCTGGCGTAAAGGAAGAACAAATCAGATTATCAGTCGGAATTGAATCCGTTGAAGATTTAATTAACGACTTGAATCAGGCGATTGAAAAAGCGGCAGTACCGGCGCATTCGTAAGGGAGGAATCAGCATGGGAGAGACATTAACTGAGAAGGTCATGCATCATGAAGGAACAGTCGATATCGGTTCTTTGATACTTGAATCCGGAAAAGTGATTAATGATGTCTCTCTCCGCTATGAGCGGTCAGGAGATCCGTCATTACCCGTGATCCTGATCTGCCATGCATTAACCGGAACCCACCAGTCAGTCGGAACAGAAGAGGATCCCGGCTGGTGGCGGGGATTTGCCGGAGAGCATGCTTACATTGATTTAACAAAATTTCAGGTGATCACGTTTAATGTGCTTGGCGGCTGCAGCGGTTCAACAGGTCCTGACTCGCTTAACCCATACGGCGAAAAGTACCGCACAGACTTCCCGTTTATTACGGTAAAAGATATGGTGAATGCGCAATATCAGGCCTGCCTGAAGCTCGGCATTACAAAGCTTCACGGGATCATTGGCGGATCACTCGGGGGTATGCAGACACTTGAATGGTGTATCAGCTATCCGGATTTTATAGATAGAGCAGTCCTGCTTGCAGCGACCCCATCATTAAGTGATTATGGGATTGCCTTTAACCGGATCGGGATTCATGCGATTGAAAATGATCCATCATGGAATAACGGCCTGTATGAAAACCCTTCAGATGTAAAAGGATTTGAGGTTGCGAGAATGGTTGGGCTTGTTACTTACAGAAGTCCTTATCTTTTTACTGGCAGATTTAACAGGGAAGAGAAAGAAGTAGGGGAAGAGCAGCCGTTCTATCAGGTAGAGTCCTATTTAAAATATCAGGGCGAAAAAATTACAAAAAGATTTGATCCGAACAGCTACCTGACCCTGTTATATGCAATGAACCATCACGATATCAGCAGGCATTACGAAAGTATACAGGAAGCGGCAGGGAAGATTAAATCGAAACTGCTTGGCATTGGATTTAAGGGGGATCTCTTATATCCGCCGAATGAAATTAAGCAGTTCACCAGCTATGTACCTGAAGCTGATTTTCATGAAGTCGATACAGATTTTGGTCATGATGGCTTCCTCGTTGAATTTGAAAAATGGGGGCAGCTCGTCAAACATCATTTTGAAATTGGACAGTAAAAGCTGTCCATTTCTTTTAAACATAATTCTGAGTAAACAGGGAGGAATATAAATGAATAAATTAAATGCACTTATCTTATCATCAGCAGCAATCGGGATCCTCGCTGGATGCTCAGCAAACGCCAGTTCAGATGAACAGCCTGAGAAAATTACGCTGGACTATGCTTACTACTCACCAACGAGTCTTGTATTAAAAGAGCAGGGACTTGTTGAAGAAGCACTCGCTGATGAAGGCATTGAAGTGGAATGGGTGCTTAGTCAGGGAAGTAATAAGGCGCTCGAATTCTTAAACTCCAGAAGTGTTGATTTTGGTTCAACAGCAGGAGCTGCAGCACTGATCGCAAAATCAAACGGCTCTCCGGTGGAATCAGTTTACTTATACGCCAAGCCTGAATGGACAGCACTTGTCGCAGCGGAAGGATCAGATATTCAGTCAGTAGAGGATTTAAAAGGAAAGAAAGTAGCTGCAACGCTTGGAACAGATCCTTACATATTCCTTCTTCGTGCACTTGAAGAAGCAGGGGTATCTTCAGATGAAGTGGAAATTGTGAACCTTCAGCATCCGGATGGCGCCAACGCCTTATCTTCAGGGCAGGTTGATGCATGGGCCGGACTGGACCCGCATATGGCAAGAGCAGAGCTTGATACGAATGCTGAACTGTTTTACCGCAACCCGGACTTTAATACGTATGGCACGCTGAATGTCAGATCAGAGTTCGCTGAAGACTATCCTGAGATCGTTGAAGAAGTCATTGCTCAGTACGAAGCCGCACGTGAATGGACGATCGCGAACCCTGATGATGCAGCACAGATTCTTGCAGATGAAGCAGAGATGAATCTTGATGTAGCAAAAGCGAGTCTTGCACGTAATGACTTTTCAAATCCGGTCATTGGTGACGAACATACTGAAGCGCTGATTGCAGCAGGTGAAGTGTTGCGACAGGAGGAAGTCATTGATCAGGATGCAGACATTGAATCACTCGTTAATGAATTATTAAATCCTTCATTTACAGAAAATCTGGAGTAAAGGAGGGAGCGGCATGAAAAATAAATTGAACCTGATTGCACTCGGTCTCATCCTGCCAGTTGTACTGATTGCTGTATGGGAAGCAGCGGCGCGGCTTGGGTGGATTGAATCGTACCTGCTGCCGGCTCCGACAGTTGTAGTAACGTCAATTATTGAAATGGCACAGGAAGGCACGCTTTGGGCTCACGTATCTATCACATTATACAGAGTCGGGGCAGGGTTTCTGATTGGAACCGCAGCGGCACTGTTCGTCGGTGCAGCAGTTGGATACTTTAAACAGGCGGAAAGGCTGCTCGATCCAATCCTTCAGGCGTTCAGGTCTATTCCGTCACTTGCCTGGGTACCACTGTTTTTACTTTGGATGGGAATTGGTGAGCCTTCTAAAGTGACATTGATCGCTGTCGGCGTATTCTTCCCGGTTTATTTAAATATCGTCTCAGGTATTCAAGGCGTTGACCGAAAGCTGATTGAGGTTGGTAAAGTGTATCGCTTCAGTTCACTGCAGTTAGTCAGAAGAATTATCCTGCCTGCGTCACTGCCTTCATTTCTGGTAGGGATCAGAAGCGGCCTCGGTTTAGGCTGGATGTTTGTTGTCGCTGCGGAACTGCTTGGTGCAAGTGAGGGATTAGGTTATCTGCTGGTGCTCGGACAGAATACATCATCACCCGAATTAATTATCGCAAGCATTATCTTATTTGCTGCTCTCGGGAAAGGGACAGATGCTCTTCTCAAAGGAATTGAGGCAAAGTCATTGAAGTGGCAGGATAACCTGCAAAATGCTCAATAAAAGAGGTGACTGCATTGTTAACAGTTAAAAAAGCATCCCGCCTGTTTAAAGAGGGGACAGCCGGATTTAAGCATATTTCTTTTACCGTTCAAAAAGGGGAAATTGTCGGTATTCTCGGTACGAGCGGATGTGGTAAAAGTACGCTGCTGCGCGTATTGTCAGGACTCGAGCAGGCAGACAGCGGAACGATTCATTTAAACGACGGCAGTGGAAAAGGAGCCGGCGTGATTTTTCAGGAACCCCGGCTGATGCCATGGCTGTCAGTAGAAGATAACGTGCTGTTTGGGTTTAAGCAGCCTGCGAAACATCGTGAGCAGGCGGCGCATTACTTATCACTTGTAGGGTTAAATGAATTTTCAAAAGCACTTCCGCGGGACCTCTCAGGTGGCATGGCACAGCGTACTGCCATTGCGCGTGCGCTCGCTGCAAAGCCTTCTGTACTTTTGCTCGACGAACCGTTCAGTGCACTTGATGCATTTACAAAAATGCAGCTGCAGGATCTGCTGCTCGATATCTGGGAAGAAGAAAAAACAACGATGGTCATGGTCACACACGATATTGATGAGGCACTCCACGTATGCGACAGAATTCTTGTGCTCAGCGGACAGCCGGGAGAAGTAGCAGCTGAAATTAAAATTACTCAGCCAAAACCGCGAAGCAGAAGTGACTTAAGCCTTGCTTCTTATAAAGAAAAAATATTTTCAATCCTTGAAAACAGTCATACCGGGCTTCAAAAGTATTCAGTGCGATAAATTGCATAAAAACCTCCGTTTATTTTTGCTGTATAAAAGGAATAACATACAAAAAGAGTAAAAACGGAGGACTGGAACATGTTAATGGAACGAAAAGAAAATCACAACCAGGCCGGCTGTCAAAATGAATTTGGCGCACTTGAACGTGTACTTGTCTGTCCGCCTGCCTTCATGAAAATTGAAGAAGCAATAAACGAAACACAAAAGCATTTTTTAAAAGATAATATAGACCGCGAAAAAGCAATGGAGCAGCACCGCAATTTCATTCAGCTGCTTCATGAACACGGAGCGGATATCGTACAGCTTCCGCCGCTTGCAGTGTACCCGGAACAGGTCTTCACCCGTGATATCGGCTTTACAATCGGCGATACCGTGTTCATCTCAACGATGGGCACAGAAATGCGCAGCGGAGAAGATAAAATCCTGAAAGAGTGGCTGCAGGAATCCGGGATGAAGTACGAAAAAATCAGTTCCCCTTCAATCGAAGGAGGAGACGTCATTACAGACGGTAATAAAATCTGGATCGGGATCAGCAGCAGAACAACTGAAGCCGCTGTTGAGGAACTTCGTAAAAAGCTTCCTGAACACGACATCACTGCAGTTCCATTTGATTCACAGTATCTGCATCTTGACTGCCTTTTCAATATTATTTCACCTGAAGAAGCACTCATCTACCGACCTGCTTTTTCCGATGAAATGATCGAAAAATTTGCTGAACACTATGAATTAATTGATGTAACTGATGATGAACAGTTCACGATGGGACCGAATGTTCTGAGCATCGGCCATGATAAAATTATCAGTCTGCCGGTGAATAAAGACATTAACAAGAAATTAAAAAGAGCAGGCTATGATGTCATTGAATGTGACATTTCAGAAATTATTAAATCAGGCGGATCTTTCAGATGCTGCACGCTGCCAGTGAATAGAAGTTAAAAAAAGCCTGAGACATTAAACTGTCTCAGGCTTTTAAACGTTTTGCTGCGCTATAAGTTCAAAAATAAGTGTTAATCCTTATCCTCTTCGTCTTTATATTCATCATCTTTTTTACGGTCCACTGTACCTTCTTCAAACATATCCTGCATTTTCTCTTCTGCATCATTCTTATTGTTATTTTGTTCTTTCTTATTATCTTTATCTGCCATCTCTATCATCTCCTTAGATCTGTATATTACATATTCTTCCCGCCTGACAATGAATTAATCATTTATGTGGGGTAAATATTATCTCTTAATACCTTTGTAATATTGCAATATCAGCTTATGGTTGGAGTGGAGGGCGGAGACTCCTTTGGAAAAACGTGCGACCGAGACCCCGCAGGGCAGCGGTTTTCTGCCCGAGGAGGCTTGGGCGTTCGTCCACGGAAAGCGCAGTCCTCCACGGAAACCATAAGCGGTTATAAAGTGAAATATAATACTGATCAAAAATACCTGAAAGTTCTGTCAATAATTGATTTACTTTTTGAAAACGTATACAATACATCCATATTTAAGTTCACACAAAGGGGATGTAAGGATGCATGTGCCATTAATTTTGACAGATTTTCTGGATCGGGCAGTGACGCTTTACGGGGATAAAACTGCAGTGATTGACGGAGAACGCGAACTTACCTACAAAGAAGTTGAAAAAAGAGTCAACCGTCTATCGCGCGGACTAAGAAGTCTGGATATTAAAAAAAGAGATAAAGTAGCTTACTTAACACCAAATTCGCTTGAAATGTTTGAAGGTTTTTATGGCATCTATCAAACCGGAGCCATCATGACCTCACTCAACACGCGTCTCAGACCTGACGATTACCTATTTATTTTAAATCACAGTGAAAGTAAGGTGCTATTTGCAGATGCAGAATTGTACAGATTAGTAGAGCCGATCAGAGATCAGCTTGCAACCGTTCATACCATTGTGGTGCAGGGCGGATCTGCTGAAGGCTGCATTGATTATGAAGAATGGCTGATGACATTTACAGAAGAGCCTTTTGACAGAGAGCCGCTTGAAGAAACGGATATTGCATCACTTTTATATACGAGCGGGACAACCGGCGATCCGAAAGGGGTTTTACTGTCCCACAGGTCCAATTATCTGCATGCAATGTCTACAATGCACCATCTCCGCGTGAGTGACCGGGATACGTTGCTGCATGTTCTGCCAATGTTTCACGTAAATGGCTGGGGCTCACCGTTTTATTACACGGCAAACGGGGCTACCCAGGTGATGCAGCGAAAGGTCGATCCGAAACAAATGCTTGAGCGCATTGAACAGCATAAAGTAACCATTATGCATATGGCGCCGACTGTGCTAAATATGGTGCTGCAGGAATCACAGCATACAAAATCAACATTCGATCATCCGCTTAGAATTGTGATCGCCGGGTCTGCACCACCGCCTGCATTTATCAGAAAGGTGGAAGAGGAGCTTGGCTGGGAATTCATCCATGTCTATGGAATGACAGAGATCTCCCCGCTTGTCACAACCTCACAGCCGCGGGTTAATACACCGGCTGAAGATGAAAGTGCTTATGCAAGATTAAAAGCCAAAACCGGTTATGAGTTAATTGGTACGAAGGTTCGGGTGTTTGACGAAAACGGAGAAGAAGTACCTCATGACGGGAAAAGTATTGGGGAAATTGCAGTCCGCTCCAACAATGTGATGGATGGGTACTATAAAAATCCTGAAGCCACATCCGCTACGATCCGGGACGGCTGGCTATATACAGGTGATATGGCAGTAATCGATGACCAGGGTTATATGGAAATCGTCGATCGTAAAAAAGATGTGATCATCAGCGGCGGTGAAAATATTTCTTCTATAGAAGTCGAAGCTGCGCTATATGACCATCCTGACATCATGGAAGCCGCAGTCATCGCCGTGCCGCATGAAAAATGGGGTGAAGTACCGCACGCGGTTGTGGTGAAAAGACCAGGGGTTGATCTGACAGAAGAAGATATCGTAGCATTTGCCAATGAGAAGCTTGCGCGATTTAAAATTCCGAAAAGCTTCAGCTTCGCAGACGAGCTGCCAAAGACCGCTTCGGGTAAAATTCAGAAGGTTGTGCTGAGGAAGGAGTTTTGGAAGGGTAAAGAGGGTAAGATGATTAACTAGTTTGTGTGGTGGGAGGAGGCGATTTGGCGAGGGGGATCTAGGGTCAAATCCATCCCGCCACCATTACAGGTTTAAACCATTCACGCTCTTTTCAAAAACCAACGTCCTTTTCTAAAGCTAGTCCCTCTTGATGCTTTTGGGTCATTAAAAGACTTTGACCTAAGGGCATGAAGTGCCGGGAGACCGGATTGCTGACGAAGTGAAAATGGGGTCACCTTCGCGGAAACTGCGGTCACCTTCGAGAAAACTCGGGTCACACTCTGGGGATTTCAGGTCACAATTTTGTGATATGCCAATTTTCCGGTCATGTCCACTTAAATTGAGGTCACCTCCCAGAAATGTAAGGTCACCTGCCAACTTTTTTGGGTCACCTTCTACCCGACAGCTTTTCTTTTAGTGAGCACTGGAGTAAGATTTTAGAAACCTAAAACCCGCTGTGCTAGGCCTCAGCGGGTTTGTTGTTTTTATACATTGTCCAGCTCCGACTCGCAGCCCCTCGAGTCATAAGTCACACTGAGAAAATGGGAAAGGTCGCCCATTTCTCTCAGTGCGTCTTAAGCCTGTCGGAGCTGAGCAAGCGCCTTCCGCTTTTCTATGATGTCCAGCTCCAGCAGGCAGACCCTCGAGTCATAAGCCACAAAGTGATAAAGGGAAAGTTCGCCCTTTTTCACTTTGCGTCTTATGCTTGTCGGACCTAACCGCCTGCTTCCGCTTTTCTACGCTTCCTGTGCCTGAATCTGAAGGTTAATCTTAATATCTTCCCCTACAAGAACCCCGCCAGTTTCAAGTGTCTGGTTCCAAGTAAGGCCGTAGTTTTTACGGTTGATTTTTCCGTCTGCTGTGAAGCCGACTTTTTGGTTGCCCCATGGATCCTGACCTGAACCTTCGTATTCCACTTTGAATGTTTCCTGACGCGTTACATCTTTGATTGTTACGTCACCAGTCATTTCATACTCATCTTCACCGATCTTTTTAACGTCAGTAGAACGGAAAGTGATTTCAGGGTATGTTTCAACTTCGAAGAAATCAGCTGAGCGCAGGTGGTTATCACGGTCCTGGCTGCGTGTGTCAATGCTGTTTACTTTGATTGAAAAGCTCACGTCTGCGCCTGTCAGGTCCTGTGGGTCAGCTGTAACTTCTGCACCGAATTCATGGAAAGTTCCTTTTACTTTTGAAATCATCATGTGCTTCACTGAAAAGTCCACGCTTGAGTGTGCTGTATCGACTGCCCATTTTTTTGCTGTTGTGTTTGTCATAATAAAATTCCTCCTAATTTAGAGTTACTTTTTGTAACTCAGTTGTTATTTGTAATTAGTTTATCTCGAATTCGAGATAATGTCAACTACTTATTTTAAATTTTTTTCGTCAATAAAGTCGCTGAAGTTCATCTCTTTTAAAAAAATTGAAGAATTTTAGCGAATTGTCTCATTTAGAGTGAAATAAAGGAAAAAAGGGTAGTACAATAGATAAGGAAAGGGGAATGCATCGATGAAAAATGATCAGTCTGAAAACAAAACATCGTCCAGATCTCCTTCTAAAGATTTCAGTGAAAGAAAAAGGGTGCTAACACCTTTACGATTCTTTTTAATAGTTGTGATGATCAGTCTCATATCTCTTGGAAGTGTCTTTGGATATGAAACCTGGACCAATCAAAAAGTAACAGAGTGGAAATCTGCAGGCGAAAATGCCGCTTTTTATAAAAACTGGGACGAGGCAGAACAGAATCTTGCGAGAGCTGCGAATGCACGGCCGGAATATGAATCATTACGCGATAGTCTGAGAGCGGTCAGGCAGGCTGAGTCATTTGAAAAGCAGGTGACGAAGCTTGAGGATCAGCTTGAAAATGGCAATGATGAAAATGCACAGGATGAAATTGATAACCTGATTACTAAAATGAAAGAAAACCAAAATGAATTGCTGTTTGCTGAACAGCAGCGCATGCTTGATATTAAAGAAAAAGCTTTATTAATTTCTATTAAAGATGATTTGAATGAAGAACTTTCGATTCAATCACTTGCCGGGAAGCTGCTTGAAGTAAGTGAAATTGAAGAAGAGGGTGCTGCTGAGCTTGAGGAGCAGATTATTGATCAGATTGCGTCACTGTCAATCAGGGATGCATCTGAGGAACTCTCACTTTATCATTTTTCCGAGGCGCTCGATATTATTGAGATCGGTCTTGGCTATGCGCCTGATCACGAACAGCTGCAGTCATTTGAAGAGGAAATTAAAGCGCAGAGGAATGCATATCAGGAAGAAGAATATTCCCGTCTGGCTGAGGCGATGAAGGAAGCGGAAAGACAGGATCACTTCAACCGCACAGAAGCCGTATCAGTTGAGGATTGGGAAGTAGCTGCTGAGGATGAATTAATCAAGCTGACAGGCGCTGTGAAAAACAATGGCTCACGTCCGATCAGCTGGATCGAGATTACCTGGAGTGTATTTGACGAGGGTGGAAATGTGGTTGCTGAAAGTCTGACGGTTGTAGACCCGGAGTATCTTGTTCCTGATGGCACCGGCAGTTTTACAGATGAGATAGAAGTAAGTGAGACCTATGAAAAAGTGGAGATTGAATCCATTACATGGTATTTGGAATAGAGGTGAAGTATGAATAAAAAATGGACCGCGAGTCTGATTGCGTCAGTAGCCGTTATTGGTCTGACGCTTTGGGGCGGAGTGGCACTTAAACAATACGTATCAGGCTCTATTCAAGAAGAGCCTTCATATTTAGTAACAGGCGGGCTGGATGCAGATAAGCAAGCGTTTCTCAGTCAGCTTTCGATGACAAGAGAAGAAGCGCTGTTTGACGCGCAGCAAAAAGTTATTCAGATTGAAACGCCGATCGGATCAATCGGTTCAGGTTTTATTTACAACAATGAAGGAGCGATCGTGACGAATGCCCACGTGGTCGCAAATGCGACAGAGGTCACTGTGATCACGGCAGACTCTGCACGATATACGGGTTATGTAAAAGGAATCAGCGAAACAACTGACGTGGCGCTGATTCAGGTGGATGAACTTGCGGGCAGGGAGCCGATGCAGCTCGAGACTGAAAAAGAGGCACAGCTGCTCGATCAGGTGCTTGCACTCGGAAGCCCGCTTGGATTTCAGAATACGGTTACAACGGGTCTGATCGACGGAACGAATCGCTCGTTTGTCATTGAACCTTTTCAATATGAAAACATTGATCAGTTTACAGCAGCAATCTCACCTGGTAACAGTGGCGGTCCTCTGCTCGATGCGAATACGATGAAGGTGATCGGGCTGAACTCTGCTGAGGAGCCTGATCAGAACCTCGGCTACAGCATTCCAATCGCTGATATCGTAGGAATCATTGACAGCTGGATTGCAGAACCGATGGAGGAGCTGCCGACATTTGATCAATACGCTGATCAGCCGGCAGATGCGGTAACACCGACAATGGAGGAGCAGGCTTCCTATATCGCACAGTACTATCTATCAAGCATTGAATTCGGTGATTACGTCACGGCGTATTCATTACTGAGCGTATCAGTACAGGAAGAATTTACATTTGCCGAATTTAAAGACGAATTTCAAAATTTATTATCCATTTCACTTAAATCTTCTGATGCATTTGTCGTATCAGGTGACGTGGAAGTAAGAGCTTCAGTTGAAAAAGAAGAACTGATTAACAACAAACCCGAAAAAACCCTATTCAACTATCGCTTCCTAATTACAGAGGAAAACGGACAGTACAAAATTAAAAGACTGGAATCTTCAGAAGAAGAGTAAAAAGACGCCTAGCTTATTTGAAATGATTAAAGTAAGAACCAGGAGCTCATTTATACATCTCGAGTCCAGCTTCGCTGAGGGCGGCGACTCCGGGACGATTAGTTGGAAGCTGAGACCCCGCAGGCGCAGCCGAGGAGGCTCAGCAACAACCGTCCGGAAAGCGTCCGCCCGAAGCGCAGCGGAACGATTACAAAAACTACACACAAAAATGCCGGAGCAACTAAGCGCTCCGGCATTTTACTATTTAGCCATCCACTGGTCAGCCCAGTGCTGGATTTCATCTAAAATAGGCGTAAGCGATTCACCCTTATCAGACAATGTATATTCAATCCGAACTGGCGTTTCCGGATATACTTCACGTATAACGAGACCGTGCTCTTCCAGTTCTTTCAGTCGTTCAGTTAAAATTTTATTGCTGATATGAGGGATCGGCTCTGCAATTTCCGAAAAACGTTTTGGTCCATCAGCAAGTACGCGAATAATGACGCCGTTCCACCGCTTGCCCAGAATTTGAAAAGCCTGCTCGAACTTCGGACATAGTGACATCGCAGCCATGACATTCCCTCCTTTGCACTGTATAGTCAGTCTATTATACAGCAGGATGGGACAATTCGCCACCGATCAGGATTGCAAAGACTCATAGATCTTTACATGTGCAAAGGCTGCCTCGAGAATCGGTGTGTCAATTCCTTTCTCTGCTCCTTTTTCCAGCAGCCAGCCCTGAAGGTGAGAGGTTTCTGTCTCCAGCCCTTTTTCCATATCGCGGAGCATGGAGGATTTCATTTCTTCCTTCATTTCCTGCATTTTTGCCATCTGCATCTCCGGAAGACCATCGGCAATTGGTGCATCAATCGCTTTCATCACAGCAGAAATTTCATTTAATAACCTTTCTAACGTATGCTTTGCAGCCGGAATATGTACAGTTGGACCGACTGGTGATCTCATTAACGTCGTAATGCCGGACATTGCGGTAATAAATGAATACTTGTGCCACATATCCTGCATAATTTTTTCGCTCAGTGTAAAGTTGGCATTTGCCCCCTCAAAAGCATCTTTTAATGCTGAAATCCGCTCAGATTGACTGCCATCCCGTTCGCCATAGACAAGGTCATGTATCGGGCTTGTCTGAATGACATGCCCTTCTTCATTCAGTGTTGTTTCAATAAAGCACAGACCCCCAATGACATTGTCACCAAAAGTCTCAATCAGTGGATCCATGTGAGCGATCCCGTTTAATAAAGGCAGAATCAGCGTTGATTCATCAGCGAAGGGCTGAATGTCTTTAATTACTTCTTCAAGATGATAAGCTTTTGTCGTAATCACAATCGCATCAAAAGGCTGCGTTGGTTCATTTTTTGTAATCAATGACGGCTTTCCGGTATAGTTCCCATGGGGACTTTCAATGACCAGACCTGTTTTCTCAAGCTGATGCTTTCTTTTGTCACGTACCAGGAAAGTGACTTCCTGTCCTTTTTCCATCAGTCTGCCACCAAAATAGCCGCCAATCCCTCCGGCGCCTGCAATTAGAATATTCATGATCTGTACCTCCTCTAAGATTCTCTTTCCATCATACGCTATCTTTTCCTTAAGTTCGAAAAAAGTATTCTTATTATACTGAAAATTTACAATCATTCCTTTTCATTTAGGAGTAAACTCACTATAATGATGGTGTTGGTTATATACATATGGGGGGATTAGAGAATGAACGGGGAAGGGAATCATTTTGAAAAGGAGAATAGGCTTTCAGGACTTTTGAGCAGGATCTTTTTAGTCTCTGCTGTGTTGATGCTGATAAACATGATTGCGCAGGTGGTTATGTATGGGGTGCCGGAACTGACACTGATGAATGTATTATACAACACTCAATTTTTGCTGCTGGTGATACCTGCTTTGTATTACAGGCTTTCAGACGAGGCAAAGTATTTTAAGGAACTATCTGTACTGACGACGCTGCTTCTGGCATTTATCTTTTATGCCAATGCATGGGTGAATGTACCGTATTTCTGGTTTGTTCCGCTTGGGATTGCAGCTGTCTATGCAGATGCGCGACTGATGAAAAAGTCTTTAATCGTAACAGCTTTTATGCTCGCGGCCGCTCAGTTTGTTCACCTGTATTTTGCTGAGCCGATGATCGTGGAAACCTCTTTAGAGTACGCGATCCTGACAGGTGCTTATCATATTGTTCAATATGTACCAATTGCGATTATTTTATTATATGCCGTGAAAAGAGCCAGTCTCAAAAATGACCAGAGCATTGAACTGCAGGATCAGCTGAAGGCTGTATTAGTCAATGTGGAAACGACTGCAGGCCGACTGGATCAGATGGTCAATCAGCTGACAACTCAGCTCGAAGACTCGTCACACGCAGTCACCTCAGTCAGCAGACAGCTTAATATGATGGAAGAAGCTTCATCAAAGTATAAACAATCCTCTGCAACAGCTGAAAAAAACGTATCAGGCATCGTCACGCAGGTGTCAGAGGTCTCCACAAGATCTGAAGAGATGAATAAATTAACGGATGAAGTCATTCTGGCTGCAGAAGAAAATAAAGAGAATCTGAAATCTACAATCAGTCAGATGGAACAGGTGCAGCAGCAGTCCAGTTATTCAGCAGAGACAGTTCAGGTGCTTGATGAGAAAACAAAGCAAATTGATGCTGCACTGGACCAGATTACAGGAATTGCAGAACAAACCAATTTACTCGCTCTGAATGCGTCAATTGAAGCCGCAAGAGCAGGCGAGCATGGAAAAGGGTTTGCGATTGTGGCGGATGAGGTCAGGAAGCTTGCTGAACAGTCGGCTTCCGTTTCAGTGAATATCAGGAAGGTTGTCAGTGAAATATCATCTGCTAAAGAGGAAGTAGCCGCATCACTTTCAGAAACCAGAAGCAAAATGGATGGCAGTATGAATGCGATCAACCAGACATCAGATGTATTTGAAGTATTGATTAAAAAGCAGGAACAGTTAAAGGAACAATTCAGACTCATTCTTGAAGCGGCGAGACTTTCATCAGAGGGCGGGGCGGCAGTACAGCAAACGATGAAAATGATGCAGCAGCATGCAGCTGACAATGATCAGGGAATTGAAGATATCGTCAGTGCAGTACATGAACTTGACGTCACTTTTGATGAAATTGCCCAATTTGCACATGCTGTTAAAGACCAGGCAGGTTATCTGACTGAGGACCTGAAAAAAACATCTTGAAACCTTTTGGAGATTTTAACGTCTATTAGATGCAGAGGAAATTTCTTCTGAACTGAAAACAAAAGGAGATTGAAGATAATGAAACAGTTGATTGCAGCACTATTAGCGACGATCTTAATCATTCCGGCATTTGGCACAGCGAGTGCTTCAGACCATAATACAGACGAAGGTATAGATGAAAGATTCGGCCTGCCGATCCTCGTGCTTGGCGGAAATCTTGATGATAATCAAAAACAAGAAGTAAGAGATATGCTTGGTGTGACTGATCCTGCATCGGTAGAAGAAGTAATCGTAACAGGTGAAGACCTGGTGAGGTATATTGAAGGTGAGGACAGCCGTGCGCGCATGTTCTCTTCAGCAAAAATCACACGTGAAGATGAAGGACACGGTCTGATTATTGAAAGAGTAAATCCTGAAAATATCACACAGGTTACAGACACAATGTATGCAAACGCGTTACTGACTGCAGGAATTGAAAATGCGACAGTTGAAATTGCTTCACCGGTAAAAGTAAGTGGACACTCTGCTTTAACAGGAATTTATAAAGCTTATGAAGTCAGCGGTGAAGAACTTGATACAGCACGTCTTGAAGTAGCTAATGATGAACTGAACCTCGCAACGGATCTTGCAGAAGGTGAAGGCATTGATCAGGAAAAAGTGAGTGAACTGCTGACTGAAATCAAGCAGGCGATCTCTGAGCAAAATCCAGCAACGCGTGAAGATGTAGAGCAGATTATTAATGAACAGTTGGCTAACCTGGAAATCAATCTGAGTGAAGAGGATCGTCAGCGTCTGACAGACCTTTTTGAGCAGATGCGTAACCTTAACATTAACTTCGATAACGTATCTGAGCAGCTGAATGACCTGTCAACAGCTATTCAGGACCGCCTGAGTGATGTTGTAAATGATGAAGGCTTCTGGCAGGGTGTCAGAGACTTCTTCCAGGGGTTAATTGATGCAATCTCAGGTCTGTTCGGAGGATCTGAAGAAGAACCAATTAATGAATCACAGCAATAATGAGAGGAAGGCTCCCGATATTTCGGGAGTCTTTTTTAATGAGTAAATATGTAAGATTCATCAGTGTGAATATCATCATGTCAAGAAATAAAAGAGATGTCGTTTTCCTGTATAGTCAAGGAATTGTTATAAATATTCCAATTGGCTAATAAATATAAAATTATTTGAATAAAATGTAGCCCTTAATGTGAAATATTTCACGGGTGTAAAAGTACATATAAATCCTTAATGTAGAAAGTGTAAAGACACAGTGGTTAATTCCAATAAAACGTGTTGGAATAACGATTTAGTTCAGAATATACTGCAAATTTATTCAATTTGACGAAAAAATGACGAATAGCTATTGAAATCTTTCTGTAACATCGTATAATAAGGTTTATCAAAATTCAGAAAACTAAGTATATTAGAAAAATAACAGAACGTGTCATTTTGAGGGGGATCACAATGAAAGCTCAGGAGAAGGTACTGGATGTGAAAGGTCTCCGTGTCTCGTTTTTTACGGACGAGGGAGAAGTACCTGCAGTAGACGATATTGACTTTTATGTCCGTGAGGGTGAAGTGCTCGGTATTGTAGGGGAATCCGGTTGCGGGAAAAGTGTTACGTCCCTTTCAGTTATGGGACTCATTCCAAGTCCGCCGGGGAAAATCATTGGCGGCGAGATTAAATTAAACGGTGAAGAGCTGACAACAGCTTCTGAAAAAAGAATGAGGCAGATCAGAGGAAATGATGTGGCGATGATTTTTCAGGAGCCGATGACATCACTGAATCCACTGTTCACCATTGGCAATCAGCTGATGGATGCGATGCTAATACATAAAATGGGTAACAAAAAACAGGCAAAACAAAGATCGATCGAAATGCTGAAGCTTGTAGGACTGCCAAGGGCTGAAGAACTGATGAACGATTATCCGCACCAGCTTTCAGGCGGGATGCGTCAGCGTGTCATGATCGCAATGGCTATGGTCTGCAATCCAAGACTTCTGATTGCGGATGAACCAACGACAGCACTTGACGTTACAATTCAGGCTCAGATTCTTAAGCTGATGAAGGATCTGAATGAAAAAATGAATACAGCGATTATGATGATCACTCATGATCTTGGCGTTGTGGCAGAGACGTGTGAGCGGATCGTTGTGATGTATGCAGGTAAGGTCGTTGAAACAGGACCTGCAATTGAGATTTTTAAAGATCCTCAGCATCCGTATACAAGAGGGCTGATTCAGTCAGTTCCGGATATGCGCTATAAAAAGCAGCGCCTGTATTCAATCCCTGGTAACGTACCGAAACCAGGGTCGATCAAGCAGGGCTGCCGCTTTGCAGACCGGTGCGAGTTTGCTTTTGACCGCTGCAGGCAGGAAGATCCTCCTTTATACAAAACAGCAGAGGGACATTCGACAAGATGTTTCCTATTTGACGAAAAGGAGGAAACAGTTCATGACAACAGAAACACTGTTAAGAGTTGAAAATCTTAAAAAACACTTCCCGATCAGGGGCGGTATTCTCGGTAAAGAAGTAGGGTCTGTTAAGGCCGTAGAAGGCGTTTCATTCGAAGTGAAAAAAGGCGAAACGCTTGGCATTGTAGGAGAATCGGGCTGCGGTAAATCGACAACCGGACGCATGCTGCTGAGACTGATCGAACCGACAGACGGTAAAGTGTATTTTGAAGGACAGGATGTAACACAGCTCAGCACAGGTGATATGAGAAAGCTGAGACGTGATATGCAGATGGTGTTTCAGGATCCTTTTGCATCACTGAATCCGAGACATACAGTTGAAAAGATACTTGAAGAGCCGCTAAAAGTTCACGGTATCGGCACACCAAAAGAACGTAAACAGAAAGTGCGTGAGTTGCTCGAAATTGTCGGATTAAGCAGTTACCACGCGAAGCGTTATCCGCACCAGTTCAGTGGCGGTCAGCGTCAGAGAATCGGAATTGCGCGCGCACTTATGACACAGCCAAAATTAATTATCGCAGACGAACCTGTATCTGCACTGGATGTATCTATCCAGTCACAGGTGCTGAATCTGATGCAGGATCTGCAAAAAGAATTCCAGTTGACGTATATCGTGATCGCTCATGATCTCGGTGTCGTTCGCCATATAAGTGACCGTGTAGGTGTGATGTATCTTGGCCGTATGGCTGAGCTGACAGACAGTGAAAAGCTGTATGACAAACCGCTTCACCCATATACACAGGCACTGCTATCAGCGGTTCCGATCCCGGATCCACTGTATCAAAAAGACGCAGTTGTACTTGAAGGGGATATTCCGAGTCCATCGAATCCACCTTCCGGCTGCGCATTCCACACAAGATGTCCTTTTAAAATGGATGTCTGCTCACAAAAGGTCCCTGAACTGAGGGAACATGAACCCGGACATTACGTTGCCTGCCATTTATATACAGAGGAAGGCAGTGCAGCGGGTCAAAATAAACAATTACTCGAGGAGGGAAAGCATGAATAAGAAAGTCTGGCTATTGTTTTTTGTACTATTACTTACAGTTTCAACAGCATTGTTTGGATGCTCAAGCGAGGATGGGGCGTCGGATGACGGCGGTTCAGGTAATGACGGCGGCGATGCTGCAGAAGAATCAAATGGGGACACTCAGGATACATTGGTATTTGGACGCGGAGGAGACTCTGTAGCCCTTGATCCGATCACTGTTACTGACGGTGAATCATTCAAAGTAACAAAGAATATTTTTGAAACAATTGTTGAATTCGGGGAGCAGGACACTGAAATCAATCCTGGTCTTGCTGAAGAATGGGAAGTATCTGAAGATGGATTAACTTATACATTCATGCTGCGTGAAGGTGTTACTTTCCATGATGGAGAGCCTTTCAATGCAGAAGCAGTTAAAGCGAACTTTGATCGCTGGGCAAATGGAACAGAAGATAAGTTCTATTACTACAAGTCAATGTTTGGTGGATTTGGTGATGAAGAAGGTCACGTAATTGAATCAGTTGATGCAGTGGATGAGTCTACTATCGAAATTACGCTGAAGCGTCCACAGGCACCATTCCTTAAAAACCTTGCAATGAGTCCATTTGCAATCGTATCACCGAAAGCAATTTCTGAAATGAGTGAAGATGAGCTTGCTGAAAATCCTGTAGGTACAGGACCATTCAAGTTTGTTGAGTGGAGAAGAAACGAGCGCATTGTACTTGAAAAGAACGAAGACTACTGGAATTCTGAATATCCGAAAGTTAATCAGGTTATTTTCCGTTCAATTCCTGAAAACTCTGCACGTCTTAACGCACTGATGAGCGGTGAGATTGATCTTGCAGATGGTATTAACCCGAGTGATGCTGCACAAATTGAAGGAGATGAAAATCTTCAGCTGTTTGAGCGTCCGTCAATGAACGTTGGGTACCTTGGTCTTACTGCTACACGTGAGCCATTTGACGATCCGAAAGTACGTCAGGCGATGAACCACGCGATTGACCGTCAGGCAATTGTTGATGCATTCTTCGAGGGACGCGCTGAAGTAGCGAAAAACCCTATGCCACCTGTAATTGCCGGCTACAATGATGAGATTGAAGGCTATGAGTATGATCCTGAAAGAGCGAAAGAACTTCTTGAAGAAGCAGGCCTTGGTGATGGATTTGACATGGAGCTTTGGGCAATGCCTGTTCCACGTCCATACATGCCGGATGGCCAGAAGGTAGCTGAAGCAATTCAGAGTAACCTTGCTGAAGTAGGAATCAACGCTGAGATCGTTACTTATGAGTGGGCGACTTACCTTGAAAAAGCACGTATGGGAGAAGCAGATGCATTCCTTCTTGGATGGACTGGAGATAATGGTGATGCTGATAACTTCCTTTATGTTCTTCTTGATCAGGACAACATTGGAAGTAACAACTACACTTACTACGAAAACCAGGAAGTACATGATCTGTTAATTGAAGCACAGTCTGAAACTGATGAAGATACTCGTAATCAGCTTTACATGGAAGCACAGGAACTGATTCACCAGGATGCACCATGGGTACCACTTGCACACTCTACGCCTCTAATGGCTGGTAGTGCAAACCTTCAGGGCTTCATGCCTCACCCAACTGGTTCTGACTGGTTACACACTGTTTCATTCGAATAATCATGTAAGACCTTTTGAAGGGGAAGGTGAACATTCGCCTTTCCCTTTTCTTATGGGTGTCATCTTATATATTGGCGGTTGATTGAAGCTTCAGGTGGACGCTTTCCGTGGCCGGGCGGTGAGCCCCTGTAAATTCACATCATTAAAGGGGCTCACCGCTCGGCCGCGCAAAGCGAAGTCCTGCACGGAAACCAGCTGCTATTCTAGTAAAGTCCTATAAAGTATTAGCACAATTCAGCTGCCCCTTGGAGTACAGGACGTAGACTCCTGCACCAGGGAAGGGCAGGCGAGACCCCGGAAATGCGCAGCATTGAGGAGGCTCGGCGCCCGGGTGCGGAAAGCGAAGTCCTGTACGGAAAGGGGCAGCGGTATTTTAAAAAAACAATTCGTTTTACATACTAAAAAACATCACGTTGAACTTTGAGGGGTGAGTGAATATGCTCCAGTATATTATCAGAAGACTACTGCAGCTAATTCCTGTATTGCTTGGAATGACATTTATCGTATTCCTGATTATCCGTGCAATCCCCGGAGACCCTGCACTTGTTATTTTAGGACAGCAGGCGACTGAAGATGCCGTAGCGGCACTGAGAGAATCTCTGGGACTCGATAATCCATGGTACGTTCAGTACTTTCAATACTTAGGTAATTTAATGACAGGGGATCTTGGGGAATCAATCCGTACAAGAACACCGGTAAATGAAGAAATCTGGCCTTATTTGGCTACTACTTTTGAGCTTTCAATTTTTGCGATTGTCATTGCTGTGATTGTAGGTGTGAACGCAGGCATCATATCTGCATGGTTCCAGAACTCATGGTTTGACTATACAGCCATGGTGCTGGCGCTTGTTGGTGTATCAATGCCAATCTTTTGGCTTGGTCTGATGATGCAGTATCAGTTTTCATTGCAGTGGGACTGGTTCCCGACAACCGGGCGTGAAGATGTTCGTAATCCGGTCAATGCCATTACAAATCTTTATCTGATCGATACATTGATTCAGGGGCGCTTTGATCAATTTGTGGATGTACTGCGTCACCTCGTCATGCCTGGAATTGCGCTTGCAACAATTCCGATGGCGATTATCGCACGAATGACAAGATCAAGCATGCTTGAAGTGATGAAGTCTGACTACATTCGTACTGCACGTGCGAAGGGTGAGAAGATGTTCTGGGTTGTGTATAAGCACTCTTTAAAAAATGCTGTTATTCCTGTACTGACGGTAATTGGTCTGCAGACGGGGCTGTTACTTGGAGGAGCGATTCTGACTGAAACGATTTTCGGATTACCAGGGGTTGGCCGTTACATTTATGAAGGAATTTCATCCCGTGATTATCCTGTGATTCAGTCCGGTATTTTAATCGTTGCCTTTATCTTCGTTATGATCAACCTGATTGTAGATATTCTGTACTCAATCATTGATCCGCGGATTCGTTATAACTAAGGATGTTAGACAGGAGAGGAGTGATTGTAAATGGGTGAACCGGCTCGTAAGTTGGAACCGGCTAATAAGCCGCCTCAGGAGGAAACAATTTCTCCGTGGAAAGAGGCCTGGAGAAAGTTCAGGAAAAATAAAATTGCACTGGTAGGTACCAGTATTGTCTTTTTCTTTATTCTGGTTGCGATTTTTGCACCAGTCATTGCACCGCAGGGGATCAACGAACAGGATCTGCCTAACAGACTTCAGCCGCCATCAGCGGATTTCTGGTTTGGAACGGATGATTTTGGGCGCGATATCTTTTCCCGTGTCGTATACGGCGCAAGGCTGTCACTGACAGTAGGATTTCTCGCAGTAGTAGGTTCAGCAATTGTCGGTAGTATGCTTGGTATCATCGCAGGCTATTACGGTAAATGGGTGGACACGATCATTTCACGTCTATTTGATATTATGCTTGCTTTTCCTAGTATTCTATTAGCGATTGCGGTTGTATCGATTCTTGGACCTTCACTGCGTAACGCATTAATTGCGATTGCCATTATTAATATTCCGAACTTCGGGCGCCTGATCAGATCGCGCGTACTTAGTGTCAAAGAAGAAGAATATATTATGGCGGCAAAAGCGATTGGGATGAGTGACAGACGTATTCTGTTTTCACACGTACTGCCTAATTCAATGACGCCGATTATCGTTCAGGGCTCGCTTGCTGTAGCAACAGCGATCCTTGAAGCCGCAGCACTTGGCTTCCTTGGACTTGGTGCACAGATTCCTGAGCCTGAGTGGGGTGCAATGCTTGCAGCGTCAAGAGCACTGCTCGTACAGGCACCATGGACGCTGTTCTTCCCGGGCCTTGCGATTATGCTTGCTGTACTCGGCTTTAACTTAATGGGTGACGGATTACGTGATGCACTAGATCCTAAAATGAAGACATAATAAAATTCCGCCGGAGTCCCCGGCGGAATTTTTTAAGTTTATACTCTTTCTTTTTTAAGTAAATCCCTGATCTCAGTCAGCAGTTCTGTCTGCGGATCAATCACCGGTGCAGCTTCTTCTTTCGCTTCTTCCTTACGTTTAAAACGGTTGATCAGCTTTACGAACAGGAAGATCGCAAAAGCAACAATAATAAAGTCGATCACAGCCTGGATGAAGACACCGTATGTAACTTCGGCATTTCCAACCGTGACAGCAAGCGCAGAGAAGTTTACACCGCCAAGAATAATCCCGACAATCGGCATAATAATATTTTCTACAAGTGCAGTAACAATTTTTCCAAAAGCAGCACCAAGGACAACGGCAATGGCAAGCTCCAGGACATTCCCACGCATAGCAAACTCTCTGAATTCTTTCATCATATTGCGCATTTTTCTTCACCTGCCTTTTTTAATGGCTGTGTTAAAGTCCAATTATGTATACTCATAGCTGCAATCATCACCCGACTTTAACAAAGCTTTTAAATAGTATATCCCATTTTTCGATAGAGTAATAGAACATTTTAAAAAAACCGGCTGAACCATATCAGCCGGTTACGGAAAAGATTTGTTCCTGTTGTTTAATATATTCAATGGTTCGGTCGTTAAATTCCTGAGGCTGATCAATGTTACATACGTGACCAGACTTACGAATCGTGACATAGCTGAGTGAAGGGTCTCTTTTAACGAGCTCTTCCACCGGTGCTCTGAAAAGGTAATCCTCCTGTCCCATTACAAAAAAGGTAGGAACCCCTTTATGGTCGAGCTGTAATTTAGCCAGGTAAGGGTTAATCATTCTTGTTAATGAGAACCACTTAATGAACTCCTTCTGGCACATTTTTTTAGCTGAGTTCACAAATGCCAGGCGTGACTCTTCGTGATCTCTGTTCGGCATAATGATCCAGGCAAACAGCTTATAAAGCAGCATATACGGAATGAAACGCTTTGTCGTACGTCCTACCCAAAGGAGGAACTTTGTACGGATATCAAGCTGAATAATCGCACCGCATAGCGTCTGGGAGCGAACATATTGCGTATACTCGCTCGTAATGGTCTGAACCACGATTGTTCCAAGTGAAATTCCGATGAAGTGAGAATGCTTAATATTTTCTGCATCCAGCACATCAATGACTTCTTTTGCAATATCTTTAAAAGTATCACCTTTTCTCCAGCGGCCGCGTTCAGACTGACCGTGTCCACGGAGATCAATAACCAGTACATTAAAATGTTTTCTATATTCTTTAATCTGTTTGAACCAGATGCTTGAACTGCCTCCCGCGCCGTGAATGAATGTCACCCATGGGAGGGACTGCTGTGTAAAATACGTTCGATAATGTAGCAAAGGGGCAACTCCTCTACAAACTTTTTCTTCTATAATATAAACACACTATGAGGCTTTGAATCAACCTTTATGAGGTTTCAAAGTATAGGTGTTTATGCAGACTACACCCCGGATTAAAGGCAGATTGGCAGGCTAGGCAAGTCGAATTTGATGACAGATATTCATTAACTGTCAGTTCAGTCCCGCATTTCCCGCACAAAATTGCTTTTTCATCAAAACATTCTGCCGGCCATACCTGATGATCTCCGCAACCACTTTCCTTATGGCAGCTGACACAGGGGAAGTACCGGCCGCAGCAGTAAAATTTGATCGCTATAATATCTCTTTCACTATGATAATGCGCACATCTCGTATCTGCATCTACCACAGGACCATATACTTGATGGCCGTGAATAAATTGTGTCGGTTTCATAATTTTCACCTCGATGACTTTATTTTACCATATGAAGCATTCTAGCTTTACAGGTCTAGTTGAAGTTGGTGGGTGATTGGGGCGGGATAAGTCGTGAAGTAATTGGGTTCAGATTTGATCGAATTGAATGGATAAATGAAGGAAATCTGTATTCAAATGAACGGAATAAACACTCCCAAACGACTGCTGAAGGAATTAATATCAAGTGTGAAGGAATTATTTCAGGCTTGATCGAATCATCAGGAAATCTGATTGAAATATTCTCAAAATGAAGGAATTACGCATAAATAAAGGCTTTGTTAAAGTGGGCTGTTGATTTCCGCTGCAGGGGGACGCTTTTTAGCAGGTGCGTCGTTTTGTGGCGCCATCCCCGCCTCCTCGACGCTGCGCGTCTGCGGGGTCTCACCTGTCACGCTTCTCCTGCTGGAGTCGCCCCCTTCCACTCCAATCACCAGCTGTGCAAAAACAACATTGGCCTTTAACATAGCTTAAATAATAAAAACCCAAGCACTCAAAAAGGTGATATGATAGCGTTAACAAAAATTCAGAAGGTGATCCTATGCTTGTACTTGCAATGCTTGAAAGACTTGGTATTATCGTAACGGTTGCTTTTCTGCTGACGAGACTGCCGTTTTTCAGAAGGCTCTTTGACGCCCAGCTGCAAATCAACTTCAGGCAGCGGCTGCTGTTAGTCGTTGTATTCGGCTGCTTTGGAATTATTGGAACGTATACAGGCATTGTTGTAAACCCGATAGATGATTCAATGTACAGATGGACAACTGTATTAGGTGAAGATGAGGCGCTCGCAAACTCAAGGGTGCTTGGCGTAGTCGTAGCTGGTCTGCTTGGAGGCTGGAGAATCGGTATAGGTGCAGGTCTGATTGCAGGCGTTCACCGCTTTTTCCTGGGTGGCTTTACAGGTTTTGCATGCGGAATTGCAACCATTGTCGCAGGGGCGATTGCCGGTATTATTTCTAAAAAGCAGAAGAAAAACCGCATTGTTACGCCTCAGGTTGCCTTTATTGTAGGTGCATCTGCAGAGGCAGTTCAGATGCTGATTATTCTTGGTATTGCCCGTCCGTTTGACCTGGCGCTCGCACTTGTACAGGATATCGGGCTGCCGATGATTATCGCCAATGGAATTGGAACTGCATTGTTTGTACTGATCATACGCAGTGTTATTCAGGAAGAAGAGCGGATGGGAGCGGTCCAGTCTCAAAAGGCGCTTAGAATCGCGAATCTTACGCTGACACATATGAGAAAAGGATTAACGCCAGTGTCTGCCGGTGAAGTATGCGCCATTCTTTATAAGGAAATCCCGTCTTTAGCTGTTGCAATCACGGACCGGAATAAGATCCTTTCTCATATTGGCAATGGGCTTGACCACCATGGCACAGGGGAAGAAATCCGGACAGAAGCAACGAAATATGTGATTGAATCAGGTCAGGGGGTCACTGTCGGAAAAGAATCCATTCAGTGTGAAAACCCGGACTGTATGCTGCAGGCCGCTGTCATTGCACCGCTGAAAAGAAAGGATCAAACAATTGGAACATTGAAAGTTTATTTTTCTTCAGAGCGAATGATTTCACCGATTATGCTTGAACTGATCAGGGGATTATCGACACTGCTGAGTCATCAGCTTGAAATTGCAGACGGTGAAAAGCACAAGGAACTAGCCAGGGAATCAGAAATTAAAATGCTGCAGGCGCAGGTCAGCCCGCATTTCTTATTTAATGCGCTCAATACAATCGTTTCTCTGATCAGAACGAACCCTGACCATGCGAGAAAGCTGCTCCTATCCCTTTCAGCATTTTTCAGACAGAATCTGGCGGGTACAACGCGTCAGGTGTCAACGCTGAGTGAAGAGGTTGAGCATGTGAAATCATATTTATCCATTGAAGAAGCAAGATTTTATGACCGGCTGGATGTCTATTATGACATTGAAGATGGAGCACTGTTAGCGGCAGTGCCGCCACTCACACTTCAGCCACTCGTTGAAAATGCTGTTAAGCACGGGTTGAAGGGAAAAAGTGAAGACGGGAAACTAATTGTCAGAGCAAATAAAGAAGAAAACAGGATTAAAATAGAGGTTGAAGATAACGGTGAAGGAATTGATTCAGCCAGAATTACTTCCCTCCTTGAAAGTCCGGTTACATCAGAAAAGGGAACAGGGATCGGGCTGTATAACCTGAATGAAAGACTGGTTAAAATGATAGATGAAAAATCCGGATTGTCGATTCAATCAGAGAAGGGGAAAGGCACAGTCATCAGCTTTTCGGTTCCGTCCCCGAATGCAAAGCGTCTGGAAGAGGTGATGTAATAATGGAGATACGCGCAGTAATTATTGATGATGAGCCGCTTAGCAGACAGGAACTGCTCCATCTTTTATCAGAGCACCCTGATATTCAGGTGATTGGGGAGGCACCGTCTGCTGAAAAAGCAATGGAGATCATTCTGACGAAAGAGCCGGACGTACTGTTTCTGGATATTGAAATGACCGGTATGAATGGCGTGGAGCTTGCAGAAACGCTTCAGCATATGAAAAAGCCGCCGGCCATTATATTTGCAACAGCTTATCAGGATTATGCTGTAAAAGCTTTTCGTGTTGAAGCGGTGGATTATCTGCTGAAGCCATTTGACGAAAACCAGCTGGCGCAGGCGGTAAGCCGTCTTAAGATGAGGCTGAAGCCTGCTGAAGTGAAGCCGCCTTCTGCAGGAAGGCTGGCTGTTCAGAGTGAGGACCGGATTATTTACCTGGAGCCGGATGAACTTCTCTACGTTTACAGGGAAGGTCGCGATACGTTTCTAGTCAGTGAAAAAGGAACGTATCCGACAAAATTATCGCTTAAAGAACTAGAACAGAAACTGAAACATTACTCATTTTTCCGGGTCCATAAAGGCTATCTGGTCAATATCAAAAAAGTTGAAGAGCTCGTTTCATGGAGTACCAATGTATTTGAATTGAAAGTAAGAAATAGTGAAAAGCTGATTCCAGTCAGTAGAAATTATGTAAAAGAGTTACGGGAAACGCTTGAACTGTGAAGGATCTCTTCATACAGTTCAGGCGTTTATTTTTACTTTTCAGCATAAAAAAATGTCACGTTAACCGATTTTTGTCCAAAAAATGAACGGAGGCGATAAAATGTAAGCGGATACAAAATAGATGAGGGGGAAACATAAATGGTTACATTTCTCGTCGCAATTGCCATCTTAATTGTTGGGTATTTTACGTACGGAAAGTTTGTAGAAAAAGTATTCGGGGTGAAAGAAGAACGGATGACACCAGCTTATGCAAATGCTGATGGTGTGGATTACGTGCCAATGGATACAAAAAGAAATTCAATGATTCAATTACTGAATATTGCAGGCGTTGGTCCAATCTTTGGTCCGATCATGGGGGCGCTTTACGGACCTGTTGCATTCCTGTGGATTGTCTTCGGCTGTATCTTTGCAGGAGCGGTTCATGATTATTTAACAGGTATGATCTCAATCAGAAACAGAGGGGCTCACTTACCTGAACTCGCAGGAAAGTTCCTTGGAAAAGCTTTCAGACACGTCGTGAATGCATTTTCAATTCTATTACTTGTACTTGTCGGGACAGTATTCGTTACAGCGCCGGCAGCATTGATTGCAGATATTTCACCTGCATGGATTACAATGGGTGCGATTATCGTCTGTATTTTCCTTTACTATATTGTTGCAACACTGCTTCCGGTTGATAAAATCATCGGACGCCTATATCCGATCTTTGGAGCGCTGCTGTTAATCAGTGCAATTGGAATTGGCGGCGCGCTTGTTGTGCAGGGGCATCCAATCCCTGAGATGACATTTGAGAATATGCATCCTGCAGGACTTGCTGTATTCCCACTGTTATTCTTAACAATTTCATGTGGTGCACTGTCAGGCTTCCATGCTACACAATCACCAATCATTTCAAGAACAACACAAAAAGAAGGCCAGGGAAGAAAAATCTTCTACGGCATGATGATTTTAGAGGGTATTATCGCAATGATCTGGGCAGCTGCCGGAATGGCATTATTCAACGGCGCTGACCTGAATGAAATTCTTGCTGCAGGAGGTCCGGCAGCAGTTGTAAGAGAAGTGTCTATTACAACGCTTGGCGCAATCGGAGGTACATTAGCAATTATTGGAGTGATTGTCCTTCCGATCACTTCAGGAGATACTGCTTTCAGAAGTGCGCGTATGATTATTGCCGATTATATTAAAGTGGGTCAAAAGAAAATGTCTAGTCGTCTATGGATTGCAGTACCACTGTTTGTGATCTCAATCGTACTGACACAGGTTGATTTCAATCTGCTGTGGAGATATTTCTCCTGGGCCAACCAGTCAACCGCAATGATTGCCTTATGGGTTGGTGCAATGTATCTGGCGCTTCAGCGTAAAAACTTCTGGATTGCAGCAATACCGGCAGCATTTATCACAATGGCAACGTTCACTTATATTTTGAACGCGGAAATCGGCTTCCGTCTGCCGATCGAATGGGCATATGCAGGCGCTGCACTCATTACAGCAGCATCTATCGCAGCCTTCTTCTATACAGTCAGAGCCCGTCTTGCTGCAAGTGATTCAGGCCTCCGTCCAATTGTTGTAGACGAAGACCTTGAGCAGTCAGCGTAACAGGGAACAACTTTATTAGAATGATTGATTATAGTCCATCATTGTAATTGCACACCTGATGATTGGAGCGTAAGGGGGAACTCCTGCGGGAAAACGATCGTGAAAGACCCCGGAAGGCAGTGGTTTTTTGCCTGGCCTGAGCGTTCGTCCGCGGAAAGCGTTCCCCTGAAGTGGAAATCATCAGGCAAAGTATAATCAATAGTGAAGAAAACCTTCTTTTATCAATAAGAAGGTTTTTTTCTGTTCATAATAGGAAATAACAGCTATATAAGTGCCTATTATTTATTGTTTTAGTTCAGAAGATTCTATATATTTAAAAGAAGCAATGAAAGCGGAAGGAGAATCCAATGTCTCTAGCTGAATGGATATTTATCATAATCAGTATCGCATGGGTTGGGGAATTCATATTCTTCCGCAATCGTGGCACCGGGGAAGGCGACCCGCTTGAGCAGAAGTCCTTTTACTACATTCTACTGAGTCTCCTTGGCATGATCGGACTTGCGCTGATTCTCCAGGAACTGAGAGGATCCGGGGCAGAAACATTCGTAACCTGGACAGGGCTGATTCTATTTGCTGCAGGCGTTGGCCTCAGGTACTGGGGCATTCTTCATCTGAAGGCTCAGTTTACACGTCATGTGACGGTGAGGGAAGGTGACCAGATCGTCAGTACAGGTCCTTACAGTAAACTGCGACATCCGCTTTATACCGGTCTTTTTTTTATTGGGACAGGCATGACACTATTTTTTGCAAGCATTATCGCAACACTTGCAGGAGCAGTTCTTCTGACGGTAACGCTGTTAATCCGGATCCGTTATGAAGAGAAACTGCTGATTTCAAAGTTCGGACCGGAATATGAAGAATGGATGAAGCACAGATTCAGGCTGATTCCGTTTATATACTGATAAAAAGGGAGTGGAAGTATGAAGAAAAAAGCAATCGTAGTTGGCGCAGGTCTTGCCGGTATGTCAGCGGCAATCCGCCTGGCAGGAGACGGATATGATGTAAAGATCCTTGAGAAAAACAGTAATGTAGGGGGAAAGCTGAACAAAAGAGAAGGAAAAGGTTTCAGCTTTGATACAGGTCCATCAATCCTGACAATGCCGTGGGTGCTTGAACAGCTGTTCTCAAGTGTTCACAGAAGAGTAGAGGATTACATAACAATTGAAAGAGTCGAACCGCAATGGCGCACGTTCTTTGAAGATGGAACGAAGATCGACGTCACAAGCGACCTGCCGGACATGCTTGAGCAGATGAAAAAAGTATCCGGTGACACATCCGCTAAGCTGACAGAGCTGATTCATTACGCTGAAAATATGTATGAGCTTTGCATGAAGAGCTTCTATAAGTACAGCCTTGCTGACCTGAAGGACCTGAAGCAGCATCACACGTTAAAAGAATTGATGGCAATGGACCCTTTAAGCACAGTGGCTGATGGTACAAATAAGCGACTGAATAACAAGTATCTTGAACAGATGTTCAACTTCTTCGTTATGTATGTGGGATCAAATCCTTATCAGGCACCAGCTATCCTAAATCAGCTGATTTATGTGCAGCTCGGGCTTGGCATTCATTATGTAAAAGGCGGCATGTATAATATCGCTGAAGGAATGAAGAAGCTGTTAAACGAACTGCGCGTAGATATTCATCTGAACACGCCTGTTGATCATCTTGTGATTGAAGGGAAAGAAGTAAAAGGAATCCGTACTGTAGATGGTACGCTGCACGAAGCGGATATTGTCGTATCCAACCTTGAAGCGATCCCTGCCTACCGCAACCTTGTACCGCATAAGGAAGGTAAGAAGGAAGCGAAGAAGCTGAACAAAAAGTTTGTTCCAAGTGTATCAGGACTTGTTCTGCTGCTTGGGGTAGACCGTGAGTTTACAGACCTGAAGCATCATAACTTCTTCTTCTCAGAAAACCCTGAGAAAGAATTCCATGATATTTTTGAAAAGGGCATTCCTTCAGATGATCCAACTGTCTATATCGGGATCTCAGCACGCTCTGATGAGACGCAGGCGCCAAAGGGTAAAGACAATCTATTCGTCCTGACACACGTTCCACCTTTAAAAGAGGGAGATCAGGGTAAGTATGACTGGTCGGAATACCGTGAGCTTGTCCTTGATAAGCTTGAGAGAAACGGTATGAAGGGGCTGAGGGATTCAATTGAATTTGAATACCGCTTCACACCTGAAGATCTTGAAGAGCTATACGGACCAAACGGCGGTTCAATCTACGGTGTTGCTTCAGATAAGAAGAAGAACGGCGGCTTTAAGATTCCGGCTAAAAGTGAGCTTTATGACAACCTTTACTTTGTCGGCGGCTCCACTCACCCGGGCGGCGGCGTTCCGATGGTCACACTATCAGGTCAGCTGACGGCAGATCTAATCAAAGAACATGAGACGCAAAAGCAGCCTTCATAAAAGTATTTAATGTTAAAACTGCCTGTTGTATCAGTGAAAACTGATATGCAGGCAGTTTTTTTACGTTAAAAAATTAGTATTGTATTTGCACAGCTGCTACAATCACCAGCCAGCTTAAATACAGCTACCTTAAAAAATTTCAAAAGGAAACAGGATTTTCCATGCGGCTGGAGAATATAAGTGGAAAAGGACTTAGGGGATGATCCTGTATGAAATTAAAAAAATCTGCAAAAATCGGCCTGACCGTTATTTCCCTTACAACCGCAGCCATTATAGCAGTGAATATGTTCGCTTCCATTCCTGAATATAATGCTGACAGTGCTTCAGATTATTTAAAAAAAGAACTGGCTTATGTGAGCAATCAGGGAGCAGTAACTGATTCATTTAAAGTCTACGGTGGCAACGAAGAAGCGCTTTATATCTGGTACGCTTTTGAAGAGTTTCTGCCTGAAAAAAACGAAACGGGCTCAGGTGCATCGCTTGCAGTGAAGCTACTGATGGAAGATGGAAGAGTCACTGGTCATGAAGTGCCTGAGGAAGGGGAGCTGTATGAAGACAGTATGAAAGAGTTATTTCCGTGGCATGTCAGGTGGCGTATGCCGGATGGTGAAGTTCCATTATCATTAGAAAAAGAAATTGATATCAAGCAGGCGCGGCTGATTGCAGCGCTTGAAGAGCAGGAGGAGTAACGAAAAAAACTGCCGGAGACATTTTCTCCGGCAGTTTTAATATTTATTTCTGCTCGCGTGCCTTTCTTTCAGCTTTTAACTGCTTGGCAGTCTTCAACTTGGGACGCGGAAATTCTTTTCGCAGCAGATTGAATAGGGTGAAGATCATAAAGATTAATATAATCGTAAATGGCAGGGCCGACACGAGCGAAGCGGTCTGGAGACCTTCAAGTCCGCTGGCCACAAGCAGTACAGCTGCAATAGAACCAAGCAGCACACCCCAGATAATACGTACAACCAGAGGAGGATTAAGTCCGCCGCTTGTTGTCATACTGCTGATGATGTATGTCGCTGAATCGGCTGACGTAATCAGGAAAGTCAGGATCAGCAGAATCGATAAGACAGATAAAACTGTTGATAACGGTAATTGATCAAACGTTGAGAACAATGCGCTTGTAATATCATTATTAACAGCTTCAGCAATCGAAGTGCCCTGGAATAGATCAAGATGCAAGGCAGTACCGCCGAATACAGCAATCCATAAAATTGCAATCGCCGGAGGAACAATCAGAACGCCGACAACGAATTCGCGGATCGTACGTCCTCTTGATACACGTGCAATAAATGCACCGACAAACGGTGACCATGCAATCGCCCATGCCCAGTAGAAGATTGTCCAGTCACGAACCCATGTGCCCTCTACATAAGGCTGCAGACGCAGGCTGTATCGGACGAAGTTTGTAATATAATCGCCCAGACCAAGTACAAATGTTTCAAGAATAAAGACGGTTGGTCCGACAAAGAATACAAATATCATTAATAATAGCGCAGCACCAAGATTAATATTACTCAGCCACTTAATTCCCTTATCAATACCAGTTGTTGTTGATAACAGGAATAACGCCGTTAAAACAAGTGTAATCATGACCTGAACAAAAGCGTTATTAGGAATATCAAGTACGCTGTTCAGACCCCCATTAATCTGCAGGATTCCCAGACCTAAAGAAGTTGCAACCCCCATCACCGTTGCAATGACTGCAAGGATATCAATTGTCTGGCTAAGCGGCTGCTTCATTCTACCTTCCTTGATCATCGGGGAAAGACTCGTTGAAATTAAACCATTCGTTTTTCTGCGGAACTGAAAATACGCAATAATCAGACCAACAATAGCGAAAGTAGCCCACTGACTGACGCCCCAGTGGAAAAATGAGTATGCCATTGAGAGTCTTGCACCCTCTTCAGTTAATGGCTCAACGCCAGCTTCTGGTGAGGTATAAAAGTGACTCATTGGCTCTGCGATTCCCCAGAATACAAGACTTACACCAAATCCTGCTGAGAATAACATCCCGATCCAGGTGAAAACCGGATAATCCGGGCGTTCGTCATCCCCACCAAGTCTGACACGTCCATACCTGCTTAAAGCAATAAAAATAAGAAAAATTACAAAGAAGAACACAGCTAATAAATATAGCCACCCAAACGATTGGGTTGTGAATCCGAACGCAGCATTCGCACCCGTTGCAAACTGGTTAGGTAAGAATGCTCCAATCAGCACAAGTGTAGCAATGATTGCAGCGGATATGTAAAATACCCTTCCAAGCGGCTTTTTCTCTTGTTTCTCTTTTTTCATGTTGTCTCCTTTCCGATGTCCTGGTTATTTTGATCCACCTTAGTGCTTAATTCCCTATATGTAAAATGACTAAACAGCTTATTGAAAAGTTTAAAATGGTGAAAAACAGTAAAAAGTAACTGTACAACATTATCGAGGCAGGTGCGGGAAATGACAGTTCCATTTTTTAAGCAGTTCAGCCACCCAGAGGGCAAAGCAGGAAAAGTGGCTGGTTTCATCATGTCAAAAGAAAACCGAAAACTCAACCGTTGGGCGTCAGGATGTCTGGACCTGCATCCCGGTGAACATGTACTAGAAATCGGATTTGGTCCTGGCGTATGCCTGGAAAACCTGTTGAAAAAAGGAGTCACAGTAGATGGGCTCGATGCCTCAGCAGCAATGGCTCAGCTCGCTGAAAAAAGGCTCAGAAAACAGCTTGAAAGTGGAAAAGTAAGAATCATGCAGGGGAAAGCAGAACATATCAATCTGCCTGAAAAATATTATGATAAAATTCTTTCAGTCAATAACTTTACAATCTGGGAAGACCCGGACCGCGCACTGGAAAAATTATATTCATCTTTAAAAGAAGATGGCCGGATCGTTATCACAATGCAGCCAAGAGAAGAAACTGCAAGTCCAAACCTGACCAGAATGATGGGAAATGATATGTACCACCGCCTGGAGAATGCAGGGTTTGAGCATGTAACGCTTACCTACAGAAACTTCTGGCCGGAAATGGCCGTCACTGCTGTCGGGTTTAAGAAGAAGAGACAGAGCTGAGCCACTTTGCTGTTTTAGAAGGGGATTTTAAGATAATCACATTTTCTATATTTGACTGGCGCAGCTTCTCAAGTATCTCAGGGGCATGACGGTCGTTGTAAAAGTAAATCCACTTTAAAAAATCAATATCAATCTTTTCCTCGCAGCCTTCCGTCATATCCGGACGGCTTTTTCCATGATACATAAACCTCCTCTTCACAGCGCGACGCAGACAGGTCCACCTTGGATAATGAAGAAAGATGACCGTATCACACTGCTGCAGCCTGCTATCCATCGTACTGCGGAAATTACCATCTATAATCCACTCGTCCTCTGCCATGAGCTCTTCCACTTCTGAACGAAACATCTCTTGATCAGAAGGCGTCCAGCCCGGCTTCCAGAAGATTGTATCAAGATGGTAGACAGGGATAGAAAGCTTCTTACCCAACTGCTTGGCAAGCGTAGACTTCCCTGCACCGCCAGAACCGATTAATAGAATTTTTTTCATTGTAAAACCTCCCTGTGTAAGATTTAGAATTATTGAAATCCATCAACCTATCTGCACAGCTGGTGATTGAAGCGCAAGGGGGCGACTCCTGCGGAAAAACGATCGTGAAAGACCCCGGAAGGCAGTGATCTTCTGCCTGAGGAGGATTGAGCGTTCGTCCGCGGAAAGTATTCCCCTGAAGCGGAAATCATCAGCCAAAATGATAAAGTTAAATGAATTTTGAAAAACCGCTAGTCAATCATAGCGCTTTCAATTATAATGAACAAGAAGTATTTGGAAAGGGTGTGATGTATGATGAGAAACCTTAAAAAGATCATTGTTTCAATTGTACACAACCCGTCTGCCCATTTAGAGGCTTCCAACTAAGGAATAGGATCTTTCTGTTTAAACACCAGAAGTCCGCGGGTTTGTGTACACACACAAATCAGCGGACTTTTTTATTTAAAATGCTGTGTTAAAGACAAGTGTTGTTTCTGCACAGCTGTTGATTGTAGCGTAAGGGGGGCGACTCCAGCAGGAAAAATCGGACAGGTGAGACCCCGCAGCGCGAAGCGCGAGGAGGCTCACCACAGGTCCTGCGGAAAGCGTCCCCCCTGGAGCTACAATCAACAGCCCCCTTTAACATAGCTATTTAAAAACAGGAGGAACTAACATTGAATACATTAACGAAATTAGGATGGAACGAAAAATGGCAGGAAAAAGCAGGTCAATCAGACCTCACACCTGCAAGAATCATAACTGAATACAAAAATCTGTACAAAATACAAACAGACACCTCAATCCATTTAGCAGAAGTGACAGGGAAATACCGTCATCAGGCACTGTCGAGAGAAGACTATCCGGCAGTCGGTGACTGGGTTATGGTCTCACTGCCTTCAGGTGAAGGGCATGCGATGATCCATCAGGTGCTTGAAAGAACCTCAAAATTCTCACGAAAAGCAGCAGGTGACCTGACAAACGAACAGATCGTCGCAGCAAATATAGATATTGCCTTCCTCGTCATGTCGCTTAATCACGATTTTAACCTGAGAAGACTTGAGCGTTATCTAATTGCCGCATGGGAAAGTGGTGCGAATCCGATTGTCGTGTTATCTAAAGCAGATCTCTGTGAAAATAGTGAAGAAAAAGCAGCTGAAGCAGAAGCCGCTGCAATGGGCGTGCCTGTTCTGGTTACCAGTGCTTATACAGGAACAGGACTTGATGAATTAAAAAGTCATATTGATCATGGAATAACAGTTGCTGTCATGGGTTCATCAGGTGTAGGAAAGTCTTCTATTATCAATGCGCTGATCGGTGAAGAAAAAATGATGGTCAATGACATCCGTGAAGATGACAGTAAAGGAAAGCACACGACGACACATCGGGAACTGATTATGCTTCCTAATAAAGGTGTGATCATTGACACGCCGGGAATGAGGGAGCTGCAGCTATGGGAGTCAGACAGCGGTCTCTCACAGGGTTTTCAGGATATCGAAACGCTCGCTGAAGCATGCCAGTTCAGAGACTGCAGTCATGAAACAGAGCCGGGTTGTGCAATACAAGAAGCCATTGAAAATGGGGAGCTTGAGCAGGATCGTTATAACAGTTACGTGAAACTGCAAAAAGAACTCGCTTATCTTGATAGAAAATCAAATAAACGTGAACAAATTTTAGAAAAGAAGAAGTGGAAAAAGATCTCACAGTATCAAAAACAGATTCACAAATAACCTTTACAGAAAGAGCCGCTGATCAAATCAATCAGCGGCTCTTTTACATACCGATTCAGGGAACATGCGGCGGTACGTGATATAATAGCCGTGTATAGCAAGTCCAAAGGAGGCGTGTCCGGATGAAATCGATGTTTCAAAAAGCAATGGGTGCTGAGTTTGAAAGGATGCATCCAGCTCTTCAACAAAAATATGCGCTGAACAGTTCATCTGACTATAAAGTCATTACCAGAGGGACGATGCACGAAATTAAAGGCGGTTCTAAACTGGTGCGGAAGGTGTCTCACCTAGGTGTGAAAATGAACTTCGCATTTCCTGAAAGAGGAGAGGAGATTCCTTTTCATATGGAGAACGCTGCTTATCGTGACAAGCATGGCCGGGAAACAATGTCCTGGAGGCGCAGCTTCACCTTTCCTGAAGCGGTCCGCTTTTTTTATGACAAAATGAAAGAGGGCGAAGAGCCAAACACAGTCGATAACTTCACCGATCAGTGGGGAATTGCGCGACTGCCGCTGAATCTGAAAGCGACACAGACTGGCGGAATGCTGCTGACTTCCCGTGATATGACCGTTCATCTCGGCAAAAAATACTGGAAAATACCGCGTCTGCTTGGCGTAAGAGCTACTGTGCTCGAGGAATACAATGATCAGACAGAACTGTTTGATGTGCATATTCATATCTATCAGCCGTTATTCGGAACGATTTTATCCTATAAAGGGTCTGTGGAGATGTTATTTCCAGCAATTGATGGCGGAGAGTAGGGGATACTCTCCGTTTTTTCGTGCTGGCGGTATAGGTCAAATTACACTTTTCTAAGAACCTTGGCGATTATTCTATGAACCACCAGGGTTATTCTCCGAACATGACATGTTATTCTTTGAACCACGCGCCGCATTCTCCGAACATCAGCAAGAATTCCACGAACCACCGCCAGCACACCCCGCAAAATCCCACCAAAAACCCGAAAAGCCTCCGCTTTCCGGGTCATCTCATAAAATTATCTCACACCCGCAGTCGCTGCAAGTGAAGTTGCAATTGGTCCATTCCATTCACTCATACCTGGTGTCACACGGATCAGGTTCTCGCGGCCATTTGATCTGATGTTGTCACATGCAGCCTGACTGCGTTTTCCTGACTTACAAAGCACATATACTGTTTCTTCCTCAGGAAGGGCTGCAATATAGTTCTCAACCTGTGCAAGCGGTACAGAGTGAGCGCCAGGGATATGGCCGCCTGCGTACTCTTCAGGCTCGCGTACATCAAGGATGACTGCAGGTTTTTCAGCAATAATGGCTTCAAGCTCTTCATTACTAATCGACTTCAGTTCAGTCTTCGGTACATACTGCTTCTTTTCAACGCGCTTAATATAGTGAACCTGCACGTTTCCTTCTTCAGAGCCTGACAAGTATTCGTTACCTGTAGATCTGCACCATGCCTTCATATCTGCAAGGGAACCTTTATCAGTCGTTGTGATTTCAAGCACTTCACCTTCCTGAAGGTTCGCCATTGATTTCTTTGTACGTACGATTGGCATTGGGCAAGCTAAGCCCTTTGCGTCTAACTTGTGATCTGCATGCATAAAATGTAAACACTCCTCGGTTATAGTTGATTCATTCCGCCGCGAACGTTCGCAACGTTTTTGAATCCTTTTTTCTTTAAGATTTTCGCAGCCTGCGCACTGCGCATTCCACTTTGACACAGGACAATCGTTTCTTTTTCAGGGTCAAGCTTTGATGTCTGATTCGGCAGACTGCCAAGCGGTATATTGTCAAACCCTCTCATGTTGCGTGCTTTGAATTCTCCAGGTGTTCTCACATCGATCCACTGGGAATCCTTTGTTTTTTTCATTGCTTTCAATTCATCCGGGGAAATGGTGCGTACACCCTTCGCCGGCATCATGCGCCAAGCGAAGAAGAGTACGACTGCACCGATTAAAATCCATTCCATTAAGCTGGCCCCTTTCTTAGTTGGTTACAACTTCTTTAGGACGGTTATTAGACCATGCGTTGAATCCGCCGTTCAGGTGTGTCACGTCATCAAATCCAAGTGACAACATCACACTTGCAGCGATTGCAGAGCGTGCGCCTGACTGACAGTGGATTAATACCGGCTTGTTTTTATCAAGCTCTTTACCTGTGTCACGAAGGTGTCCAAGCATCTTGTGCTCTGTTCCTTCAATGCGTCCGCTGTTCCATTCAGAATCGTTACGCACATCAATCACCTGATAATCTGTCTGATCCTTCTGTTTTGCAAACTCTTCTGTATCTACAGACTGATACGTTTCAGTTGCAACAGATTCAATCAGTGAAGGCTCAGCCAGCTTTACAACATTATCTAAATGGATAGAACGCAGAATCTTCATTGCTTCCTCAGCCTGATCCTTTTCAACAACAAGCGCAATCTTTTCATCATAATCTACTAACCAGCCAGACCAGTTCGGCAGCATTTTGCCAAATGGAATATTGATTGAGCCGGGAACAAGTCCTTTTTCAGCAATTTTAGACGGGCGTGTATCAATGAGAATGTTGCCATCCTGCTTGCTGAATTCAACTACGTCTTCAGCATCTTCGAACCACTCAACTGATGGATCTTCCACAATTGCAGGTCCAAGCTTATTCACTTTCTTCATCTGGGCAAAATACTTAGGTGCCTCAGGCTGATCCTTCAGCAGTTCTTCGATAAACTTCTGCTCGTTATCTTCATTTAGTGCCCAGTTGAACTGCTTCTCATAACCGACAGTTGACTGAGGAACGGCTCCAAGTGATTTACCGCATGCGCTTCCTGCACCGTGACCCGGCCATACCATCATGTGATCAGGCAGTTCCTTGAAGCGCTGAAGTGATTTGAACATTGATTTTGCACCGGTTTCAGCAGTACCTGCAGCACCGGCAGCTTTTTCAAGTAAGTCAGGGCGTCCGATATCACCAACGAAGACAAAGTCTCCTGTGAAGATACCCATTGGCTTATCAGCACCGCCGCCAAGGTCAGTTAACACGAAAGAGATACTCTCTGGGGTATGACCTGGTGTGTGCATGACTTCAAATTTGATATTTCCAATCTTGAATTCATCGCCATCTGTCAGCGGCTGAACTTCCAGATTGTCTGTATATTGATATTTCCAGTCGTTATCGCCTTCATCAGAAAGATAAAGTTTTACACCATGCTTTTCAGCAAGCTGGCGTGCGCCGGAAACAAAGTCTGCGTGAATATGCGTTTCAGTCGCAGCTGAAACATTTAGTCCTTCTTTTTTAGCATCTGTAAGAATTGGCTCAACGTCACGCGGCGGATCAATCAGGATCGCTTCACCTGTACGTTGGCATCCTACTAGATATGAATATTGTGCAAGTTTGTCGTCAAAATAAGAACGGAATAACATTTATAACTCCTCCTTGATCGTTTCACAGAGATTTTGTTAATACCCTGCGGGGTATACTTGTATTAAATCATCTCCTGAAAATAAATGCAATCCCTAAGCTCAAAAAAATTTGGTATTTACAATTTACCCGAATCAACGTACAATCATGCTTATGACATAATTCCGATAAGAATAGGTGGGTTTTAATATGAAAAAAACATTAGCAGCATCTCTACTATTAACAGGAGTTCTTGCAGGTTGCGGATCTTCAGAAGAAGGCAGCAATAGTTCAACAAGTGAAGATATGAACCTTCTTGAATCAATCCAGGAAGAAGGCGTGATTACAGTTGGAACTGAAGGCACATACGCACCATTTACTTTCCATGATGAGTCTGATGCACTGACAGGCTATGACGTAGAAGTGATGAACGAAATCGCTGACCGTATGGGCGTGGAGGTTGAATATAACGAAACACAGTGGGATTCAATGTTTGAAGGATTGAACTCAGAGCGTTTTGACGTCATTGCCAATCAGGTTGGTATTAATGACGAGCGCCTTGAGACATATGATTTCTCAGAGCCATATACACTTTCATCAGCAGTTGTAGTCGTTCCTGAAGATAACAGCGAAGTGACTTCATTTGAAGACATTGAAGGTAAGCAGTCAGCACAGTCACTGACAAGTAACTACGCAGATATCGCAACGGAGTACGGAGCAGAGCTTGTACAGGTTGAGGGGCTGGCACAGGCAATTGAGCTGATCAAAACTGGCCGTGCAGAAGTAACAGTTAATGATAAACTTGCGATTCTTGATTTCCAGAAGCAGCAGCCTGATGCCGGTATTAAAATTGCAGCAGAAGAAAGCGACGTATCAGAAAGTGCATTCATGTTCCGTCAGGGTCACGAGGAGCTTGTAGAAGAATTCAATAAGCACCTTGCAGATATGAAAGAAGACGGTACACTGGCAGAAATCTCTGAAGAATGGTTTGGCGAAGATGTTTCTCAGTAATTTTATAGTAGGAGCAGCTGATCCAATCGTTGACTGGGAGCTGTTTTGGTCTTCAATTGGACCAATGGTGGAGGGCGGAATCAAAAATACGATTCCGCTTACTCTTTTATCTTTTACTTTTGGTCTGATTCTCGCACTGCTTACAGCGTTAGCAAGGCTTTCAGGTAACAAAATTCTGTCAGGCATTGCCCGCGTCTACGTCTCAGCAATCCGCGGTACGCCGCTGCTCGTTCAGTTGTTTATCGTCTTCTTTGGATTACCGGACCTTGGTATCACACTCGACCCATTCCCAAGTGCAGTCATTGCCTTCTCTCTAAATGTTGGCGCCTACGCATCTGAAATTGTCCGTGCATCGATTCTATCTGTGCCAAAAGGACAATGGGAGGCAGGGTATACAATTGGTATGACATATCCGCAGACACTGCGCAGAATCATCTTACCGCAGGCGACACGCGTCTCAATTCCACCGCTGTCCAATTCATTTATCAGCCTGGTAAAAGATACATCGCTTGCCTCACAGATTCTGGTGGTAGAGCTCTTCCGAAAATCACAGGAAATCGCAGCCAGGACCTACGATTTTCTTCAGCTTTACATCACAGCAGCCATCCTCTACTGGATCGTCTGCTTCGTCCTGTCACTCGTCCAGGACCGGATCGAGAAAAAACTGGATCGCTACGTCGCGAAATAAGGAGTGGAACAAATGCAGATTCAGGTACAAAATCTTCATAAATCATTTGGAAAGCTCGAGGTACTACGGGGAATTGACCTCGAAGTGCCAAAAGGAAATGTTGTCGCGATTATCGGTCCATCCGGTTCCGGTAAAACGACCTTTCTACGCTGCCTGAATGCGCTTGAAATGCCAAATCAGGGATTATTCGAATTCTCCGATGGCTTTAAGCTTGATTTCGCAAAGCAGCCGAAGAAAAACGAAATTCTGAAGCTCCGCCGAAAGTCAGGCATGGTGTTTCAATCCTATAACCTTTTCCCTCATAAAACAGCACTTGAAAATGTGATGGAGGGACCTGTTATTGTGCAGGGGCTTAATAAAGAAGAAGTGCGCGGGAAAGCTGTTTCTTTATTAGAAAAAGTCGGTCTCGGCGAAAAAATGGACCTTTATCCTCACCAGCTCTCAGGCGGTCAGCAGCAGCGCGTCGGCATCGCACGTGCACTTGCCATTCAGCCTGAACTCATGCTGTTTGATGAACCAACCTCAGCGCTGGATCCTGAGCTAGTAGGTGAAGTATTAAGCGTCATGAAGGAGCTTGCAAGAGAAGGGCAGACCATGGTTGTCGTCACCCACGAACTGAAATTCGCAGAAGACGTCGCCGATCACGTTATGTTCATCGATGGTGGTGTCGTTGTTGAACAGGGCCCGCCAAAAGAAATTTTGAAGGCGCCGAAAGAAGCGAGGACGAAACAGTTTTTGGACCGGGTGCTGAATCCGTCATAGTTTTTACGATGAAACCCTCCGCGGCTGGCCGCGGGGGTTTTTGTTATTAATGTGCATTGGTATGCGGGTGAGATGGCGTGCGCGGGCATAGGTCGAATTACACTTTTCTACGAACCAGCCCGATTTTTCTGCGAACCACCGTGTTTATTCTCCGAACATGGCATACGATTCTACGAACCACCCGGATCATTCCACGAACAACGGCTTGTATTCTACGAACCACCCCACACCACTCCAAAACCCCATTGCATTATCCACCGAATTTTGTGACAATATTACAATCTAACAGAACAGGAGCTGATATCATGCCTACTGCAATCTTCTTTGATCTTGACGACACTCTTTTATGGGACAAAAAAAGCATTGAAACCGCACTTGAGAAAACAGTAAACGATGCAAAAGAGCTTTATGGAACAGATCCGGATAAGCTGCTTGCCGCCGTAAAGGAAGCAGCCCCGCGCCTCTATCAGGAATACGACTTTTACGAATTCACAAAAATGATTGGTATTAATCCATTCGAAGGGCTGTGGGGACAGTTTGGCGATCCGATCCACCATACATTCAGACAGATGGGAGAAGAGATCGCGGACTACCAGAAACGAGTCTGGCAGAAGGTGCTTCAATCACAGGGCGTTTCACAATCAGGTGATACGCTGAGAGAGAAATTTATCACCCACCGAAAAAACTCACCGTTTTTATATGAAGAAACACTCGACGTACTGGATCAACTTAAAGAGCATTATCAGCTCGTTGTGGTCACAAACGGCGCTCCGTCACTGCAGCTTGAAAAACTGCGGATTACACCTGAGCTTGTGCCATACTTTGACCACATTGTCATCTCGGGGAATATCGGTGAAGGGAAGCCGGGACAGGCGATTTTCGACCACGCACTAAGAGTCTCAGGGCAATCTGCTGAAGACGTCTGGATGGTTGGAGATAATTTGAGAACGGATATCCTAGGAGCAAATGGGGCAGGGATCCACAGTGTCTGGATTCAGCATGAAGCATCAAAAACGCCAGGTGAAGGGGACGGCACACCTGACCGGACAATCAGCCGCCTGAAAGAAATTTTAGATTTGCTGTGAAATTATGAAACCTTTATGTGTAAGCTTCCGTAAAATAGGGGATAGGGAAATCATACATATTACATTACGGGAGGTAATCGGATGAAAAGAACAGCAGAAGGCGTTCTAACGATTATAGGAATTATTGTTAACTTATTTATGATTGTCGGTGTATTTGCACTTGGTGCGCTATTTGACGATCCGGCTATGCAGGCCGAATTTGAAAGAGAATTTCAAAATGACCCGGCATTAGCGGATGCAGGGATTGACCCAAGCATGGTTACAGATATGTTTGCGGGGTTAGGTGTGTTTTTTAATGTAGTAGTCATTGTTAGTACAATCTTAAGCCTAGTTGCTTTATTTGCGATGAAGCGCAACAAAAAACCGAAGCTTGCAGGTGGCTTACTGATTGCAAGTACGCTTGTTGTAGGTGTTGGAACTGTATTAATCGGATGGCTGCCGGCACTCTTATTCCTCATCGCCGGAATCATGTGCTTCGCACGTAAACCAAAAGTGGTAGAAGACCCTTATCAGCATCCAGACGATGAAATGAGACCGCTATAATAAAAAATGCGCTGTTCCCGGTAAAAGGGGGACAGCGCATTTTTCATTATTCTTTGATCAGACAGCAGGTCCGGCAGTTCTTCTTGCCGGGCAGCATGTATTTATAACAGCAGGTGCTTCTGACGCGTGCATCCTCAAGCTGTCGTTTTGCTTTAAAATGCTCCAGATGTGTAAATGGATTCGGCTCATCGCCACCGAAGAAATCCTCTGAGACGATTTGTTCCCAGTGAGTGTCCCAATCATGTTGTTCAAGACCTTTTAATTCCGGGGCCAGACTTTTATAGAACCATCTGAGGTAAATAAAGAAATTCTCCCACAGCACGATCTGCTTTACTTTTCCGGCTTTTTCAACGGACTCGATCAATGGCTTCACCCAGCCTGTATACAGTCTGCGGAGAAGTTCATCCCACTCCGGCTGGTCATCATACGATTGAATACCGCTCAAATGCACGCCGATCTGAAAAGGGGCATCCTGATCGTGGACAAGCCTGACATCTGAAGATGATAGATCCCAGGCTGCCCCGCTTTTATAGTGGGCAAGCAAGACGCTGACCAATGTAAAAGCTGTACGTTTCATGGAGAGAGAGCCTGCTACCATGAGCCTTGGTGCATCCTGCAGCCGCTGAATATAAGCAAGATCATCTGCTGCGGTTTCTGTTTCGAGCCATTCTGAAAGCTTCCATTCCGTGCCAAGTGCTGTCTCAGCGAATCTGACTGGAAAGGCATCTTCAATATATGAGAAAAGTTCCTGCTGATTCATTATTTTTTGCCCCTTTCTTTAAATAAAAGATAGATAAAGTAAGGTGCACCAATTGCAGCAGTAAATACCCCTGCCGGAATTTCAAGTGGTGCAGCAATTAAACGTCCCATTAAATCAGCCAGCATCACAAGTCCTGCTCCAATCAATGCTGACATTGGAATCAGAGAACCAAATGATGAGCCGATCAACTTTCTCGCAAGGTGTGGTGCCATTAGACCGACAAATCCAATCCCACCCGCAAATGCAACAGAACCTCCGACAAGACCGGTGCTGATCAGTAAAATCAGGATCCGCTGTCTTGATACGATTGAGCCCATTGACGTACTGATATCATCTCCAAGCTCAAGCAGGTTCAGGTGTCGTGCCATCAGAAGTGCTGCGAGAAACAGAACAGTAACCCACGGAAGCAGAATCCATACCTGACTCCACGTTGATCCATTGACTGAACCCGTAATCCAGATATTCGCCTGACTCGCCCGGTAAATCGGTCCAATCAGCATCAGCATCGTAGTGACCGCATTTGCAAAAAGGGATAAGCCAATTCCGATCAGGACAAGCCTGATTGGTGACAGGCCATTTTTCCATGAAAAGATATACACCAGAACAGCTGCGATCAATGCACCTGCAAAAGCTGCAACCGGCAGCCATTGAATTGAAACTGACAGCGCGCCGTTTGAGTCACTGAATAGAACGAGGAAACCGACAACAAATACACTCGCGCCTCCTGAGATCCCGATGACATCCGGTGAAGCAAGCGGATTTCTTACCATTCCCTGCAGCATTGCACCGGCAACTGCCAGCGCAACCCCAACCAAGAGGGCAATCAGTACACGCGGAAGTCTGAACTCACGAATGACCAGTTCATTCAGCGGCTCACCCAGCCCTAAAAATACTTTAATAATCTCAATTGGTGAGACCCATACCTCACCTAATCCAAGACTGACGAGAAAAGCGCCAACCACTACAAGTAGTGCAATCAAGACACTAAGTAAAGTCCGCTGGTCAAATAGAAAGGAGGGTCCTTTTTTACCGAAGCGCACAGATTTAAAACGGCTCATTGTGACGACCCCACCTTTCTTGCAATATAAATAAAGATTGGTGTACCAATGATTGCGGTCATCACGCCAACAGGGATTTCCTGCGGCATAATGACATATCTCGCTGCAATATCAGCTGCAAGCAGCAGGTTCGCGCCAAGCAGTGCAGACATCGGCAGCAGCACTCTATGGTCAACCCCAATCCACTTTCTCGCTAAATGGGGAATCATAATCCCGATAAATCCAATCGGCCCGGCAACTGAAACTGCACCACCCGCGAGCAGGACAACAATTACACCGATCCAGATCTTCAATGGACCCGTTTTTACTCCAAGTCCATTTGCCACATCATCACCCATAGCAAGGATATTAAAGGCTCTTGAAAAGATGAGGGCAATGGTAAATCCGGCCGCCAGATAAGGCAGTGCGGTCTGAAGCAAAGCAAGATCGCGCCCCTGAACCGAGCCTGCAAGCCAGAACATCACCGATTCAAGTGCAGATTCATTTAACACTAAAAGCCCCTGAGTAATAGAAGCGAACAGTGCTGATAAAGCGGCGCCGGCAAGCGTCAGCTGAAGAGGGGATAGCCCTCGCTGGTCAAGTGATCCAAGTCCGAATACCGCAATGATCGCAACAGCCGCGCCGATAAATGCCAACAGCGCAAAGCCGTGAAGTGAACTGATATTTAACACCGTTACGCCAATCACAACAGCCAGGCCCGCTCCTGCATTTACACCAAAAATACTCGGTGAAGCAAGCGGATTTTTAGTCAGCGTCTGCATCAGTACACCCGATACAGCAAGTGCAGCCCCGACAGCAGCCGCAATTAATGCTCTTGGGATGCGGACGTTTTGTATAATTAAATGCGCATTTGAACCGTCAAAGTCAGTAAAAGACTGAATGATCTGCTGCATTGAAGTCTCCTGATAGCCAAACCTTACACTGGCAAATAACAGCAGCAGCATCGCAATAAATGCGCCAAAAATTGAAAAGAACGTAAAGCTTTTTGAAGATTTCATATTAATAGATCCTTCCTGCGGACAATTAGGTCTATTATAACGAAAAATCAGTTAAATGAAAACGGTTTTCATTTAGCGGTTGACACTGAAGCCCCAGTTGATTATGCTTAAAATGTAGTGAGAATCATTATCAATATTCATATATAGGGAGAGTCGGAAATGAAAAAGTTCAGTTTACTATTACTCATCATGAGTGTAGCAGCACTGATCCTCGCAGCATGCGGCGGTTCATCTGAATCAGCAGATGAAGAGCCAGCTGACAGCGGGGAAGCTGCAGAAACATATACAGTAGAACATGCAATGGGAACAGCAGAAATTGAAGGCACGCCTGAAAAAGTCGTGATCCTGACAAACGAAGGAACAGAAGCACTCCTTTCAATGGGCGTAACACCTGCAGGCGCTGTGCAGTCATGGACTGGTGACCCTTGGTATGACCACATCTCTGATCAAATGGAAGGCGTAGAAGTGGTTGGAACAGAAAGTGAAGTAAATGTAGAAGCGATTGCTGCACTTGAGCCGGACCTGATCATCGGTACAAAGCTTCGTCAGGAAGCAGTCTATGAGCAGCTTGAAGCCATTGCACCAACCGTTATGTCAGAGACGCTAAAAGGTGACTGGCAGGAAAACTTTGAACTGTACGCTGAAGCACTGAACATGAGTGAAGAAGGCGAGCAGGTCATGGCAGACTTCGATACACGCGTTGAAGAACTAAGCGGTCAGCTTGAAGAAGGCGGCCACCTCGAAAAAGAAATCTCAATGGTTCGTTTCCTCGCAGGAGACACGCGTATCTACCATAAAGATTCATTCTCGGGTATCATCCTTGATCAGCTTGGATTCGCACGTCCACCTGAACAGGACGTCGATGACTTCTCAGAAAACGGCGTCACAAAAGAACGTGTAGAAGCCATGGAAGGTGACGTACTCTTCTACTTCACTTACGAAACAGGAGACGGTGAAGCCAACCAGAACGCAGAAGACTGGCTGAACGACCCGCTATTCCAGAACCTTGAAGTCGTACAGGAAGGCAACATTCAGGAAGTCAGCGACACAATCTGGAACACAGCAGGCGGCGTACTTGCTGCAAATGTAATGCTTGATGACATTGAGGAATATTTTTTAGCTGAATAATGATGAGGCGCTCTGCTGCGGCAGGGCGTTTTTTTTGCCGGCACGCTGGGGACGGAGTTGTGTGCGCCACTTTTAGAATCATTATCATCATGACACACTGACCTCCGTCCCGGCGTGAGCCATTTTTAGAATGATTATCGTAATGACACACTGACCTCCGTCCCGGCGTGAGCCATTTTTAGAATCATTATCACAATGACACATTCACCTCCGTCCCGGCATGAGCCATTTTTATAATAACCATCACAATGGCACACCACACCTCCGTCCCCGCTGCACCGCCCAAAATAAAACACCTCCAAATGTTTTCTATTCCCCATTTCGTGGAAATATTAATACCATGACCGATAAAAGGAGTGGAGTTTTATGAATCAGCAGGAATTGAAGGATCATATTTTGAGTGTGTTTGAAAATAATAAGACGGGGACGCTTGCGACGGTGAAGGATAATCGTCCGCATTCGCGTTATATGACTTTTTATAATGAGGGGTATGTGCTGCATACGCCGACGAGTGTTGATACGCATAAGGCGGATGAGGTGGATGAGAATCCGTTTGTGCATGTGCTGCTTGGTTATGAGGGAGACGGCTATGCTGATACTTATGTAGAGGTTGCAGGGACGGCTGTGATCCGTGATTCTAAGGAGATTAAGGAAAAGCTTTGGAATGACCGTTTTAAAAACTGGTTTGAAGGGCCGGATGATCCGAAGTATGTGGTGCTTGAGATTGAACCGACATCGATTCGCCTGATGAATTCAGGAGAAGAGCCGCAGTCGCTTGATCTGGATAAATAAAAGCAGGCTCTAATCGTCTTTTTGGCGGTTAGAGCCTTTTTTTTGTAACAGGAGCATGATGATAATGCCAAAGCTGATGATAAATAAAATGCCAACGCCAAACAGCACCTGAAATACCCAATCGAGTGCATTTTCCATTTTCAGCCCTCCCATAATGTGAAATTTCCTTCTAATTCTAATATAATGAGAGGAGATGTGAAAGCAGAACGGGAGGCGTACATAATGAATTGGAAAGTGAATCGTTTTGATGAGCTGACGGCACGGGAACTGCACGATATTTTAAAAGCACGCGTTGATATTTTCGTGGTAGAGCAGAATTGTGCTTATCATGAGGTGGATGGGTATGATCCGGAGTCCTTACATCTTCAGCTGATGATTGATGGGAAGCTTGCTGCTTATGCGAGGCTGATGAAAGCGGGTACGAAGTATAATAAAGCTTCTATTGGAAGAATCATTGTGCTGGAGGAATTCAGGAGCCGGCAGCTTGGCCGTCAGCTCGTGCAAAAGGCGATTGATGTGATGAAGGAGTGGGGAACGGAAGAGATTATGCTTCAGGGCCAGACGTATTTAAGAGACTTCTACCGTTCGTTCGGCTTTGAGGAAGTGTCCGCAGAATACCTTGATGACGGCATTCCACACGTGGACATGCTGCTGAACGTAAATTCCACAGAAAAGGGTTGAGATCAATGAGTGGTAAAAAAAGTGTAATTGCGATTGTTGCACTGGTCGTTGTAATGATCGTCCTGATTTTTATTCTGATGCTTAATTTTGATCCGGAACAATATGCTGTATCAGCCCAGGCACTGAGTGTGACGGCTGAAAATAAAAACCTCCTGTCAGGAAGCTGACAGGAGGTTTTTCATATAGACAGCGGCTGCTGCTATGTCATGATTAAGCGTTTTCTACTACTTTATAATTTTCGTGCGAAACAACTGTGAAGTTTGTACCGTAATCTAAAAGTAAAGCGTCCTCTTCTGATATACTTACAATCACAGATCGTTCGAGAATTTTTGTTACTTCGCCGGTAATATCAAAACCGTGGCGTGTAAATTTAACTTTCTGTCCTACATTAGCCTGTGTCATATCAGCACCCCATATTCTTAAAAAATAATTTGTAACGGACTGCACCCTATTATACATTAGCTGAGCCGTTTCTTTAAATCCTACGTCCATTTATTAGCTATATACCCCATTAGTACTTATGTATTCTACTATAAATAGTCCGAAATAGGGTGAAATTTCTGTAATTTTGCAAAAAAATCGCTATCACTTACGATTGAACGGTCAGTCTGATAGAATAAACGATAGCTGATTTAAAGCGGAGGCCTGTTTGTATGAAAAGTAAACGATCTTTCTGGTTCACAGCCGGGGGATACAGCATTATTATCCTGCTGATGACTTTAGCAGTGACGCTGAATATTTATCCTGGCGGCTATGGCTATATTTATGATGAAACTACACAGCAATTAACGCTTGAGCGGGGTACGTTTGTAAAAGAAGATGTAACTGTTGAGGTAAACGACGATAATACGCTAACCTATCTGCTCTATCAGGATGAAGTGAATCGTGCAATCCAGTCATGGGTCCTGTCACTGACGCTTGGAATTTTTGCAGTCTATCTGCTGCAGCGCGTCATCCCGACCTTTCAAAAGAGGAAGGAAGAGGGGTACAGGGTAAAGGATATTCTATACGCAGTGCTGCTGCTGATCTCACTTATCATGATGGTGCTGTTGCTGACATCATTAAGTGGAAGTATGCAATATCTGGAGCAGGTGTTTAATACTGCAGCTTCATAAAATCCCGCCTTGTGCGGGATTTTTTGTAGGGCAGCCGGGGGCATGTTTTTGGAGGACTTGATATATGAGTGGGAATTGGCTCAGCGCCGGCGTTAATCGTTACACCGCCCGCACGAATTGATTCATCCACAACGATAATTGAGCGCACGCCGCAGACAGCACCAATCAAAAAACACGATAAAAGAAATGAATTTTCTGACAAGTTATGATAGGATTAGACTATCTTGTAGAGCAAAGCAGGTGAATGAATGCGTAAAAAAAGAAGCAGATCTTCAGGCGAAGGGCTCATAAATCTTACATTCACGATCATTTACATCGGTTACTGGTGGTTTATCCTGCAGGAGATTTTCAAGGGAGAGTCTCATTTTATTTACATAAGCATTATTCCATTTATCGGGCTGATGTTCCTGCACTCTCTTGCCACGAAATGGCACGAGCGCCGCAAGGAAAAGCAGCTTGTACTAAGCGTTGAAAAAAGCATTGCGAGATACAAGGACCGGATCAGACCCGGTGCATAAAACTGCCGAATGAGCCCGGCGGTTTTTTGTTGCTTTGAATCGAATGTATCCAATTAAAAAAGCGGCGCTGCATACCCGCAGCGCCGCTTTTTGTGAGCTATTATCTCGACTTCACCAGAAGCTGTACAGCTTCATTAATATAAACCGCTGAGTCCTCACCCTTTTCATCAGCATTGCGAAGACACTCCTCTAAGTTGCGTGCCACGATCAGACCGATTGTGCGGTCAAGTGCGGTGCGTGTTGCAGAAAGCTGTGTGACTACATCTCTGCAGTCTTTGCCCTCTTCCATCATTCGTAAAATCCCTTTTATCTGTCCTTCAGCGCGCTTCAGACGATTAATTTGCTGCTTATCATATTCCATAATAGGATAAACTCCTTTAATTAAAATATTTAACTAATTATATCGTATAAGGCTACTCGGGATTTGTAAAGAAGGATGCGGTTTTACTTTTGAATCGTGAATAGATCTTCAAGCTTATCCGTTAAAAACTGATGGGCGTCTGAGATTCCCTGATTATAGACTGCGGGAGCGATTTGTTTTAAAAAGAAATCGAGAATCAGCGTTGCTTTCAGCTGACCGATCTCTTCATCATGTTCATTAAAAAAGTAGTGCTGGATCTGATCTGTCATTTCATGTTTCACTTCTGCACTGAGCGCAAATGGTTCATTCATCTGTTTTCCTCCTGAATTGAAAAAGATGCCGGGAAAGGCCGGCATCACTTTTCTAAGATTTTCTCATATATTGCTGCATATCTTTTTTATGCTTTTCATCACGTACAACAATAATTGCATGAATCAGCCCGGGGATATAACCCAGGATTGTCAGCAGAATATTCAGCAGAAATGAGCCGAATCTGCCTGTAAATAATACCGCGAGCGGCGGCAGGAATATTGCCAGAATATAAAGCATATCATCATCAACCCTTCTCGTTTGTATACAGGATTATTCCCGTATATCCTCCGTGTTAAACGGAAGTCCGAGTACGTAGGTACTGTGACGGCTTACTTCAACCATGTCTGATCTCAAGACCCCGAGCGGCTTGCTGTCTGCATGAATGCCGTCAGCGAGAATGTGCCATGGTCCGTCTGAATCAAGGTGGTATTTTACCGGCCCGCCGTGTGCATTATGAATGACTGTAAAACGCTTGTACGGTCCTTCCTGCGTTGTCAGGTCATAGGCGATTAACCGTTCATCAGTCGGATGGAAGTGCATGTGCTCAATGATCGCTTCTTTTGTTCTCATCCTGAATGCAGGGTGGGCTTTTCTGAGTCTGATTAAGCCTTTTATGAATTCAACCGTCTGATTGAATTCCTCCCGTCTGTGCCAGTCGAGCTTATTGATCTCATCCGGTGAGCGGTAGCTGTTTTCAACACCGAATTTTGTTCTCATGAATTCCTGACCTGCATGCAGGAATGGAACGCCCTGTGATAGCAGGATGATTGACGTTGCCAGGCGGTGCATCCGCTTATGGTCACTCATTGTAGCATTTGGTGTTGTAAAGCAGAGTTTATCCCAAAGCGTATGGTTATCGTGTGCTTCTGCGTAATTAACGACCTGATCAGGTGAGAGAAACGTTTTTCTGTCATAAGGCACCTTCATACCTGCAGATACACCCTGGAGCAGGTGGTGTCTCATTCCAAGTCTGCCATTGATAAAGCCGTTATCCTGCTTTGAAAAGGTGTTTCCTTTTAGATGATCTCGAAGTGCATCGTTGAAGTGAGCGACGCCTTTCATCTGATCTGCCTGATACTGATTTGCTTTTAAATGGTCCGGCAGTGCAGTCTGCAGGTCCCAGCCCTCTCCAAGCATGATGATGGCGGGGTCAATCTTGTCGAGTGCTTCTCTGGCAGCTCTCATCGTTTCAACGTCGTGAATCCCCATCAGGTCAAAGCGGAAACCGTCGATCTGATATTCAGTAGCCCAGTATACGAGTGAATCGACGATAAAGCGTCTCATCATTGCACGTTCAGAAGCTGTATCATTGCCTACCCCGGTCCCGTTTGAGAGTTTCCCGTTACGGGCGTAGCGGAAGTAATATCCCGGTACGAGCTGGTGGAAAGGGGATCTGGTGACGTCATACACGTGATTATAGACAACGTCCATAATGACACTCATGCCGCGGTCATGGATCGATTGAATGAGCGTTTTCAGCTCTGTAATTCTTAGTGCGTGATGGGTCGGGTCTGTTGAGTAGGAACCCTCCGGTGCATTAAAATGCTTCGGATCGTAGCCCCAGTTGTATTGAGGCTGATCAAGCTTTGTTTCATCCACGGTCCAGTAATCGTAAAAAGGCAGAAGCTGAATATGTGTGACACCAAGTTCTGCTAAGTAATCAAGACCGGTTGAAAAGCCATGCTCTGTAACAGTTCCCTGTTCAGCAAGACCGAGATACTTTCCTTTATTAAAAACCCCGCTGTCATCGTGAATCGTTGCATCCCTGATATGCAGCTCATAAATGACTGCGTCAACAGGTGACTCAAGTGTTCTTGTAACTGGGCGCCAGGAAGCGGGATTTGTCTTTTCAAGATCAACGACTGCACTCCTCAGCCCGTTTACGCTAACTGCTTTTCCGTAAGGATCCTGCGTCTCACGCCATTCTTTTCCGATCCGGACGCGATAAAGGTAGTGTGCACCTTCCCAGTCGCCGTTCAGATCAACGTGCCACGTGCCGCGTTCACCCTGATGCATTTTGTAGACATTGACTTCATCGTGCTGAATGATTTTAATCTCAGCCTGTCTTGCAGAAGGGGCCCAGAAGCAGAAGTAGGTTTTTTCAGGCGTATACTGCGAGCCGAGAAATCCATCATATTTGAACGTCTGGTCAAATTTTTTCGTCCGCATAATATCACCAAAGGTCACTTCACAATAACCGAAATGCGAAATGCTCACTTTGTAATGCTTTGTCAGGGAGAGCCTGTTTTTCGTTTTAATCACCAGGCGGTTTGCAAGATCCGAGCCTGCGTTATCCTTTTCAACACGGACTTTTTTAATCTCCGCACCTGACAGTGAAACGCTCAGATTATCATGCTCCCAGTCAAAAGAAAGGTTGGTCAGAACAGAAATCTCATCCCATTTATCAATTTTTGCACTGATAATACCGGGAAAAACAGTGACATCGTTCAGGTTCTCATAGATCCGTTCCATGCCCTGCATCAGCCAGACCTCGGCATGACCGGAGGAATCAAAAGATGTAATAAACCGGTCGTCAAAGCGCTTGCCCGCCCAGTCATTTTCCTCAGTACTTTTACGGATAATAAAGCCGACACGCTTAATTTCTTCAGTACTCTGCAGTGAGAATACAGCCGTTTTGCCATAGCTGTCCCCCTGCGAAAACTCAACCATCTTACCGGTTTCACCTTCAAGCCAAACCCACAGATTCCATCCGTCATAATCCTGGTCGTAGCGATGGTAATGAAGTGTAACGGTCACTTCTTTTAAAATTGGCGGCTGCTTTTCATAAGATTCTATTCTCACCATGGATATCAGACCTTTCTCTGTGGTGTACTGTAAAAGTTTTGATTATTCAATCTCTTTCTATTCATTATACGGCACATTTGTGAAAAGAGGCACTTTAAGTTTCTTATTATGTGTAAAGCGCGTGGAAATGCGATTTGAATTTTTCAATATTTCTCCGCTAAAGGTCTGAATTTTGAAAAGAATAAGCATTGATACGTGGCAACCTGCACAATATCGCTTAAAATAGAAGAAGCAGGATATTATGATGAGGGAGGAATTGTGATGAAAGTATTATATATTAATGCGAATCCGCGTACGAAAAAGTCAGTCAGTGAGGACATTGCGGATACATTTATAGAAGAACTGAAAAAAGCTGAGCAGGGTGTAGAAGTTGAGTATGCCCACCTGTATGAAATGGATCTGCAGGAAATCGATGAAGACGTATTAGGTTCATGGGGTAAGCATCGTACAGGCGAAGAATTTACTGAGGTTGAAAAAGAAAAAGTAAAGCGGATGGATGATGTGCTGGATCAATTTTTAGCAGCTGATCTATATGTATTTGTCACGCCGTTTTGGAATCTGCTGTTCCCGCCACGCGTGAAAACATACATTGATTCACTGTGTATCCCGGGTAAAACGTTCCGTTACACTGCAAGCGGTCAGGAAGGGCTGATCGAAGGCAAGCGTGCCGTTCACATTGAATCAGTCGGCGGTGTCTATAAAGGAACCGGTTTGAACTTCTCTGAGGATTACCTGCGTGAAGTGATGCGCTTCCTCGGTATTAAAGAATACGATTCAGTGGTTTGTGAAGGCATGAGCCAGTACCCTGACATGGCTGATAAGATCCTTGAAGAATCGAAAGCCGAAGCAAGAGAACTGGCTCAAAAGCTTGCACGTCTGGAGTAGCCGGTTAATCGGGTGTGAAAAAGCGGATCACAAGCGGAATTTTAAAAACTTCACCTTTTAACGCATAAATTCCGGCCATAACTGCAAATACGATCCATAATATGGTAGCACCTTATTGATCACTAGGCCAATACCGATGAAGTATAAAAAGCCTGCAGCTGCCTGATACAAAAAGTAGCTGACAGCAAAATTTAAATACACATAGCCATGCTCCCTGACAAAGGGGGCATCTCTTTTGATAAACCATAGAATCAGCGGTCCGACAATGAATGTAACGGTACTCGTGAAATACATCATGGCTGCAACGAGACGGTCTTCTGATTGCATAGTCATGCTCCTTTCAAGAACAGTCTGTGTAGCTAAGTATACGTATGAATAGCTGATAAGTTTCAACTTTGCAGGTTTTGAGCAGAGGCTGAGCTACTGACGGAAAAGTGCGTGGGGTTGAAGGAATTAATCGCTGGACTGAAGGGATTAACAATCGAATTGATGGGAATATCGGCAGCATTAGAGTGGTTGAGGCAATTAATTTGAAATTGAAGAAATCATTTTCAAAATTGAAGGTATTTTTTCAGCATTGAAGCAAATATTTCAGAATTGATGGAAAAACGTCTTAGCACTCTCCCAGTCATCTGACCTGCATACGCCACTACTATCAAAAAGGACCTTCCCCATCATCGGAAAAGGTCCTTTTTTCATTAACTGCTTCTTCCAAGCAGTACCGCTGCGTAAAAGCCTGCAGCAAGCGTGACCATGCACATAACGATATTACCAGCAGTCAGTGCAAGCCCAGGATACACAACAAATAGTGACCCAAATACAAGTCCGATAATAAATGCATACATCATCACCGGATAACGGTTCAGCAGGTAGCGGATCAGCTTACTTGTAAAAATAAAACCAAACGCAACCCCTGCACCAATCAAAGCAATTACAGGAATATTAAAGTTACTCACAGCGGAAATCGCTGTATTATAAACACCAATCACCAGCAGTAAAAACGAACCACTGATACCCGGCAGCATCATTGCTGAACTCGCCAGAATACCTGATCCAAAAAGCAGTGCCATATTAGGAACAGTTAAATTTGTAATAATTGCTCCGTCTTCAGAAGGGTTTGAAAAACCGATTATTAGAACAATCACTGCTCCGGCAACCAACATCGCAATATGCTTACCCTTAAAGTTTTCCTTTGCATTCGATTCCTTCAGCAGATATGGCAGAATTCCGCCGATCAGACCGATAAAAAAGAAATACGTCGGCTGAGGATGCACTTCAAGCAGCCATTCGATCAGGTTACTGAGTGCGATAATCGAGACACCCATTCCGGCGCCAAGTGTAATTAAAAAAGGCAGATGCTTTTTCCATTCTCTCGTTGTAATGCCGCTTAACGCATTGATAAACTGATCGTAAATACCAAGCAATACGGCAATTGTACCGCCGCTGACGCCAGGGACAACATCACTTGCACCCATCGCCATACCGCGGAATATATTTCTCCAGTCAAACATACATACATGCTCCTTTTAAGTTGGTAAAATCAACAATATTCATTATACGGGATCAAACCGGTTTCGTCATGACTGAAAAAAGGAAAGATATAGAGAAAACGTTCACAATTTTGGGAGGTCATTAGAATGCAGAAAGCGATGCTCATATTAAACCCTTCTTCAGGTAAGGAAGAAGCGCTTGATCATAAGGAATCCGTACTTGAAGTGCTCAAAGAAATGAATTATGACATTACATTGAAGGAAACTGAAAAAGAAGATGACGCAACACGGTTTGCAGAAGAGGCGTGCCGTGAGCGCTATGATCTGGTTGTTTCAATGGGCGGTGATGGCACACTAAATGAAACGATTACAGGTCTAGCAAAGCAGGAATATCAGCCGGCACTTGGCATTGTCCCGCTCGGAACGGTTAATGACTTTGCACGCGCACTGAACATTTCCATGGACGCAGAAGAAGCGATTCAGCAGCTGAAGACGGCTGAGACGAAGCGTGTGGATATCGGACGGATCAATGACCGCTACTTTATGAATATTATTGCACTTGGCGGGATTGCAGAAGCAACATTTGGTGTATCTGTTGAACAAAAAACGAAGCTTGGACCGCTTGCTTATATGATTGAAGGATTCAAAACCATTCGTGAAAAAGAACCGTTTGAAGCGGATATTACATACGACGGACAAAAGTGGGAGGGCAGTGCACTGCTGTTCTTAATGGCACTGACAAACTCTGTCGGAGGGTTTGAAAAGCTTGCCCCGGATGCTGAAGTAAATGATGGACATCTGCACTGTTTTGTCATCAAAGATGTACCGCTTTATAAGCTGATCAGTATTATGACTGCACTGCTGAAAGGTGAACTTGAAGAAGATGAAAATGTAGCGTATTTTAAAGCAAAAGAAGTACACGTGAATTCAGATAAAGATCTGATCTCAAATGTTGACGGGGATGAAGGGGCACATGTGCCACTAACAGTAGAAGTATTAAGCAGACACATTCCAATTCTATGTCCTGTCGAAGATAATCAGTAATCATTTATATAGGAGGCTAACAATGATTAAAGCAATGGTAACAGGTGGATCAAAAGGACTTGGAGCGGCAATTGTCAGTCACTTCATTGACCGTGAAATTGACGTAACAGATGTCTCAAGATCAGGTAATAGCAGCTTAAAGGGAAACAGGTACTATCACCATCAGCAGGTGGATATGACCTCGCTCTCTGAGTCACTGCATTTCCTCAGATCCTGGACTGAGGAGCAGGAAGAGCTGACGAAGCTTTACCTTATTCAAAATGCGGGAACTGTGCAGCCGATGGAAACAGTCGGCAGTATGGATCCTTCTGCAATTGAAACAGCGATTGCACTGAATTATACGGCACCTGCAGCATGGGCGAATCTCGCGTTCAGGCTGGCAGATGAAAAGAATTTTGAACTCGTAATCGTTAATATCACATCAGGTGCCGCGGACAAACCGAATCACGGGTGGAGCGTCTATGGCAGCACCAAGGCAGCACTGAACTTATTCACAGAAACAGCAGCGCTTGAGCAGGGAGAAGAAGGGCACACGATCATCTCCTACAGCCCAAGCATTATGGATACAGGCATGCAGGAGGAAATCAGGTCTACAGATGCTTCATCATTCGCTTCAGTAAAGACGTTCCAGCAGTATAAAGAACAGGGGAAGCTGCGGAAGCCGGAAGAAGTTGGCGGCGTTCTGGTTAAGGTTCTATTGGAAGAAACACTCGTGAATGGCAAGCTGTATCATGTAAATGATTATTTGCCGTCAACAAAGTAACACACCTGTGAAATGTTTTTTAATGGAAGTGTAATGTGCTAATTGCGTTTCTGGTCCTCCACTTTGGGTAAAGATAGATATGTACAAAATCGATCTACTCAAAAGGAGATGGCCTCAATGAATTTTAAAAAATTTCTACAAGTTGGTGCAGCAGGCGTACTTAGTTTAGGTGTATTAGCAGCGTGCGGTGATGACGGAGAAGAGATGGATCCGGCAGAGCCAGGCATGGAGGAAGAAGAAGCGCCGATGGATGAAAACACAGATGACAACATGGAAGAGGATATGGAGGATACTGGTGAGGACATGGAAGAAGGCATGGACGACGCCGGTGATGAAATGGAAGATGGCGCTGAAGACGCTGGAGACGAAATGGAAGAAGAAACAGATGACATGCAGGACGATTCAGAAGAAGATACTGAACAATAATATAAAGATGGCTGCATCTGTCCAGTGAGGCAGATGCAGTTTTTTAGTTTCTCTTTCGTCTTTCGAAATAAAATGATAAGCTGGAAAGAAAACAGAAGGGATACATATGATGAAAACTCTTTTATTAACAGGCTTTGAACCTTTTCTGCATTTTAAGAAGAATCCCACAATGGAGATCATTAAAGAACTGGATGGTCAGGTGATCGGTGAATGGAAGATTGCAGGGCGAATCATGGAAGTGGATTTTCATAAATCCGGCGATCAGGTTATCGGGTACTACGAAAAAGTAAAACCTGACGCAGTGATCTCACTTGGTCTTGCCGGCGGACGGACTCATATCACACCTGAGAGAATTGCAATTAATTGTAATGATGGAGAAAAAGATAACAGCGGGTTTGCCCCGGCTGGCGAAAAGATTGCAGATGAAGGTCCGGATGGAATTTTTTCAACACTACCTATCAATGCGATGGTTCAGCATCTTCATGAAAAAGACTATCCGGCGAGTATTTCAAATTCTGCAGGGACATACCTTTGCAATCACGTCATGTACAGGATGCTTCACCATCTGCAGCAGGAGGGCAGAAACATTCCGTCAGGCTTTATACATATTCCGGCCTCACATGATATGGCAGTCGAATCAAGAAGACTCCCAAGCTGGTCACAGTCAGATTTAACCGCTGCCATCAGGCTATGTATTGAGGTGCTTTGAGGTTAATCTTCATTAAAGTTGGCTGTTGATTGGAGCTACAGGGGGGACGCTTTCCGCAGGATCGGCGGTGAGCCTCCTCGTGCTTTGCACTGCGGGGTCTCACCTGTCCGATTTTTCCTGCTGGAGTCGCCCCCCTTCCGCTCCAATCAACAGCTGTGCAGACACAATACAAATCTTTAATAAAGATAAAGCAATAAAGTATGATTAAAATAATAAGATATATAAACACAACCCTATCTTTTATTAAAATGTCACCGCAGCGAAACGATTAAAAAAGCCGAGACAATATTGTCCCGGCTTTTCCTATGCATTCTTAATCTTATTTATCCGTTGATCGCACTGATGCAGCGTTTTTTCGATTTCGTCAAGCGATGCTACAAGCGCTTCACGGTCTCTTTGTCTTGCAGCTACCATTCTATCAATTGAATCTATTAGTGAAAGTACATGTTCTTTATTAAAAGAAGAATCTTTTTTCATAAAAAAGCCTCCGTTTGTTTTGTTTACTACAAAATACGGAGGCTCTCTTATTTAAAAGGGGGTGTTAGGCAATTCTTTTTTGGTGCATAACAATGGATAGAAGAATTGCCGGTGCGACAGCGATGCTCATGCCGGTAAAGGCAAGGCCTGAGTCGATATCATAAAGTACGCCGCCGACTTGTGTCAGAACAGCAGCACTCAGCCCCATACCAAGTGAAGCATATACACCCTGCGCTGTCGGAATCAGCTGTTTATCGACTGATCTGTATAAATAGCGGATAAACGCATAATGCGCCAGACCGAACGTTAGTGAATGAAACAGTTGTGTGACAAGGAAAATCCAGAGCGACGGGAACAGACCGACCAGCGCCCATCTGACTACAGCTGCAATAGAGGCAATGAAAAACATAAATGCAGCAGGCCTGTTTTTGAAAAATTTATCTGCTACTGCAAAGAACACAATTTCTGATAAAACAGCGATATTTAAAATAAATCCTATATAGGCTGTCGATACATTTAGTTCCTGCAGATAAATAAAGCCATAATTATAGTATGAGGCATGAGCCCCCTGAATCAGGACGCAAATCGTAATAACGAGTATGAAACCCGGCGTCTTAAATACAGCTGCATAACTGCCGCGCTTTGGACTGACTTTTTCCTGCAGGGCATCAGGTGCATATTGAAAAGCACCAGCGATCATCATGACTGAGCCGACAACCATAACAGCAAAAATAGACGATTCTGTCCAGATCGCTGCGACAAGACCAACTACAATTAAGCCGACGGTATAGCCGATTGAACCCCATGAGCGGCTTCTTCCGTAATGAATATTGTTCGTCCGCATCAGGAGTGAAGCGTTACTCTCCATCATTGGTAATATATTTGGATAAAATAAACTGAATAAAATCATCACGATCATCAGTCCGGTAAAAGAATCAACCGGTATAAAAAACATAAGAATAATCGTTGAAACCACAGGCAGTGCTTTCATTAAAAAAGCCAGTGAGAACCGCTTACTGAGCTCAGGAAATAAAAACAGTGTAGAAAATGACCGGGCAAATAAACCCGCTGCAATGATCGAACTTGCTGCAGCTACCGTCAAATCCTTTTCATATACAAGCCATCCTGTCCAGTAAGGAAGAAAAATACCCCATGTGAAAAAGAATGTAAAGAAATTAATCGAAAGCCAGGATTGTGCTTTCATCTGATCACGCTCCATTCAGCAAATGAAAGTTTGCCATGAGCTAGTATAGCATAAAAAAAACTGCCGGAAGCGAATATTCGCTTCCGGCAGCTGAACCAGATTATACAGCTTTAATATCTAAATCTACATCAATATTTCCACGTGTTGCCTTTGAATAAGGGCAGAAATCATGTGCTTTTTTCAGCAGCTCTTCAGCCTCATCCTGTGATACACCGCTCACTTCTACTTCAAGCTTCACGGAAATCTTCACGCCATCATCTTTCTCATCTTTATTCAGGCTCACATGCGCAGTTGTCGTAGACTCTACTTTCTTACCCGCATTTTTCGCCATGAGATTAAATGCACCATCGAAGCATGCAGAATAGCCGGCAGCGAATAATTGCTCGGGATTCGATTTACCTTCCGGATCCTGACCGTCACCTGGCATTGCCAGATCAAGCTGGATTAAATCATCTGAAGATTTCACATGTCCATTTCTACCATTCTTAGCAGTTGCACTACTCGTCAAAATTGCCATCAATCTCATCTCCATTTCATGTTTTAAAGAATTTTAACTACTCTAATATGATTCACTTTTGAAGAGGTTATTAAACATTCAATTAAAACTACAGAATAAATATTGCTTCTGTATATTTAATGGAGATATTGTATGGTTAATCTAATAGAGGTGAACGGAGCGTAGGGCGGCGACTCCGGGACGATTAGAGGGAAGCTGAGACCCCACAGGCGAAGCCGAGCTCAGCAACCTCCGTCCGGAAAGCGTCCGCCCGAAGCGCAGTGAACCGGTTTGAAAGTAAATTCCAAACATTTAAAGACATTTCCCGAATTACTACATAGATCACTACTTTTTTGATAAACTGAAAGAATGTAGAGAAACGCATGTAGAAAGGGACCTGAACAGCATGAGACTGGAAAATAACCAAAAAAAGAGAAGAACAAAATGGTGGATCGCACTTGGCGCAACCGTAACGATTTTAGCCGGTGCTTCATTAGGTGCACTGAGTGCATATAACTGGTCTCCTGAAGAAACAATTGAAGGCCTGTTTGGCATATCAGTTCAGCAATCACTTACACAACAAAATCATGAAGAGCGCAGTATAGATGAAGATGTAAAGGAAATGTCACGAACGGAAAATGATGAGAAATCAGAGGAGCCGGCAGATCCAGTAGAACCTGATGAAAATGCTGAAGGTGATACTGCCTACCCTGATGAACCGGAAAGGACACCTGAAACGATGGAAGAACCTACTTATGTACAGGGTGTACTAATTGCAAATAAAGAATATCCGCTGCCAACAGATTATGCACCTGGTGAAGACCCGGAAGCACGTGCAGCATATGATGAGATGCAGGCTGCTGCTGCAGAAGCCGGGCACAGCCTTGTTGCCTTCAGTACTTTCAGATCTTATGACTATCAGACAGACCTTTATAATCGCTATGTAGAACAGCATGGACAGGAGGAAGCAGACCGCTTCAGTGCAAGACCCGGCTATTCTGAACACCAGACTGGACTTGGATTTGATATCGGAGCTGAAGGTCAGGAAGAACATTGGGCAAGTGACAGCTTCAAGGATACGAAAGAAGCAAAGTGGCTGGCAGAAAATGCTCATCAATACGGTTTTATCCTGCGTTATCCTGCAGGGAAAGAGCATATCACCGGCTATCAGTATGAATCCTGGCATTTCCGCTATCTCGGAGAAGAGCTTGCAACGAAAGTTTATGAGAGTGGATTAACGCTTGAGGAATATCTCGGGATCTAAAAGAATATATTTCCTGGGAAATGAAAAAGATAGACTGAAAGGCAGCCGCTGCCCTTCAGTCTTTTTTTGCATCATTTAATTCTTAGTTTCCCTAAACATATTTTTCCGTTATACTACTATTCAGAAGAGTCAAATAATGGAGGATCAGGATGAGAACCAGAATTGGGAAATTACTCATACAATGGGTGGCAGCGTTCGTTGTATTGATGCTTTTATTATTGCTGCCAAGAGATATGGAAATCGAGTCAGGACCATCAGGGGAATTTGTGGCTGCGCATTATCAATATTCTTTCAGCGCACATGTTGAAAGTGTAAAAGGATTTCTCGCCCCGATCTTGAACGGTGAAGGACTTGGTAATGACCGTTATAACAGACCATTTTTCGGGCATGCCTGGGAAATGATGCAGCGCAGCCTGTGGCTCATTATTCCTGCGTTTTTTATCAGTATTTTAGCAGGTGTTGCAAAAGGGGTATTTGATTTTAGAACGCGCCACGGAAAAAGGAAAGTAGTCGGGCTTCAAACGACCTGGTTAGGACTTTCTGTACCTGACCTTGTGTTTATTGTATTTATTCAGATGACGCTGATGTATCTGAATATGAAGGGCATCATCACCGGTCTGAGTCTGTATAGTGCAGGGAATCCGGAAGCAGTTGTTATGAACGTCATTTACTTATCAGTCTTTCCAATGTTTTATTTAGCAAATGTGACGTTCCAGGCACTCAGTGATGAAAATGGAGCGGAATATATCAGGACAGCAAGGGCAAAAGGGGTTTCCTCGTATAAGCTGCTATACATACATATGCTCAGGAACGGACTGGCTAAGATTTTTGTTCACACCAACACCGTCGTCCTTTATTTATTATCTAATCTGTTTGTCATTGAGTACCTGACGCAATATAAAGGAGCTGCATATTACTTTAAAGAATATGTCACAGTCTCAACCAGAATTGTCGATGGACAGTCATTAAATCTGAATGAAGGCGCAATTGCTGCATTTACTTTCTTTTTTACAGTATTGATTTTGCTTGCAGGCCTGATCAGTCAGGTTGCAAGGGCGTATCTGCTGCCTCATGAAAGAGGTGGTGAAGGATGAATAAGCATCTGACAATCGGAAGCATTATGCTTTTTATGCTGCTGATCCTGACCTTTTTAGGACCGCTATTACCAGTTGTAGATAATGGGATTTCGCAGGAAGGCGCGAGATATACAGATGAAGGCATTGAGGTGCCGCCTTTTCCACCTTCAGCTGAAGATCCGCTTGGGAGTGACAGGGAGGGAAGGGATGTATTGAGCCTGATCATCGCCGGGGCGCAGGAAACATTTATGGTGATTCTGACGATCGTGATTATCCGTTTTATTGTATCGGCAGTACTCGGCATTGGCAGCTTTTACTCTCAGACAATCAGAGGGTTTCTGTCGATCTGGAGCCAGCTGTTTTCTTTTATGCCGCCAGTCTTTTTTGTTATTTTCTTTTCAGGGCTGCCTTTCGTTATTTTTTCAGAGCATCGGCAGATCTGGCTGATTGTGATTATTGCGGCGGTTGAAGTAGGGAGAACCGGGGATATGATCAAGACTTCCATGGATTACAGTGCGAATAAACCTTTCTTTGAAGCGGGCATTGTATCCGGCTGCTCGCAATGGACGTTATTTAAAAGCTATTTCTGGCCGCAGCTGCGCCTGACAATTGTGACAAATTTTATTGGTGACCTTGGCAGAACCTTATTCCTGCTTGCTCAGTTCGCAGTGATTGGTGTTTATCTTCAAAATGCCTTCTGGTCGATCCGTGGAGGCGGAGTAGAAACAGTAAATAATTCATTTATCTGGCCGTCTCTATTTATCAATATTCACCATGATGTATTCTCAGCAGAATGGGTCGTGATATCAACGGTCAGCGTCATTACGTTTACGATGATTACATTTTATTTGTTAAGCAGTGGGATCAGACACTATTATCAGAAGAAATACCATCAATCCGGTTAAAAGGAGTGGAGTTATAAATGAAACTATTAATTTTAGGCGGAACAAAATTTCTTGGCAGACATATTGCAGAAAGTGCAGTCAATAAAGGACATGAGGTCACATTATTTAACCGCGGGCAGACGAATACGAACCTTTTTCCTGATGCAGTAAAGCTGACAGGAGACCGCAACGGGGACTTATCCGCGCTTGAAAAGGGTGAGTGGGATGCGGTGATTGATGTGTCAGGATATACACCATCCCAGGTGAGGAAAACAGCGGAACTGTTAAAAGGCAGAGTGGGACATTACACACTAATCTCAACGATTTCAGTCTATGAGGATTATACAAATGGACCTGCTGTAGAGGGTGTGACGAAGCTTGCTGAACTTGAAGAAGATACTGAAGAGGTAACAGGGGCTACATACGGACCGCTGAAGCAGCATTGCGAGGAAGTTGTAAAAGAACTGTATCGTGAGCATTCACTTGTCATCCGACCGGGTCTGATTGTTGGTCCGCATGATCCGACAGACCGCTTCACGTATTGGGTATGGCGTGCGCAGCAGGGAGGCACTGCACTTGCACCTGGTAAGCCTGAGCGGAAAGTACAGTGGATTGATGTCAGAGACCTGAGTGAATGGGCGATCGGGATGATTGATCGTCATGAATCAGGCACGTTTAATGCTGCAGGTGGAGATCCGCTTCCAACGATGGAGAAGTATCTTGATACTGCAAAAAAAGTCGCAAACACTGACGTCACCTATCAGTGGATAAGCGACGATATATTAACAGCACATGATGCAGGCCCATTTGTGGAAGTCCCATTCTGGCTGCCTGTCACAGCGCAATATCCGGACGGCTTCCTGCTGGCCGACGCTTCAAAGGCCATCGACAAAGGATTAACCTTCAGGCCGCTTGAAGAAACAATTAGTGATACGCTGCTTTGGTTAAATGAGCGGCAGAACCACGAATGGAAGGCAGGCTTATCTGAAGAACGGGAGCGAAAACTGCTGAATGAAAGTTGATTGATTTTTCTGAAAAAATGTTATAATGATGTTAAATATTTGCGGGGGTGGAAAAAATGAATCGTATTTCGCGGGCGGGGTATATCTTCACGGCTTTGCATACGTTGTTTTTCCTTAACCTGACCTTTGATTTCATCATGTTTTACTGAAGAAAAGAGCTGACTTCTTTTAAAAGGAGTCAGCTCTTTTTGTTTTGGCTCTGTTAAAGTCGGCTGTTGATTGTAGCTCCAGGGGGGACGCTTTCCACAGGACCGGCGGTGAGCCTCCTCAGCTTCACTTGCGGGGTCTCACCTGTCCGATTTCTCCTGCTGGAGTCGCCCCCTTCCGCTACAATCAACAGCAGTGCAGAAACCACATTGATCTTTAACAAAGCTATTGTTTTATAAAATCGGTGACAGCAGTCTTGAAATCGATTCTTTAAACTTAATCAGATTCGACCGCTGCTGGTATAGCTCAGGCGTCAGCTCTGTACAATCCTTCATATCCTCTTCAAAAATCATTGCCAGTGAAGTGGCAGTTTCCTGATGATATAAGAATGCATTGACTTCAAAGTTCAGGCTGAAGCTTCGAAGGTCAATGTTGGCTGTGCCGACTGATGCTGCTTCATCATCAGTCACAAGTGTTTTCGCATGAATAAATCCTTTTTCATAAATATAAATGCGTGCGCCGGCTTTCATGAGTTCACCAACATATGAATAAGTAGCCCAGTACACAAACATATGGTCAGGTTTATTTGGAATCATGATTCTGACGTCAATCCCAGAAAGTGCAGCAACCTTGAGTGCATCAAGCAAGCTGACGTCAGGAATAAAGTAAGGTGTCTGGATATAGACATACTTATCAGCGTTGTTAATCAGCTTCAGATAACCGGTTTTGATCTGTTCCCAGTCAGAGTCCGGACCGCTTGAGACAATCTGCATGGCCACATTACCTTTTTGTGGAATCGGCGGGAAATATACATCGGAATATTCAATATCATAGCGGTGTGATGCCTGATTCCAGTCCAAAATAAACCGTGTCTGAAGCGGGTGGATCGCACTGCCTTCTATCCGTAAATGTGTGTCGCGCCAGTAGCCGAACCGTGCATCGAGCCCGAGGTACTCATCCCCGATATTAAAGCCGCCAATATACCCCACGCGCCCATCAATAATGGAAATCTTGCGGTGATTACGATAGTTAAGCCGCGGATTAATAATCGGAACTTTAGACGGAAAGAACGCTTCGACTTCACCACCGGCAGCGCGCAGCTCCCGGAAGTACCGCTTCGTCAGCCCGCGTGAGCCCATATCATCATATAAAACTCTGACCTTTACACCCTGCTTTGCTTTTTTGACAAGCAGACTGTAAAGCTCACGTCCGAGGTTATCACGTCTCAGGATGTATGTCTGGATGTGGATATGATCTTTTGCGTGTTCAATATCCTCAAACAGCACTTTAAATTTTTCTCTGCCATCCACCAGAATCTCAACCTGATTATCCTGAGTGAGGACTGCAGCATTATTCACGAGCTGCATATAGATCAGGTCTTTCATCTTTTCGGTTTCCTCTGATTTGAAATGGAATTTCCGTTCCTGAATCGCATCGATCTGATAACGGATCAGCTGCTCAATGCCAACGCGCTTTCTGCCTTCCCAGTTGAACAGATGCTTTTTACGAAGGCTGCGGCCGAACAGCAGGTACAATGCGAACCCCGCGACAGGTATGAAGAACAGAACCATCAGCCAGGCCCATGTTGCACTGGCATCTTTTCTTTCCAGAAAGATCAGGATCCCGGCAAAAACAAAGTTTAATATAAATACCAATCCTACAAATATAGAGATCCAGTCAAAGGAGTTAAAGTCCATATTCAGCCCCTGCCTATCTGTTAATTTCTTCTTTCATCTATTATACGCATAATCAGTTATAATCTCTAATAACGAATCAGAGCGATAAAAGTTTCACATGTCAAAGTTTTATTCATTTCACAATATTTACAATTATTTGAACGAATGTTGCGTTAAAGTATTGAAATGTCTGACAGTATAAGATACTTTTGATATATAAGAAAAAGAGCATTCAGACATTTCACTTGCATACCTTATAGGGGTATGATAAGGTAGGATTATCAAGAATGCAGTGCAGGGAGGGGAATGTGTTTGGAAGCTACTGAACTGAACGAGCTTACGCATTGTGCGAGTGAACGTAAAAGTCATCACTCAGAGGATATGAAGAAAAACCTTCAAACGCGTCTGAACCGGATTGAAGGACAGGTGCGCGGGATCAAGGGAATGATCGAAAAGGATACGTATTGCGATGATGTTATTACGCAAATTGCAGCAACTCAGTCTGCACTGAACAGCGTCTCAAAGCTGCTTCTTGAAGGACACATGAAGAGCTGTATCGTGGACCGGATCCAGGAAGGCGACCTTGAAGTTGTAGATGAACTGTTAGTTACGATGAAAAGGTTAATGAAAAAATAACACACAACCAGGAGGAATATAGCATGTCTCAGGTAACATTGAATGTAGAAGGAATGTCATGTCAACACTGTGTGAAAGCAGTTGAATCAAACGTTGGAGAAATGAGCGGAGTAGACGCAGTGAAGGTTCACCTTGATCAGGGAACAGTAGATGTAAGCTACCAGGATTCATCAGTAACAGTTGATCAGATTAAAGATGTGATTGAAGACCAGGGGTATGACGTAAAATAAATGAATGTGCGCAGTTTATCTGCGCATTTTCTTAAGTATTTAATATACCCCATATAGGTATGAGAGGAGGGTTTAAAATGGCTGAAAAAGAATTAAATATTACCGGCATGACATGTGCAGCCTGCTCAACGCGGGTTGAAAAAGGCCTGAATAAAATGGATGGAATGGAAAAAGCCAACGTCAACCTGGCACTTGAACGTGCAACAGTTTCTTATGACCCTGAAAAGCTGACCTTAAATGAGATTCAGGATAAAGTCTCAAGTCTCGGCTACGGTGTGTCGGTAAAAAAAGAAGAATTTGATATTACAGGTATGACATGTGCAGCCTGTTCTGCACGCGTTGAAAAAGGGCTGAACCGACTTGAAGGTGTAAGGAGTGCCACTGTTAACCTTGCACTCGAACAGGCAACAGTGGAATACACAGAAGGGGTTTTGTCTGTTGAGGACATTATCGGAAGAGTAGAGAAAATCGGCTATGGCGCGACCCGTAAAGAGGACCGTGCACCTGAAGAAGATCACCGCCAGACAGAAATCAAACGTCAGCAAAAGCGCTTTTTATTCTCACTGATTTTTGCTGTACCGTTGCTTTGGACGATGGTTGGCCATTTTTCATTTACTGAGTGGATGTACGTACCCGATATCCTGATGAACCCATGGGTGCAAATGGCGCTTGCCACACCGGTTCAGTTTATCGTAGGTGCGCCGTTTTATACAGGAGCCTATAAAGCACTCCGTAACGGCAGTGCGAATATGGATGTACTCGTAGCGCTCGGAACGTCGGCTGCGTATTTCTACAGTGTGTATCTGGCCATACAGAGTCTGTCGATGCCTGGACACATGATGGGACTTTATTTTGAGACGAGTGCCGTTTTAATTACATTGATCGTACTTGGAAAGCTTTTTGAAGCAAAAGCAAAAGGCAGATCATCTGAAGCAATTAAAAAACTGATGGGGCTGCAGGCAAAAACGGCATTTGTCATCCGTGATGGTGAAGAAGTGGAGATTCCGCTTGAAAGAGTAAAGGCAGGAGATCTGCTTGCAGTGCGCCCGGGTGAAAAAATTCCGGTTGACGGCATCATTCGTGAAGGACAATCAGCTGTTAACGAATCAATGATTACAGGAGAAAGTGTTCCGGTTGATAAAGCAGCAGGTGATACAGTTATCGGCTCAACGATCAACCAGCAGGGATTTTTAAAAGTGGAAGCAGTCAAGGTTGGTAAAGATACTGCGCTTGCTCAAATTATTCGTGTTGTTGAACAGGCTCAGGGTTCTAAAGCGCCAATCCAGCGTCAGGCTGACCGGATCTCGGGGATCTTCGTACCAATCGTAGTCGGAATTGCAATTGTAACGTTCATCGTGTGGATCACCCTCGTATCGCCTGGTGAAGTTGCACCTGCATTAGAAGCTACAATCTCCGTGCTTGTGATTGCATGTCCGTGTGCGCTCGGTCTTGCAACGCCTGTATCGATTATGGCAGGCTCAGGACGCTCTGCTGAAGCGGGCATTCTGTTTAAAGGTGGAGAGCACCTCGAAGCAGCTCAGGGGATTGATACTGTTGTACTTGATAAGACAGGTACTGTAACACAGGGTGAACCGGTCTTAACAGATGTAGTTCCGCTAAATAATTGGTCAGAAGAAGATCTGCTGACTTTTGCGGGGGCGGCAGAGGCAGGTTCTGAACACCCGCTGGCAAAAGCAATTGTCTCCGGAGTACGTGACCGTTACATTTCAGTGCCGGAAGCAGCTGAGTTTGAGGCGGTTTCAGGCTTTGGTATCCGTGCGATCGTAAATGAAAGAAAAGTACTTGCCGGAACAAGAAAGCTGATGCGTCAGGAAGGTGTTGAAGTGTCTGACACTGAAGAAACCATGCTGGCACTCGAAGAAAAAGGCCGCACAGCGATGCTGATTGCAGTTGACGGTCAAATAGCGGGGATTGTAGCGGTGGCTGATACGATTAAAGAGACTTCAAAAGAAGCAGTCAGCCGCCTGAAGAAAATGGGGCTGAACGTGATCATGATGACAGGGGATAATGAACGCACAGCCCGAGCCATTGCACATGAAGCCGGAATCGATGAAGTCATTTCTGAAGTACTGCCAGATGAAAAGGCTAAAGAAATTAATCGACTTCAGGAGCAGGGACGTACCGTTGCAATGGTCGGTGACGGAATTAACGATGCGCCGGCACTTGCAACAGCCGATACTGGAATGGCAATCGGTACAGGTACAGACGTAGCGATGGAAGCGGCTGATATTACGCTAATCCGTGGTGATCTGAACAGCATTGCAGATGCCGTCATGATGAGCCGCAAGACGATGAAAAATATCCGCCAGAACCTGTTCTGGGCATTCGGGTATAACACGCTCGGTATCCCGATTGCAGCAGTCGGTCTACTCGCACCATGGGTAGCAGGAGCGGCAATGGCATTCAGTTCAGTATCAGTTGTGTTAAATGCACTGCGTCTTCAAAGAGTAAAACTATAAAGGTTAAAAAGCCTTTCAGCGCGATGGTTGCTGAAAGGCTTTTTGTCTGAAATGGGTGGTGTGACTTTTCGAGGTTGAGTGCTGTGATATTGCATTTGAGTGACGTTCCCGCTTGGTTGAGTGCAGTCACTTCCGGTTTGACTGCAGTGAACGCCAATTATCTGCGATTTGAGTGCACTAACCGCTCATCTGAGTGCACTGACACCAACCCTGACTGTCGCCATTACCACACTCTCAGGCCAATCAACATCCTCTACGGCTGTGAAATGTCACTCAGCGTATCGCCGGCCTTATCATCCGACTGCGGATTCACAGCGAGATCTCCAAGTGAGACAAGACCAATGACCTGACCATTTTCAATTACAGGCAGACGTCGCACCTGGGCAGACGCCATCAGGTCAGCTGCATGAGCGGCAGGGGTTTCCGGTGTAACATGTATTAATTCATGTGTCATCACCTGATCCACCGTCTGATTTTTATGTTCAGCGACACCGCGGATGACAATGTCTCTGTCTGTGACCATACCGGCCGGACTTCCGTTTTCATCAAGCACCGGCAGTACCCCGATATTATGCTCCTTCATCAGCTCAGCAGCCGTTTCCACCGTATCATTCACCTGACATGTATAAATGTCATCTGTCATTACTTCTCTAATATTCATACTTTCCACCTCCAAATATTGTACGCCATTATTATTTCACTGAAATGAATGTTTATACACAGAGTGAACGATTTTGAGAAATGTGTTAATTTCATTAATTTTTTTGGATATTGAGGTTAATCTATCCGTTCTGGTGGTATGATAATCGTAATGAAACTTATTTAGAAAGCTGTGTTAATGATCATGGTTTGTATTTGCACAGATGTTGATTGTAGCGAAAGGGGGCGACTCCAGCAGGAGAAGCGTGACAGATGAGACCCCGCAGGCGAAGCCGAGGAGGCTCATCGCACGCCCTGCGGAAAGCGTCCCCCTGTAGCGGAAATCAACAGCCAACGTTAAAAAGCCAAAAAAACAATCATAACCATTAAAAAACCTGAAACTTTTTAAAAAGATGATTCGTATATTTAACCATACAGACTATATTGCGGGAGAGGTGCTCACACATGTCAAGAAACAGGGAAGGCATCAAGGAATTGATGACAAAAATGACTGAAGTAGGCGTTAAGATCACCACTACAAAATCACGTCTTGAAATACTAGAAGCTGTCAAGGAACCTCATCAGGTCTCAGGTACATGATCAGCTGAAATGATGAAAGGTGCTCATTGATAGAGGACCTTTTTTTATTTGAGGATTTTTGTTGTGCATAAAGGGAATATACATATTAACGAAGCTTAGACAGAGGAGGTGCAAAAATGTTTCAAAAAGCGATGCTCATTTATAACGGTAATGCCGGTCAGCGGGACGCCGAGAAGATTTTGAGTCAGACAGCACCAATTCTGGCTTCAAAGATTCCAAAGCTGTTCCTGTATCAGACGCAGAAGCCGGGAGATGCAGAACATTTTTGCCGTCAGCACGGAGAAGAAGTCGAACTTGTTATTATTATGGGCGGTGATGGGACAGTCCATGAAGCCATTAACGGTCTTGCGCCGCTTGATAAAAGACCGAGTCTTGCCATTTTGCCGGCTGGAACCTGTAATGACTTTGCAAGATCACTTGATATTCCACTGAATCTTAAGCAGGCTGCTGAGCTGATTGCATTTAGTGGAATGGAAAAAGAGGTGGATCTTGTCGCGACAGATCACCGTTACTTCAGTAATTTCTGGGGGACGGGGTTGATTGCAGCTGCTTCTGAAAGTATTGATGATGCTTCAAAAGGAATCTTCGGCAGATTAAGCTATTATATGAGTGCATTAAAAACGCTGTCTGAACAGGACCGCTTCACGTTCAGGCTGGAGTTTGATGACCGCGTGATTGAAGAGGAAGCTGTGATGCTGCTGTTCATGAATGGGAAGTCGATTGGTGCGACTGAATTTCCAATGGATTCTATTAAAATGAATGATGGACTTATCAATATACTGGTCGTGAAGGAAGCAGGTTTTACACTGCTGAAGGAAATTTTTACTGCTAAAACCTCTGTCGACTGGGAAGAGAATGAAGACACGATTACTCAATATAAAACATCAGCCTGCAGGGTATCACTCAGTAGCACAAAAACGATCGACCTCGACGGAGAACATTATAAAGGCGAACACGATGAACTTACTGTACTTCACAACCATATATCTGTCATTGTCCCAACGCCTGAACCGCTATGAGATGAATACAAAAAACGTGTTAAAAGCACTCAGCTTTTAACACGTTTTTTTAATTGTCATCCTCACTCGAGAACATATACGTACGATGATGGAATTTCATTGAGAACAGCAGCCCAAGTGCAAATAGCGTTCCGATGAGCGAGCTTCCCCCGTAGCTGATCAGCGGCAGCGGGATACCCGTGATTGGCAGCAACTGAATCGTCATGCCAATATTCTGGAAGACGTGGAAGGTAATCATACTGATCACGCCTGCACACACGTACACATTGAACTGGCTCTTCGTTTCAAGCGCCACCTTCGTTAAATGATAAATCAGCAGGAAGAATAAGCTGACGACAATGCTGGCGCCGATAAAGCCATATTCCTCACCGATTACAGCAAAAATAAAGTCTGTGTGATTATCAGGAACATATACCTGACGATCCTGATAGCCTTTACCAAAAATTTCACCTGAGCCGATCGCACTCATTGCCGTTGTCAGCTGATAAGCATCACCTGACGCATAGCTGTAAGGGTCAAGCCAGGAATAGATTCTGCGCAGCTGATAATCTTCGAAGAAACGTTCCATTAAATCACGTCTGAAAAGAACGAGATAGATCGCTGCTGAAGCCACGACTGCAACGGATGAAAATGTCGGCAGGAGCAGCTTCCATGTGATGCCTGATACGAGAATGATTCCGACTGTGATGGCAACAAATACAAGCATTGTACCAAGGTCAGGCTGTTCGTTGATCAGAATCAGCGGGATACCTGAGACAAGCCCGATCTTCGCAAGCAGCCAAAGATCACTTTTTAAATCTCTGTTAACGAAAGCTTCATTATGTGAAGCTACAACTCTCGCCAGCACAATAACGGTAAAAGTTTTCATAAACTCAGAAGGCTGTAACGTTCCGATTACAGGGAAGTTGTACCAGCTGTAAGCACCGTTTCTGTAAGGAACAATACTTTCAGGAAGCACTAATAGTCCGACTAACAAAACAATTCCAAAGCCGTATAAAAACCATGCCATTTTTCTGTACTGATCCATATCAAAGTACATCATCATCCCAATCAGCACAAATCCGGCAATATAGATCATGCCCTGCCTGATTGCAAAGTTCGTACCGACTGCAGCGTACTGACCTGTTGTCTGGGCAGAAGAAATCGCCAGTACACTTGCGATCATAAATAAAATCAACAGTGACGCAAGGGTCCAGTCAATTCTGTCTGAAAAGTGTTTATTTGTATTCAATCTATTCACCTGAATTCTAATTTTTCCTCTAATAAACAATGCTTTCAGCGTATCAGATTATTCACTGTTTCACAATTCACTAGAAGTCACAACGCTGTAAAATTGATCAATACTTTTGTCACAGCTGTCACAATTAATAGACGAATGAGTACAGAAGAAAGTTTCTTTTTCTCCTTTTTCAAACTATTTGATACAATGGAAAAATAAGAGGTTATTGTGAGGAGATGATGACATGAAAAACCAGGGCTGGATTTACCTTCACCTGAATACAGCTCAGGACTTTGCAATGTCCAGCGGGATTGATATGAAAGACTTTTATCATGCATTATCAGACAGAGTTCATCATCTGCTCCTTTTGAAGCATAAATTTGAGCAGTCTTCTTTCAATATGCATACGTATCTGGAATATGTCCACGAGCAGGAAGTGCAGGATCTGATCAAAGATGATATCCCGTCTTACGGGGAATTCTGCTGGATTGACTTTGAGGATGAAGCAGGCGTGGATGAAATGAGCGCCCAGGAGCTGGCAGAGCTTTTGTATATGGGTCACATGAAATACCACCTGAACATTCCGTTTTACAGAAAGCTGAACAACCGTTTTGTTTATCTTTCAACAGAAGACGGAATGCTGAACCGTACATACTACAAGGACTGGACAGATTTCTTTTTGATGATCGGCAAGGTCATTCCTGAAAAAATGACAGGACGTAAAAATCCAAAGCTGCTTCAGTGGAAAAAGGAAAAGCAGCTGCCGCCGATTTCAAAGGAAGTCGTGATGACGATCTCACATTTGCTGAGAGAAGGCGTCGTGATTTCGTTTCAGCATGGTGTCATTAACAAGGGGAAAGTTGAAGTGCCTGTATGGGTTGCAGGGGATTATGCCAATATGGATGACCTGCAGGAAGATATGCAGAAAAAATATAAAAGAGAGCCGTCAGCTGTGTTTTCCTACGACCGGAAAACAAAAGAGTGGTCAGCTGCGATCTGAACACACAAGCACTTGCATGAGGCAGGTGCTTATTTTAATAATAAGCTATGTTGAAGTTGGCTGATGATTGCAGCTGTGCAGTAACAATAGGTGTCTTCAAAACTGCTAACAATAAATAAAGTTTGTAAGGCATCTAACAGATCTGATTAGGGTAAAGAATTAAAATAGATAAAAGTATAGGTGGGTCTCTATAGAAAAAACGATAGCCACTTAAGAACAGGGTGATCAGTAAAATGAAAAAAAGGTTAATTCTTTTAACAGGGCTTTTGCTTGCGGGCTGCAGTTCGGATGAGGCTGAACAGGAAGAGCTTGATCTTTCAGGCGCGTCATGGGAAGACATCACGGAAACAGCAGCAGGTGAAACGGTGCGGCTTTACATGTGGGGCGGTGATCCGGGGATTAACAGCTACATAGATGACTATGCGATCCCGGCGCTGCAGGCAGAGTACGATGTCACACTTGAGCGGATTCCGCTTGATACAAATGAAATTATTCAAAAGCTTGAGACAGAAAAGCGAGCCGATCAGCAGGAAGGAACCATCGATCTGATCTGGATGAATGGAGAAAATTTTAAGAGGGCGAAAGAAGGAGAGCTCCTTTACGGGCCGTTCGTTGACAGTATTCCGTCGTATCAGGAATATTACCAGGCGGAAGACTACGAATTTGATTTTGGTACAGCAACTGAAGGATACGAGGCGCCGTGGGGGAAGGTACAGTTCGTTTTTAACTATGACACTTCTAAAATAGATAATCCGCCTAAAACGCTCGATGAACTGAGAACATGGATCAGCGAGAATCCGGGGCGATTTACGTATCCTGAAGCCAATGACTTTACGGGAAATGCATTTATCAGGCACGTGATGCTTGGTGAAGCGGTTGAACCGGATGCATTGCTTGGTGAACCTTATGCGCCGCTTGAAGAAGACCAGGCGAGTGCGATGTGGGACTATTTAAATGATATTGAGTCTGATCTTTGGAGAGGCGGGGAAACGTACCCCGCTTCACTCGAGGAGCTTGACCGCCTGTACAGTCAGGGAGAAGTATGGATGACAATGGGCTACAACGAAGCGCGCGCTGAATCGCTCGTGCGCGACGGTGTGTTCCCTGAGACGACAGAGTCATTTGTACTTGAAGACCCTGGCTCAATTGGAAACACACACTTTTTATCGATTCCTTATAACAGTCCGAATAAAGAAGCGGCAATGGCCGCAGTGGACTTTTTCCTGAGTCCTGAAGCACAACTCGAGAAATTGCAGCCGGACTACTGGGGTGAGAGCTCACCGATTGATGTCAGCAGTCTGAGTGAAGAGCAGCGTACAGGCTTTGAGGAATTAGACCGCGGGAAAACTGTGCTTGATGCAGAAGTGCTTGCTGATGCTTATCTTTCTGAAGTAGATGCAGGTTATGTAGAGTGGATTGAATCGGAGTGGCGTAATGAAGTGGCGGCAGACTAACCGGCTGCTCCTTTTACTGCTTCCTGCCTGCGCATTTTTACTGCTGGCAGGAGGGAGCCTCAGCCTTGCATTTATGGAAAGTGTGAGAGGGGAAGGTGGGTTCACATGGGCTTATTACAGTTCCCTTTTTGGCAGACAGGAGTTGATTGACAGCCTGCTCTACAGCATTCTGATTACCTTAAGCTCAACGTTTGTGTCACTTGCTGCCGGATGGCTGATTGTCAGAAGCTTTTATCAGTACATTGACGGCAATGGAAAGTGGATGGTGTGGATTCCGATGCTTTTCCCGCATTTTGTGTGGGGCTATTTTGTGTTGCTGTTGCTTGGGCAAAGCGGTCTGATCTCAACCTTTCTCGTGCAGACAGGTCTGCTTGAAGACAGAACACTTTTTCCGGTGCTCGTGCAGGATCAGTCAGGAGTTGGCATTTTCATTACTTATGTATGGAAAGAGATTCCCTTTGTCATCTTAATGCTGCTTCCTGTTTACCTTCAGCTGCCAAAGCAGTTCAAGGAAGTCAATGCAGTGCTTGGCGGAAGCGGGGCTGACTGGTTTAAAACGGTTGAATGGCCATGGGTAAAGCCTGTGATGTTTGAGACATCGCTAATCGTCAGTGCCTTTGTCTTCACGGCTTACGAAGTACCGGGGCTGCTTGGGGTTTCTTACCCGCAGATGACGCCGGTTCTCGCATACGAATGGTTTTACAGCGCTGCACAGGATGAGCGCACAATGGCATTTACCCTGTTGATGTTCGTTGCGCTGATCTTTGGAACGATGGCACTCGCAGGCTTTGCGCTCATGAATAAAAGAAGAATGCTGCTGTCAAAAAGCAGCCATCGTTATTAGGAGGGACTATGAAAAAGAACCTTTTCTATATTAGCTGTCTGATCTTTTTTATCATCCCTGTCCTCTTAATGGTGATTAAAAGTGTGACAACTCCCTGGCGGTCAGGTATCGCTCTGGACTGGACGTTGAGAGGGTGGGAAGTTGTATTTCAGGACAGCAGAGTCGTTGAATCAATGTGGACAACGCTTCTCATAGCGCTTGCTGTTGCGCTGATTAACCTGCTAGCGGGGATCCCGATTGCAAAAGCGCTATCTCATCGTTCTTTTCCACTGAAAAACACGCTCGAAGTCATTTTACTCCTTCCATTATTCCTGCCGATTATGGCAGCGGCAATGGGCCTTCATATCACAATGATCCGAATGGGGCTTGCTAATACGTGGCTCGGTGTCACAATCGTTCACCTCGTTCCAACGATCCCTTATACGATTAAGGTTCTAAAAGCAGGATATGACAGGATCCCTCAGGACATGCTGAATCAGGGTAGAATGTTAAAAGCGGGCACTTGGCATGCGTTTCGTACAATTGAATTACCAATGCTGATCCCAAGCATCAGAAGCTCGATCTTTCTTGCTGTGACGATCAGTGCGGGACAGTATGTTCTCACTGCTATCATTGGCGGAGGAAGCGTGCTGACAATGCCGATTATCTATTATCCATTCCTGCAGTCCGCTGATGATACGGTTATGGCTGCATTCTCAATTGCATTTGTCATGATTCCGGCAGCTGCAATCATGATAGCTGAAGCAGCTGCTATGCTCGTTGCAGGAAGATCATTTTTGAAAAGGATGAGCGTATTGTGAGTCTCCCCTATTTACATGTGAAAAACGTGTCAAAAGCATTTGGCACATCTGATATCTTTAAAGACCTTTCTTTTTCTTTGAAAAAAGGAGAAATACTTTCGCTCGCAGGCCCTTCCGGCACCGGGAAATCAACGCTGCTCCGCTGCATTGCAGGACTGGATTATTTTTCAGATGGCGAGGTGATGATTGATGGCGCCGATCTGTTGACTCAGCCGGTCAAGCAGCGGCCGGTTGGAATGGTCTTTCAGCAGGCTTTACTTTTTCCGCACATGACCCTGCTTGAAAATGTCGCTTACGGTAAAAAGATTACAGATGGAAAGAAGAAAGCCTATGAGATGGCACTCAGTTACTTAAAAGAAGTTGGGCTTGATCAGCAGGTTAATCAATATCCCCACGAACTTTCCGGTGGACAGCAGCAGCGTGCTGCACTTGTCCGGGCGATGCTGCTAAAGCCTAAGCTGCTCCTGCTGGATGAACCATTTTCAAGTCTTGACCCGAATCTTAGAAAAGACCTGAGAGAATGGGTCAGAGCATTTTTGAAAAAAGAAGAAATGACCTCGATTTTCGTCACGCATGACAGAGAAGAAGCGATGCTGCTCGGCGACCGGACGGCAGTCATGGCAGAAGGCCGTATCCAGCAGATCGGTCAGCCTGAAGAACTGTATCATTCACCGCATAATGCACTTGTAGCCTCACTTTATTCTGATGTCATTGTGCTGGATGAGGCCCGGTATTGTCCCGCTGAGCATGCGGAATGGTCGATAGAAAAAGGGACTGCAGGGGAGTGGATTCCGGCAGAATGGGTAAATGAAACATACCACTTCGGCCGCAGGTTTGCGCATATCAGACTGGATACAGGAAACCGCATCACGATTCCGGCCGGAGATCATCCGTTTACTTCAGAAGGATATGTCATCATTCCGGAAAAGGAAATCCGGTATTTTAAGCAACATCATGCTTGATAGAGAGGGGGGCAGGGGATGAAAAGAAATACAATCGCAGCGGTTGTGGGAGTAGTGATCCTTGTCCTTTTCCTATACTGGTTCAACAGGACTTACCTGGATGTATCACCGACAGATATACAGCAGTGGATCCAGTCACTTGCCTGGTGGGGCCCGGTGCTGTTCATTGTCATTTATGCTTTCAGACCAATTATTTTATTTCCCGCCTCTGTCCTCTCCATTGCAGGCGGTCTTGCTTTTGGAGCAGTTTTTGGGTTTATTTATGTCATGATTGGCGCGGTCCTCAGTGCGATCGTTGCCTATTTAATTGCCCGGAGATTCAACCATACATTTATAAAAAAAATCCAGGATCCCCGTGTCCAGCTGGTCACTTCCAAAATGGAGGAGAAAGGATTTTTATATGTCCTCCTGTTAAGGCTGGCACCATTGTTGAACTTCGATCTTGTCAGTTACTCTGCCGGACTTGCCAATGTGAAATTAAAAGCTTTCACCCTGGCAACCATTATCGGAATTCTTCCCGGTACATTCGGCTATATCTTTTTAGGATCAAGTATAGCAGAAGGTGACATCAGCATTATCCTGCTCGGACTGGCCTTTTTTGCAGTCGTCATTTCAATTCCGATTATATTCAGAAAGAAAATGGCGGTCTGGCTCGGCCTTCAAAAAGAAGATAAAGAGGAGTAGGAGGTGTAGACATTGCTTGATACATACGGAAGAAAATACGCAGAGCCTGTCATCCGGAAAACAGCAGACCGCTTCCTGACATTTGGCTGGACAGCCAATCAGGTAACGATCGGTGCCTTTATCATCGGAGCATCCTCGGGCATCATTTATTATCTTGGATTTCCAGTGATCGCAGTGATTGTTCTATGGCTATCCGGATTTTTAGATGCAGTAGATGGTTCGATGGCCCGCGCAACAAAGACCTCGCCATTCGGTACAGTGATGGACGTCACCTTTGACCGTATCGTTGAGATCAGCGTCATATTAGGCGTTGCATTTCTTTATCCCGACATCATGTGGGCTGCGCTGCTGTTAATGGCCTCAATCGTCGTATCCATGACGATCTTCCTCACTGTAGGAAACGTATCTGAAAATAACGGAGTAAAATCATTCCGCTACCAGGCAGGGCTTGCCGAACGGACAGAGGGCTTTATTTTCCTGAGTGTGATGATGCTCGTACCGTCTATCGTCCTGTGGACCACACTCGCTTTTTTCGCAGTGGAACTATTCACAGCGGGTCAGCGGTTTATGGAAGCGAAGAGGTTACTTGGTTGAGTGCAGTGCAACGATTAAAGAGGATGAGCATATGCCCATCCTCTTTTTCAATTCTATGCAAGCTGCTGCTCAGCAAACTCTCTATAAAGCGGATGCGTCTCGATCAGCTGATGATGCGTGCCGATCCCTGTAATCCGTCCTTTTTCAATAAAAATAATCTTATCCGCATCCACAATTGTCGACAGTCTATGCGCAATAATAAACGTCGTCCGCCCTTCCATCAGCCTGCTCAGCGCCTGCTGCACAATCGCTTCAGACTGACTATCAAGACTTGCTGTCGCTTCATCCATCATCAGGATTTTCGGATCTCTCAGGAATGCTCTCGCAATTGCAATCCGCTGACGCTGTCCACCTGATAGCTTTACGCCGCGCTCGCCGACCTGAGTATCGAGCCCTTCAGGAAACTCTCTGATAAATGGTTCAGCGTATGCCATCGCTGCTACTTCCCACAATCTTTCATCATCAATAGAACCCGCATCTTCAAGACCATACGTCAGATTATCACGGATCGTACCGGCCATCATTGGACTATCCTGTGACACATAACCAATTTGACTCCGCCACGCATTCATCGATAAATCAGTAATCGATGTCCCGCCGATAAAGATACTGCCTTCTGCCGGCTCGTAAAAGCGCTCAAGCAGACCAAACATTGTGGACTTACCGCCGCCGCTCGGCCCTGCAAAAGCGACCATCTCACCGGGTGCAGCATCAAACGATACATTTGAAATAATCGGCTCACCTGCTTCATAGGCAAATGATACATTTCGCACATGAACCGGCATGCCTGTAATATCAAGCTCTTCACCATCTCTGCCATCCTCAGGTGAAAGCTCGGTAATCCCGATGATCCGCTCTGTTGCACCTTTTGCTTTTTGCAGCTGTGTAAAGAACATCGCAAATGACGTAATCGGAAAGACAATCTGAAACAGATACAGCAAAAAAGCAACAAGAGACCCTGTACTCATAGACCCTTCAGCGACCCTGATCCCGCCGTAGCCGATAATCACGACAATCACAGCCATCATCACGAGGTAAATAAGCGGTCCGACAATCGCAAAGATTCTCATCTCTTTTAAGCCGTACATTAACAAATTTTTAATGCCGCCTTTCCCTTTAGCAGATTCAAATGTCTCTGCATTCGATGCCTTCATCAATCTGATTTCACTTAACGTCTGCTGGATCTTTCCTGTGAAATCAGCCGTTTCATCCTGCAGACCGCGCGAAATCTTAGACATCTGTCTGCCAAGCGGAATCATAATCCCGACCGTTACAGGAACAGAGATCAGCATCAGAAGCGTCATCCGCCAGTCCATCACTAAAAGGATAATCACCGCACCAAAAATCGTGATAATACCGGTGATAAATTGCGGGAAGTGCTGTGAAATCAAATCCTTCACAATTCCTGTATCGTTAACCACACGGCTCACCGACTCACCGCTTGCCTTCTGATCATAATAGCTGACAGGCAGCCGGATCATTTTTTCCCACATCTGTTCACGCAGTCTTGCAACGACAACCTGACCTGTGTAACCGAGCAGATAAGTAGAGCCGCCATCAATCACAGCCTGAACAATAAAAACTATCGCTATCACAGCAACAAGCCATCCGCTGATAGAAACTGAAAATCCATCTACAAGCTCTCTTGTCAGTAAAGGAATCGTCAATCCGACAAGCGTTGTCAAAATACTGCCGACCAGTCCGAGCGTTAAAGCAAGTTTCGGAATTTTAGTTGATAAAATCAATTGGATAAAAGGTTTCATCCCTGCATCGTTTTGTGTCATAAAATACTCCCATCCTATCAGGTGTGCTTATAGAAATTATAGCCTATTTCAAGTCCTGATTCTGTGTCGGAAGCATGGACACTTTCTTTTCCCGGCAGCCGCCTGATAGAATGGAGAAAACGCTTTGGAGGAAATGATGAAAACAATTGTACTTGCTGGGGGTGGGCACACGCACCTTGAAGTATTGCGCCGGCTCACTGCTGAACGTGATACAGAACTAAAATGGGTACTCGTGTCAGCATCCCGCTATCATTATTATTCCGGTATGTTCTCAGGCTTTGCCGAAGGGCTCTACACGCTTGAAGAAATCCGGGTTGATTTAAAGAAAATATGCGAAGATAAAAAAGTTGATTTTATAGAAGATACACTGCAATCATTCGATTCTGCTGAACAGACAGCTATCCTTTCATCTGGAAGATGTCTGGCATACGACAGACTTTCACTAGATATCGGCTCACATACTGCGCCGGATCAGATAGAAGGATTAGCTGAAAAGCAGGTGCAGATCAAGCCAGCGCACCTATTTCCAGACCGGATTGAAGCATGCCGCAAAGCGAAAGAACTCGTCATCATCGGCGGCGGTGCAGCAGCCGTTGAGATGGCTTTTTCATTCCATCAATGGAAGCAGCAGAACGGCCGCAAGTACGACCGCGTCACAGTGATCGCATCAAGTGAACTAATTGATCAAAAATCGGATGCAGTCATCGAAACCCTATTTAACCATAAAGGTATCCGCTTTTTAAAAGGTGATGCGGCAGTAAAAGTGTCAGACCGTTATGTAATCACAGAGAGCGGGGAAGAGATTCTTTATCAAGAAGTCATCTTCCTTGGCGGCGCTCAGGCACATGCGCTGTTAAAAAAATCCGGTCTGCCGGTTGATGACAAAGGCTTTCTTAAAGTAAATGCAACCCTGCAATCGCCGGACGACAGCCGGATTTTTGCAGCAGGAGACTGCGCATCACTCATTACACATCCGCATCTTCCGAAAAGCGGTGTCTATGCGGTACGAGAGGGAGAAGTGCTTCATCACAACCTGATCGCAAGTCTCAAGCGCGAAAGCATGAAGGATTATATCCCGCAGCGCCGCGCCCTGATTCTGCTGTCTACAGGAGGAAAACAGGCGCTGATGCTATATGGGAAGTGGCGTCAGTTTGGCAGCTGGGCCTGGTGGTGGAAGGATTATATCGACCGGGGGTATATGAAGAAATATCAGTGAATATATAAAAAACCGGAGCGTGCTTGTGCACGCTCCGGTTTTTTAGCGTAGTTAGTGTAGGTAAATAGACCCGAAGCTTCGAACACGGCGACCTGAACGTCGAACAAGGCCGCCTGAACGTCGAACATAAAGTGCTAACCTCCGAACCAACAACCACACACCCCCCAAATCACCCAGCCTTCACAGCCGACTCACTTTTCACCTTACTACGCTTCGTAAAGCGGTCAACAATCGAGCTGATTGCGCCATCTCCAGTTACGTTTGCTGCAGTACCAAGGCTATCCTGTGCAAGGTACAGTGCAAGCATCAGTGAAGTCATTGCGCCTGAGAAGCCAAGCATGGATTCAAGTAGCCCAAGTGAAGCCACAACCGCGCCGCCCGGTACACCAGGTGCTGCGATCATTGTGACACCAAGCATCAGAATGAACGGGAAGATCTGAGAGAATGTTGCTGTTTCACCCTGGATCAGCATCACGGCCATCGCACAGCTGACAAGCGTAATCGTACTTCCGGCTAAATGAATATTAGCAAGCAGCGGAATACAGAAGTCTGCTGTCTTTTCACGCACACCCATCTTTTTAGACTGCTCGAGTGTAACAGGAATTGTCGAAGCTGATGATTGTGTACCAAGTGCTGTAAAGTAAGCAGGCATCATATTCTTCAGCATCGCAAATGGATTCTTGCCGTGCAGTGCGCCTGCAGTTGAATAAAGTGATACAAGATACAAAATGTGAAGTGCGATAATCATGACGAACACCAGAAGGAATACGTTAATGATGGCACTTACCTGACCGCCCTGAGTCATATTCGCAAAAATCCCGAATATGTGAATAGGAAGGAGCGGGATAATGATTTTTTCAATGAGCTTTTGAATAATCGTACGGAACTCTTCAAGCCCTTTTTGAAGCACGCTGTTTTTGAAAGCTGAAATTCCGATTCCGAGTACAAATGACAGCAGCAGTGCAGACATGATGCCCATCACTGGTGTCATTTCAATTCCGAAATATCCGCCAAGTAATGCTTCTTCCGGATTCTCAAATGCTCTTGATGCTTGAGACCCGAGGAGAATAGGGTATAGGACTGTAGCGCTTAAAAATGCAATCAGACCTGCAATGATGGTTGATGCATACGCTACTCCGGCAGTCAGCCCGAGTGCTTTTCCGGCACCACGGCCCATGGCACCGATTCCTGGTGCGATAAATGCAATGATGATTAACGGAATTGCGAATGACAGGAATCCGCTGAAAATATCATTGAATGTTGCAGCCACTCTGATCAGCCATTCCGGACTGACACTGCCGACAGCAATACCAAGTGCAATTGCGATTACAATACGGGGAAGTAAGCCAATTTTTTTCATCGTAAAGTCCTCCTGTTGTGTACAGTTGTATTTGATAGATGGATTATAACGCGATGTATCCGGCTTGTTAAGGGGAAATGTTTAAAAGTTAATAATAAAATTATTTAGAATTATCAGTTAAATAAAGCTATCTTTATTCAAAAAGTAGGTTTTTTGTTATAGTAAAAAAACAAAAAATCGATTCATCAAACTCATTTCCCAAATTGCAAAACGTGATAAGATGGAGGGGTATGATTTTTAATTTTATTGATTTACATAGATGATCAGATTAAACAATCAATTGGAGGATTTAATAAATGAAAATCAAACTATGTCTACTGTTCGGCGGTAAGTCTGCAGAGCATGAAGTATCACTACAGACTGCGAAAGCCGTGATTAAGGCGCTGGACTTAACTAAATTTGAAATTGACCCGGTATTTATCACAAAAGACGGCGAGTGGAGAAAAGGTCCATCACTCTCAGCACCGGTTGAAGACGTGAAGGAACTGCAATTCGGAGAGCAGGCTGAAGTATCACCTGCTGAAGGGCTCACGCATGTACCATCAGCACCTGAAGCAGCGTATGATATCGTATTTCCATTACTTCACGGGCCAAATGGTGAAGACGGAACAGTTCAGGGACTGCTTGAAGTATTGAATGTACCGTACGTTGGAAATGGTGTGCTTGCTTCATCTGCCGGCATGGATAAAGTGATTATGAAAAATCTGTTCAGAGACGCAGGTCTTCCGCAGGTTGACTACACCTCATTTATCCGGGCAGTATGGGAGCAGAATAAAGAAGCAGCTTACGAAAAAACAGAAGAAACAATCGGCTACCCTTGCTTTATTAAGCCTGCAAACCTTGGATCAAGTGTCGGGATCAGCAAATGTACGAACCGCACTGAGCTTGAAGCCGGGTTTGAAGAAGCGTTTCAGTTCGACCGCAAAATTGTCATTGAACAGGGCGTAAAAGCACGTGAAATCGAGCTTGGTGTGATCGGCAATGATTTCCCTGAAATTTCTGTGCCAGGTGAAATTGTCGCGAAAAAAGATTTCTACGATTATAAATCGAAGTATGTCGACGGGGATTCAGTGATGATCATTCCTGCAGAACTCCCTGAAGGAATGGCTGAAGAGCTTCAGCGCATGGCGAAGATCGCATTCCAGACAGTCGATTGTTCTGGCCTTGTACGCGCAGACTTCTTTGTTACGGATAAAAATGAAATTTTCATCAATGAAATTAACACAATGCCAGGATTTACTCCTTACAGTATGTTCCCGCTTCTTTGGGAAAACACTGGCGTTCCATATGCAGAGCTGATCGAAAAGCTTGTGCAGTTTGGAATTGAGCGCTATGAAGACAAACAGAAATTAAAAACGTCAATTTAAGGAGAAGCCAGCCATGAAAAAAACTTTACGTGAGATCGCTGACATCTTAGAAACGGATGCTCCTTCAGAAGAATTTGCAGGCGCGGTCATTGAAGGTGCCAGTATCAATACGCTGACCATTCAGCCGGGAAACCTTTTTGTTCCATTTAAAGGTGAGAAAACAGATGGACACAAGTACGTCAGACAGGCTTTTGAAAAAGGAGCCGGGGCTTCACTATGGCAAAAAGGTGTTCCGGATCAGCCATCAGATCTACCGATTATTGTAGTGAATGATCCTGAGGAAGCACTTCAAAAGCTTGCTGCTGCCTACCGCCTGGAAAATCACTTCAAAGTCGTAGCGATTACCGGCAGTAACGGGAAAACGACGACAAAAGATATGATTGCAGGCGTGCTCTCTACTAAATATAGCGTCCAGAAAACAGAGGGTAACTTCAATAACAACCTTGGACTGCCGCTTACCATGCTGAATATCAGAGAATCAACGGACGTTGCAGTACTCGAAATGGGTATGAGCGGATTCGGTGAGATTGAACTGCTAAGCAATATTGCCACACCGGACATTGCTGTCATAACGAACATTGGTGAATCACACCTTCAGGACCTTGGTTCGAGAGAAAATATCGCAAAAGCCAAGTTCGAAATCATCTCAGGACTGAATGAAAACGGCATTCTTTTCTATTATGGAGATGAGCCGCTGTTGAAAAACCTGGTTGCTCAGACTGAAGGGTTGAAGTGCGCATCTTATGGCTATGAAGAAACGAATGGGCTTTACCCGCGAAACACAGTAATCGATGATGCAGGCAGCCGCGTTCAGCTTGGCACTGAAGAAACATGGGTGTCGATCCCTGTGCTAGGCAGGCACAATGTACTGAACGGCCTTGCAACAATCCGTACAGCACTCCACCTTGGACTGACGCTTGAAGAGATCGAAGAAGGATTTGCTAAAACTGAAATGACATCGATGAGAATGGAGCGCGTGGAAGGAGCACATGGTGAAGTGTTCATCAATGATGCCTATAACGCAAGTCCGACCTCCATGCTTGCTGCGCTTCAGTTCCTCGAAGAAGCAAAAGCACAAGGCAAGAAGATCGCTGTGCTTGGTGACATGCTTGAGCTTGGTGATAACGAAGAGCAGTTCCACCGTGAAATCGGTCAGAAGATCAACTTTAACGAAATTCCTGTCCTGCTCGCATTCGGTCCCCGCTCAAGGTGGCTCGCTGAAGAAGCGCTCGAGAGAAGTCCTTTAGTGTATTGGTTCGATCAGCATGATGAATTGATTACAGAGCTGAAAAAGCATCTATCTGAAGGAGACCTCGTCCTTGTAAAGGGCTCACGCGGCATGCAGCTTGAAAAGGTGATCGAAGCATTTAAATAATTGATGTGTGAAGCCGTCCTGTTGGGCGGCTTTTGCTGTTGGGCGTGGGTTAAGGTCACTGGAGCGGGCGGAGAGAGCAGTCAACGGTATGGCGACAGCACTCAGTTGCGATATGACAGCACTCAACCCGGGTGTGTCGCTACGTCAACAGGCATGGGTACCTACGTCAACGCGCAAAACACAGCACTCAACCCAAGAAGTCAGATTCAAAATCCGGGTTATTGGGTATAAAAACGGTAGAAGATTGAACGGAGGGAAGTCATGGGACAGACAGGATGCCTGCTGCTTCACGGATTTACCGGCGGCGCTTATGAAGTGAATCCGCTGGCGAGATATTTAAGAGAACACACTGACTGGATTATATCAGTGCCGGTACTGCCCGGGCACGGCAGAAACCTGAGGCTGCATGAGACAAACGCTGTGGAATGGATTACGTATGCAGAGGAAGAGTTGAAGAGACTCTATATGTACTGTGACGAAATCTATGTAGTTGGCTTTTCCATGGGAGGGCTGATTGCAGCTTATCTGACGATTCATTATCCGGTGAAAAAGCTTGTTTTACTGAGCGCAGCCGCACTTTATATTAACCCAAAACAAATTTTCAGCGATGTCGGGACAGTGATTTCAGATACGGTCAGAAGAAGGCTGAATGAAAATGAATGGTTTGGTCATTATAAGTATAAGCTTTTTCATACACCGATCCGCTCAACAAGAGAGTTCAGGCGGCTGGCTTCCTATGTGGTGCCACTCCTGCCGAAAATACGTGTGCCTGTTTTTATCGCACAGGGGCAGATGGACGGGATCGTACCTCCAAAAGCGGCAAGATTCGTCTACGATCGCGTCGGAACTTATCAAAAAAGATTATATTTATCAAAATCGTCGAAACACCTGATCTGCTACGGGTCCGACTGTGACAGGCTTTTTCATGAGATCGCTTTCTTTTTAAAACAGGAGAAAGTTCCCGACAATGGATGATTGTGTTTTGAAAATAGACATGATAAGATACGTAAGACATCTGCTACAATTAGCAATTAGCTCTCTTATTTATAAGAAGAGTGTGATATAACTTTTAAATGCGTGAAGCGGAAAAAATCCGCTGTGGAACAGATGAGTCCCGCGTATTTTTGATGGTTGTCTTTAACCAGCATGAAAGACCAATTGAACGATTGGCATCTCTGACGCACTCGGCCTAAGTCCGAGTTTTCTTTTTGGGGAAGAAATGTCCCTTTGATATTAATCGTTAAGGACAACGAATAAAGGCTGTCGCAGTCTTCTGAGCGATCTTAGCTATGTGTATGAAATAGATGATTCACAAAACAAAGGAGAATGAAGGATTTGACACTTTTTTCAGAACTACCAATTAGTCCAGTAATCCAGAAATCAATTAAACGCATGGGATTTGAAGAGGCAACGCCAATTCAGGCTGGCACAATTCCACTATCAGCAGAAGGTAAAGACATTATCGGGCAGGCGCAGACAGGAACAGGTAAAACGGCTGCATTCGGTATTCCAATGCTTGAGAAAGTGGACACAAAATCATCAGCGATTCAAGGCCTGATCATCGCACCAACGCGTGAGCTTGCGATTCAGGTATCTGAAGAGCTTTACAAAATCGGAAGCGACAAGCGTGTACGCGTACTGTCAGTATACGGTGGCCAGGACATTCAGCGCCAGATCCGCGCAATGAAAAAACGCCCGCATATCATCGTTGGTACACCGGGACGTCTGCTTGACCACATTAACCGCCGCACGCTGAAGCTTGATGAAGTGGAAACACTTGTACTTGACGAAGCAGATGAAATGCTGAACATGGGCTTCATAGATGATATCGAATCAATCCTTAAAAACGTTCCGGAAACGCGCCAGACGCTATTGTTCTCAGCAACAATGCCTGGACCAATCCGTAAAATTGCTGAACGCTTCATGAGAGATCCTGAAGTTGTAAAAGTAAAAGCGAAGGAAATGACAGTTGAAAACATCGAGCAGTTCTTCGTAAAAGCACACGAGCGTGAGAAGTTCGACGTACTTTCACGTCTGATCAACGTTCAGTCACCTGAGCTTGCAATCGTATTCGGACGTACAAAGCGTCGCGTTGACGAGCTTGCACGTGCACTTGAAATCCGCGGCTACATGGCTGAAGGAATTCACGGTGACCTGACTCAGGCGAAGCGTATGAGTGTACTGAAGAAGTTCAAAGAAGGCCGTATTGACGTACTCGTTGCGACAGACGTTGCTGCACGTGGACTTGATATTTCAGGCGTAACACACGTATACAACTATGACATTCCTCAGGATCCTGAAAGCTACGTTCACCGTATTGGACGTACAGGCCGTGCAGGTAAAAAAGGTATGGCGATGACATTCGTTACACCACGTGAAATGAACTACCTTCGTGTTGTTGAACAAACAACGAAGAAGAAGATGGAGCAAATGCGTCCACCAAGTTCATCTGAAGCACTTGAAGGTCTTCAGCGCGCAGCTATTGATGAGCTGAAGGAAACAGTTAAGAAGAATAACCTTGAAGAATACAAAGTCATTGCACGTGAGCTACTAAATGACGGTGACGAGTCACTGGATCTAATCGCAGCAGCTCTTAAGATCCTTACAAAAGAGCCGGACGAAACACCAGTAGATATCACACCGGAAAGACCACTTGCATCTAAAAAGAAAAAGCCATACCGCAAAGACGACAAAAAGTATGGTAACCGCGGTGGAAACCGTAGCGGCGGCAAAAGCGGAGGCGGTAAGCCTTACAACAGCCGTCAGCGCCAGCCAAAGCGCCAATCACGCGAAGGCTAGAAAAGCGGAAGCAGGCGTTCAGGTCCGACAAGCATAAGACGCCTTGAGAGAAATGAGTGACCTTTCCCATTTTCTCAAGGTGGCTTATGACTCGAGGACCTGCCTGCTGGAGCTGGCCAACGTAGAAAAGCGTAACCCATAGCAATACAACCTAAAAAGTGCCTAGGCGATCTCATATCGCCTAGGCACTTTTCTATTCCCGTTCCTCAGATGTATACCTGACCCCATTTACCTGAAGCATCCCGTCAATCTTCGGGAAAGCACTGATCATGTGCTCGTTTCGGATAAACTCAAGATTTTCGCCATTACTCATGTTAAAAATAAAGGTCTCATGTTCAACATCATCATTGGCTCTGATCATTACTGCACTTTCAATATCACTCCACTGATACTCAGTTGAAGTAACTGAAAGCAATCCGTTATGAATGATTTTTTCTTCTCTTAACACGGAATAATTGGTCACGCTAATGACAAGGATCAACACTGACAGTATTAACGCACCAAATCCGGTCGCCTTGTATGTTTTACCTTCTTTGTACATCATGAAGAAAAATAATGATAGCAGTAAACCGAAGATGGCAAACAGAACGTTGGAGATAATCGGTGTCTGAATCAGGATGATGTCCCCGTAGGAAAAGAACAGGTAATGCAGCAAATTCGGTCCGATAAAAGCGAAGAGAATGGAGGACAGGAACGTGATTATGCTAAATACAATCCACACCATATTTCCTTCGTGAAATTCCCGGTTCATCTAATTCCCCCTTACAATATTTTCATATCTACTATACAGAATTTTTCCATAAAAAGTTTCACTTTTTCAAAAATTTACTGTGAAAACTTTTGAAACATATGTTGAGGGAGGTTCGTATGATAGAGTAGGTACATAAGAGACATTAGATAGGAGAGAATACGATGGGGAGACAGGAGCCTAAAATGAGAATTTCAGAACGGGCATTAACCGTCTGGAGATTATATGGCTGGATATCTGCAGCTTTTACACTGCTGGCAGGTGCTGGTGTTACAACGCTTGCTCTGATCTTCGACTGGTCAGTATGGTTCATCATTGGCGCAGGGGCTGCATTAGTACTTGAAATTATATTATTCGTATTTGTATTGCCGACGCTGAAGTGGAAGCGCTGGCGCTATGAAGTGAGAGAAGAGGAGATTGAACTCCAGCACGGAATATTTGTCGTAACGCGTACGCTTGTGCCAATGGTCCGCGTGCAGCACGTTGATACGGAACAGGGGCCGATCCTGAGGAAATACAGACTGGCAACGATCAGCATTTCAACTGCTGCGACACTGCATCAGATTCCGGCGCTTGATATCGATGAAGCCGATCAGCTGAGAGACTCGATATCTGCTTTAGCAAGGGTGGCTGAGGACGATGTCTGAAGAAAAACGCCTGCATCCGATTACCACGGTAATTAATGCACTTAAAACGCTGAGAGAAGCATTTATTCCAATTGTCATTCTAGTCTTTTTAAACCGCGGAGAAGCGGAATCAATTTTGGATTACCTGCCATTTTTTATTATGGGTGCGATGATTATTCTGTTCTTATTCATCGGTGTCATTAAATGGTGGAGGTTTAAATACTGGATTGAAGAAGGTGAACTCAGAATTGAGCAGGGCCTTTTTGTTAAGAAAAAACGTTACATTCCATTTGAACGGATTCAAAGTCTGAATTATACAGAAGGCGTCTTGCACCGTCCGTTAAAGTTAGTGAAAATTAAAGTTGAAACTGCCGGGAGTTCTGCGAGCACGGATTCTGAGGCTGAATTGACTGCAATTACAAAGCAGGAAGCTGATGAACTGAACCGGATTATCTCATCAGCGAAAAAGAAGCTGAAGGAAGAACAGTCAGAGCTTGTTGAAGGAGAAGAGTTTGTTGAGCAGGAACCAGAAGAGCATATTCTCTACAAGATGAGCCCGAAAGACCTGATTGTAATGGCAACGACATCCGGTGGAGCGGGTGTTGTCATTGGTGGTGTTCTGATCTTCCTGTCACAATTCGGCGAGGTCATTCCATTTGAAGCAGTATTTGCAGAGCTCGTTGACTTTGTAGAAGCCGGCTTCCTTCTTGCAGGAATTGTTGCCGTACTTGTGTTTTTCTTCGCATGGCTGATCGCAGTCGGTCTGACATTCCTGCGCTATGCCCATTTTACGGTTAAGCTCGTTGACAAGGACATTGTGATTACCCGCGGCCTGCTTGAGAAGAAGCAGACAACCGTTCCGCTGAAAAGAATTCAGGGAATTACGTTTGATCAAAACCTGATAAGAGAGCCGTTCGGCTACACGTCCGTTACGATTGAAAGTGCAGGCGGATCAGTGCTTGAAAAAGATTCTAATGCAATCAGGCTGCTGCCAATGATCCGTGAAAAAGAAACGTACGCCATTCTGGATCAGATTCTGCCTGATTATCATTGGAAAACAGAGTTTACAGGCGTACCAAAACGCGCGCTAAAACGTTATATCTTCTGGAAAATGCTGTTTTCACTCGTGATCATTGGACCGGTATCCTACTTCTTTTTCCCGCTCGGCCTTGCTTCTCTGATTCTGATTCCATTCGCCATTATATTAGGCTGGTGGCAGTATAAAACAGCCGGCTGGAGCGCATCACGCGACCAGATGACCCTGAAATTCCGGGGGATCAGCAAGCAGATTGTTTACATGAAAAAGAAGCGTGTCCAGTCACTTGAATGGACACAAACCATTTTCCAGCGAAAAGGGGACGTTGCAACGATACACGCAACAATCAAATCCTATACCAGCGGCAGTCACAGCAGCATTGCACACGTGGCAAAAGAGGATGCAGACCTCATGATGGACTGGTACAGCCCGGAAGCTGAAGTGAAAAAGGTGCACGAGCCAACGCCCGTGCCTGAGATCGACACACCATAAAAAATGCCTGGAGCACTGATGGCTCCAGGCATTTTTCTATTCACGACGGCGCTGCTGGAAGATAAACAGGCCGATAAAGATTCCCGCAATCAACCCTGCAATATGCGCGGTCACATTAATGTTTGAGCTGAAGAACGTCATGACCACACTGATCACAATGATCGGTACCATGACCTGTCTGATTTCCATCGGAGCGCCCTGCTTATAAATCAGCCAGATCGCAGCATACAGCCCGAACAGTCCGAAGATCGCGCCACTTGCACCGACTGAAGAGTAGAATGGCGGCTGCAACACCCAGGTCGCAACGTTTGCGATAATCCCGGCAAGCATGTAAACCACAATGAACTGAACTGATCCCAGCAAGCGCTCAAGTGCCGGAGCGAAAAGAACGAGTGAAAACGTGTTGAACAATACGTGAAACAGATCTGCGTGCGCAAAGATCGGTGTCACCAGCCGATAATATTCACCTTCAGAGATCAAGCCATTAATCCCGGCCAGCGTAAAAAGTATCTCATTGCCAAGCCCGCCAGGTAGAGAAGTCGCAATAAATACAATGGCATGTATTAAAATTAACACCGATACGACAGGGTAAAACCTGATAAACTGTGATAAGCTTTCAGTACGTAAAAACAAATGAAATCCTCCCTGTAACTGATTATTTCTATCATACAGGATTCTATACGAAAAAGGTGACTCAGATGATTCGTGGAATCGGCTTGGATATCGTAGAAATTGAACGGATCGCAACACTTTTAGACCGTCAGCCAAAAATCGCCCGGCGCGTGCTCACCCCGTCAGAACTTAACCAGTTCAATGAGCTGGGTGCAAAGCGTAGAGTTGAATTCCTCTCAGGCCGCTTCGCCGTAAAAGAAGCCTACGCAAAAGCAATCGGCTGCGGTATCGGACGCGAACTGTCATTTCAGGATATCGAAATCGTCAAAGAACCATCCGGACGGCCATTTATCAGCCACCCGGACTATAAAGTACACGTCAGCATTACCCATACAAAAGAATATGCCGCCGCGCAGGTGGTCGTGGAGGAGACAGACGCTTAAGTTGGGCGTCTGTTTTGTTTTTTGATATCCATCAGCTTTTCAATAACCGGTTCTGCTGTAACAGCCTCTCCCTCTTCATGAACTTGGGTAACTAAAAGATTTAAAGCTTGTGACCTAAGGGCATGAAGTGCCGGTGGGGGCGAGGCGTGGTGATGGAGTGAAAATGGGGTCACCTTTGCGGAAACTGCGGTCACCTTCGAGAAAACTCGGGTCACATTGCGGAGATTTCAGGTCGCAATTTTGTGATATGCCAATTTTCCGGTCATGTTCACTTAAATTGAGGTCACCTCCCAGAAATTTCGGATCACCTCCAGCCATTTTCCGGTCACACCCACTCGGCCCTCACGTCTTATGTCTGTCGGAGCTGACTAAGCGCCTTCCACATTTCTAATGTCATACAAGCCAGCCCTACCTCATACACTTAAAATGCATTCACAACGACGCTTTTTGAGTGAAGGGGAGGAAACCATGAAGAAAATCGCTCTCTGTTTGATAATGGTGTTTTTAGTGGTGATGCTTGCTGTGTGCGGTGAGAAGACGAGGGAGTAAGCGGCTCAGGATCTGATGGACAAGGTGGAGAAGGCTGAAAGTTATAAAGCGAAGGCGAAGATGGTGTTTAATACGGGGGAGACGCCGCAGGAATATGATGTGGAAGTCTGGCATATGAAGCCGCACTTTTACAGGGTGCATCTGAAGCATGCTGAAGACAAGCAGAGTCAGATGATTATCCGGAATGATGAAGGTGTATTTGTGCTGACGCCTGCATTGAATAAGAGCTTCCGTTTTCAAAGCGACTGACCGTCTAATGGGAGCCAGGCTTATTTGACGGAATCGCTTGTGAAGGATATTTAGGAGGATAAGGAAGCCACATTTACCGAAAAAGAGGGGCAGTATGTATTTGATACGAAGACCAGGTACAAGCATCAGCATATGTTCCCGCTGCAGCAGGTGACATTTGATAAGAAGACGCTTGCGCCGACTGATGTGAAGGTGAAGGATGAAGAAGGGAATGTGAAAATTGAGCTGAGCTTCAGTGAAGTGGACTATGAGGCAACATTTGAAAAGAGTGACTTTAACCTTGAGAAAAATATGATGAGTGCGCAGCTTGAGATGCCTGTGTCAGGTGACGGGGAAGAAACTGAGGATTGGGCAGTGCTTTACCCGACAGCTGAGATTGAAGGAGCGGCATTAAAAGAAGAAAAGGAAGTCAAAACAGATAACGGAAGCCGCATGATTCTTACTTACGAAGGGGCGAAAAATTATACAATTATCCAGGAAAAGCTTGATGCAGCACCGGTTATGCTGACAACAACTGATGCGGCCGGGGATATGGCGGACCTTGGATTTGCTGTTGGAGCGATGACGGAGAATTCACTTGAGTGGACGTATAACGGCGTTAGCTATCTGCTTGCTTCACATGACCTGACGGAGGAGGAAATGCTCGAAGTCGCTCGCTCAGTTCAGGGGTCTATGATAAAATAACGGCATCCAAAACAGGCGTTTGACCTGTAATAAGAGAAGGTGCCAGATGATGATAAATGAATTCCACCGTGATACATGGATTGAAGTAGATCTTGATGCCATTCAGGCGAATATCAGGCAGCTGTCAAAACGGCTGAAGCAGAATACAGTGATTATGGCAGTTGTGAAAGCCAATGCTTATGGACATGGCTATCTTGAAGTAGCAGAAGCCGCACTTGACGCCGGAGCGGAATGGCTGGCCGTCGCATTTTTGGATGAAGCCCTTTTTCTGAGAAAGCACGGCTTTACCGCTCCGATTCTTGTGCTTGGTGCGACACGCCCTGACGATGCAGGTCTTGCTGCAGCGCATGGGATTCGTCTGACGGTCTTTTCTGCTGACTGGATCAGGTCAGCACGCGAATTTCTTAAAGAAGATACACTGCAGATTCATTTAAAAATAGATACCGGTATGGGACGGCTGGGGTTTACCGATCTCAAGGAATTAAAAGAAGCAGAGACGGTTATCACTGATGACAGCCGCATGAACATTGAGGGTGTCTTTACCCATTTTGCAACAGCGGACGAGCAGGACCGGACGTATGCTGATCAGCAGCAGGAGCGGTTCTTGGCATGTCTCGATGTTTTTGAGAAAAAGCCTGCGATGATTCATGCATCTAACAGTGCAGGTGCATTTCTGCGGGACAACGCTGCTTTTAACGCAGTGCGCTTTGGGATTTCAATGTATGGACTGGTACCATCCGGTGATATCAGCAGTGAAATGCCGGCACCGTTAACGCCGGCACTTTCCCTTTATACAAAAATGGTTCAGGTCAAAAAGCTGAAGGCCGGAGACAAAGTCAGCTACGGGGCGACCTACACTGCAGAGCAGGATGAATGGATTGCCACGCTACCAATCGGCTATGCTGACGGATGGATCAGACAGATGCAGGGCTTTGAGGTGCTTGCAGGTGAGTACCGTGCTGAGATCGTCGGACGTGTCTGTATGGATCAGTGTATGATCCGACTTCCGTTCGAAATGAAAGAAGGGACTGTCGTCACACTGGTCGGGAATGTCTCAAATGACCGGATTCTGCTTGATGACATCGCAGCGCATAATGGTACGATTCATTACGAATCAGCCTGTCTTCTGACAGCCAGGGTGCCGAGGATTTATAGGAAAAATGGGGCAATTGAAAAGGTCTTTAATCATCTGAAGTAATCATTTTTGCAAAGAATTGTCAGATATTTTATGAGAGTACCTTTTCAGGTTCCGCTTTTAGTGTTAATATAAACATGGACTTGAATGATGAATGAACAAAAGAATAATTGTTTCACAAAAAATAGGTATGTATAAGATGGTGGAGGTGTAGTTTGTGTCGGAATCCAGCGCAACATCAGAAATCTTGGTACGATTACCAAAGCAACTGCTTACAGAACTGGAAGCGTTTGCCGAACAGGAAGAGTTAAGCTGCAGTGATTGCATTTACCGTGCAACGAAAGCTTATGTCCGTGACAGACGCCGGAAACAAACTCAAGATGCGATGCGCCGGGGCTATATGGAAATGGCGAAGATCAACTTGTCAATGGCTTCGGAAGCACTTCAGGCAGAGTACGAAGCAGACCATACCATTGAACGATTGGTAAGTGGAGGATAACGCTTTGATAGTGAAGCGTGGAGACGTATTTTTTGCTGACCTATCTCCCGTTGTCGGTTCAGAGCAAGGTGGAGTCCGCCCCGTTCTCATCATCCAAAACGACATCGGAAATCGGTTTAGTCCCACAGTAGTGGTCGCAGCAATTACAGCACAAATTCAAAAAGCTAAGCTTCCTACCCACGTTGAAATCAGCTCAAAGCGTAATGGCTTTGAACGTGATTCAGTTATTTTGCTGGAACAGATCAGAACTTTAGACAAACAACGATTAACAGACAAAATAACCCATCTGGATGACGAGACGATGGAAAAGGTAGACGAGGCGCTTCAGATCAGCCTCGGCTTGGTAGACCTCTAATGTGGAAAACGCTCTTTGTGGAGCGTTTTTTTCTTATGAATAGACCATTACGCCTCACTCATCTATAATAGAACACAAGTACGAAAACAGAATGATAGGTTAGAGGTGAATTTTTTGTATAACAAGATAACCGGACATATAGAAGAGCACCGCGATGAGCTTGAAAACATTTGGAAAGAAAGGCTGATGAGTGACGCGGATTCACGCATTATTGACGTCATGCCCCAGCACATTTTTGAAAACACCAGCAGTGAATTTTTCGATATTATCCTGCTGAACCTGAAAGATAAAGAGAAAGAATACAAGGAAATGCTCAGCTACTTTTCTGATAAAATTGTCAGATTAGGCTGGCCGGTTGCACTTGTAGTAAAAGGGTTGAGAGAATTTGTACATACGGTGCAGGAAAACTTAGTCCGTTATGGAAGTATAGATAAAGAGAATGAAGGCGAATATCTGGAGCTGCTCGATAAGTGGATGACACCCGTATCGAACGAAATTATCCAGACTTACGCAGAAACATGGGAGAAAACAGTATCACTACAGAAAATGGCGCTACAGGAGCTGTCAGCACCGCTGATCCCGGTTGTTGATCAGATTTCTGTGATGCCGCTTGTTGGCACCATCGATACAGAACGGGCAAGACTTGTAATGGAAAATCTGCTTGAAGGAGTTGTCAGCCACCGCGCTGAGGTCGTGCTGATAGACATTACAGGTGTGCCGGTTGTTGATACAATGGTTGCTCATCACATTATTCAGGCGGCAGAAGCAGTTCACCTGGTCGGAGCAAAATGCATGCTTGTTGGAATCCGTCCTGAGATTGCCCAGACAATTGTGAATCTGGGAATAGATCTTGACCGTTTTATCACAACAAGCACGATGAAAAAAGGTGTAGAGCTTGCGCTTGAGATGACAGGCAGAAAAATAGTGGAATTGGAGGGGTAAGCAGTGAGGATTCCTATTTTAAAACTGAATGATTGCCTTTTAATTTCGATTCAATGGGAGCTGGATGATCAGACTGCCCTTGAATTTCAGGAAGATTTGCTGAAAAGAATTCATGAAACCAACGCACGCGGAGTCGTGATTGATATTACATCAATTGATTTTATCGATTCATTTATCGCAAAAGTGCTTGGTGATGTGATTAATATGTCCAGACTCATGGGTGCAAAAGTGGTTATCACAGGAATCCAGCCGGCAGTTGCCATTACACTGATCGAGCTTGGAATCAGACTTGATGACGTCATGACGGCACTTGATCTGGAAAAAGGTTTAGAGAAACTTCAACAGGAATTGGGGGACTGACCATATGGAAATCCAATCCTGTGTATCCATTCTAAATGAGTGGGATATCGTAGCTGCACGTCAGCTCGGTAGAAATGTAGCCAAAGAGCTGGGATTTGGAACCGTGGATCAGGCTAGAATTACAACAGCCATCAGTGAACTGGCCCGAAATATTTACCTCTATGCAGGAGAAGGTCAATTATGTATCGACCGGCTGAATGAAAATGGTAAAGCAGGGCTTAGGATTATCGCACTGGATAAAGGTCCAGGTATTCCGGATATCAGAAAAGTAATGGAAGATGGTTTTTCAACTTCAGGGGGTCTGGGTGCTGGCCTTCCGGGTGTAAGAAGATTGATGGATGATTTCAACATTGATTCTAACCCGGGTGAAGGTACAGACATCCGCGCGACGAAATGGCTCCGATAGGAGGGGCATTTAGCGAATGAATAAACAGGAAACACTTGAAGCGCAATACAGTAAGATTTTACAGGAATATATTAACAATCAGTCTGAGCAGGCTTTGTATGCTGCTCAGCAATTCAGCCGGACTGCCCTTGAGAAAAAGGTGCCGCCTGAAGAAGTCATTAACATTCAAAAAAGTGCCATGCAACAGCTAATGCCTGACCTCTCACCGGAAGTCTGGCATTCTTTTGATATTCTTCTGGAAGTCATGACGGCATACGGTTTTGCTTTCAGAGAGCATCAGAGTTTACTTGATACACAGAAAGAATTAAAGAATGAAATGGAAATTGCCTCTAACGTGCAGGACACGCTGCTTGGTACTTCAGTTCCAACAGTTGACGGTCTCGAGATTGGTGCGCTCAGTGTGCCGGCAAAGCAGATGAACGGTGATTATTATCACTTTGTTCATGACGGAGACCATTCTGTCAATGTCGCGATCGCTGACGTTATCGGTAAAGGGATCCCGGCAGCACTATGTATGTCCATGATTAAGTATGCGATGGACAGCCTGCCTGAATACAGGAAGGATCCAAGTGCTGTTCTTGAAAGCCTGAACCGTGTAGTTGAGCAAAATATAGACGATTCCATGTTCATCACCATGTTCTACGGCATGTATGAACTGCGCAGCAATATTCTTCATTTTGCTTCAGCGGGTCATGAACCTGGCTTTTTCTATCGTCATAAAGACAAAGAATTCCTGGACCTTGAAGCAAGAGGTCTGCTTCTTGGTGTGGATAAAAATGCAAAATATAAGCGCTATGAACAGGCGGTTGAAATAGGAGATATGGTCATTCTGATGTCAGACGGTGTAACAGAGTGCCGTACAGATGAAGGATTTATTGAGCGTGAAACGCTGATTTCTTATATAAATGAATACATTGAACTCCCGCCGCAGGAAATTGTCAATAAAATATTCCGTGATCTTGAACGCCTCCAGCACTTCCAGTTAAGAGATGATTTCACTATCATTATTTTAAAAAGAACGAAATAGTTTTATGTGAATCACGTTTAATCGTTTGAAGTTAGGGTAGTTTACAAGTACGTCTTACGGAGATTCTGAGAAAGTTTCGGTATTAGCCGAATCTGGACACTAGATAAAAAGGTGGAACTAATATGAATATTAAAGTTGATATAACAGAGCAGACAGAAGATTATGCGAAGCTTGAAATTGCCGGTGAAATCGATGCTTATACTGCACCTGTCCTGAGAGAAAAAACAGAGCCGCTTTCAAAGCAGGACAACATGAAAGTAGTTGCTGATCTGTCAGAGGTAAGTTATATGGACAGTACGGGTATTGGTGTATTTGTAGGTTTGTTCAAAGGGATTAAAGCAAACGGCGGACACCTTCAGCTGATCGGTCTTTCAGATCGCCTGAAGCGCCTATTTGACATCACAGGACTTGCAGACATCATGGATATTAATCCCGAAGTAAAAGGTGGAATGGAATGATGAAACCATTTGATTATATCGAAATGAAAATTCCCGCCAAAGCCCAGTATGTAGGTGTGATCCGTCTGACAATCTCAGGTGTGGCAAGCCGCATGGGCTTCACATACGACGACATTGAAGATCTGAAAATTGCCACAAGTGAAGCGATCACGAATGCAGTTCAGCACGCTTATAAAGAAAACGACGAAGGTGAAGTCGTTGTCGGATTCGCACTTTATGAGGACCGCCTTGAAGTGATTGTTGCAGACCATGGCTCAAGCTTTGATTTTACCAAAGTAAAAGAAGAAGTTGGACCTTACAATGAGGGTTCACAGGTTGACATGCTCCGTGAAGGGGGGCTTGGTCTTTACCTGATCGAAAGCCTGATGGATGACGTGAAGATCAGTCAAAAAGAGGGTGTAACGGTCTTCATGACAAAGTACATTGAGGAAGAGCAGGTGGAGAGGGATGCGGAAACTGTCTCAACCTAACCAGCCAAGTAAAGACGAAGTACTTGAATGGATCAAAGCCTACCAGGAAAACCAGGATGATGACGCGCAGCACAAGCTGGTCGTTCACTATAAAAATCTTGTTGAGTCCATTGCAAGAAAGTACTCGAAAGGAAAGTCATATCACGAAGATATTGCACAGGTCGGCATGATTGGTCTGCTTGGTGCGATCAGACGATATGATGACACATTCGGTAAAAGCTTCGAAGCCTTTGCCATTCCAACCATTATCGGTGAGATCAAGCGATTCTTACGCGATAAAACGTGGAGTGTCCACGTGCCAAGACGGATCAAAGAACTTGGACCGAAAATTAAAGCAACAGTTGAAGAGCTGACGACTGATTTGCAGCGCTCTCCAAAGGTAAGTGAAATCGCCATGCACCTTGAAGTGTCTGAAGAAGAAATTCTAGAAGCGATGGAAATGGGGAAAAGCTATCAGGCGCTGTCAGTTGACCATTCAATTGAAGCTGACTCTGACGGCAGTACAGTTACACTGCTTGATATCGTCGGCAGCATGGATGATAACTATGAAAAAACCGATCAGCGCATGGTCCTTGAAAAGGTCCTTCACGTGCTGAGCGATAGAGAAAAACAGATTATACAATATACGTATCTTGAAAATATGAGTCAAAAAGACGCGGGTGATATGCTCGGTATATCTCAAATGCATGTGTCCAGACTGCAGAGAAGAGCAATCAAGAAACTGCGTGATGCCATTCAGGAAGAAAATGCACAAGATGGTGACTTTACTTGATGGAAGTGCTTGACCACAGTTTAGTTACCGTGCACGCTGGACAGTATGCGAAAAATGGACGTCAGGATTGCGGTGACAGCTATTTTTTTACCTCAACTGACGATTTTTTCATCTGTGTAGTTGCAGACGGTCTCGGGAGCGGGAAATATGCCCATGAAGCTTCCCAGGCGGTGTGCGCTGCAGTTGAAGAAAATATGAATGAAGACGTAGACCAGCTGATGGAAAGAGCGAATCAGGCCGTTGCAAAAAAGAGAGGCGCAGCAGTTGCGGTTGTGAAAATCCACTATGCGGCCCAGACTGTTACATACAGCTGTGTTGGAAATATCCGCTTTTATTTTTACTCAGAAGCAGGAAAGCTAACGTACCCGCTGCCGGTAACGGGATATCTGTCCGGCAGACCACAGCAGTATAAAACACAAAGCTTTCAGTACGAGGAAGGCGCATCTTTTCTTATTCATTCAGACGGACTTCAAATCACACGTGTACGACCGCTGCTACAGTCAGGACGTTCGATTGACTATATTTCAACCTATCTGGACTCCATTGTCTCAGATAGCGACGATACAACATTTATCATTGGAAGACTGCCTTAAAGAGGAGTCTTCTTTTTTTGTACACTTTTAAAAAGTCAATTATTGTTCCTGCACAGCTGGTGATTGTAGCGGAAGGGGGCTACTCCTGCAGGCTCACCGCCGGCCCTGCGGAAAGCGTCCCCCTGGAGCTACAATCAACAGCCAAGCTTAACAATAATTATTTGTGTGGAAAATGATCACCAGGTGACCATGTGGTACAATTAATCCCGGAACTGATTAATAGAAAGGCAGTGAATCAGATGGAACAGCATAAACAACAGATCACCCGTCTGGCAGCAAATATTTCAATTGATGCCGCAAAAGTGGAGAAAGTCATCCAGCTTTTAGACGAAGGGAACACAGTGCCTTTTATTGCACGATACAGAAAAGAAATGACAGGTGCGCTTGATGAAGTTCAGATCAAAAATATCTCTGACAGCTGGGCTTACCTGCAAAACCTTGAAACTAGAAAAGAAGAAGTGCTTCGCCTAATTGAAGAACAGGACAAGCTGACTGATGAATTAAAGCAAGCCATTATAAAAGCAGACAAGCTGCAGGCAGTAGAAGATCTCTACCGTCCTTATAAGCAAAAAAGAAGAACGCGAGCAACGAAAGCTAAAGAAAAAGGACTTGAACCACTTGCGACATGGTTATTATCCTTCCCGAGAAACGGAAATGTCGAAGCAAAAGCAGCTGAATTCGTCTCAGAGGAAAAAGAAGTCGCGAACACAGAAGAAGCGCTGGCGGGTGCTAGAGATATCATCGCTGAAATGCTTGCAGATGATGCGAAGATCCGTGAGTACATACGAAACCAGACGTTCAGAAACGGAAAGATCACGTCTGCAGTTAAAAAAGCAGAGCTAGATGAAAAAGGAATCTTCGAAATGTACTACGAGTACGAAGAACCCGTTTCAAAAATTGTGCCTCACCGTACACTCGCACTGAACCGTGGTGAAAAGGAAGACGTACTGCGCGTATCTATTCAGCCTGATCAGGAAAGAATCCTGTCTGAGTTAAAACGTAAGCACGTAAAATATCCGCAGTCCGTATCCGCAGATCAAATAGCTGAAGCAATCGAAGACAGCTATAAGCGACTCATTCTTCCTTCTATTGAAAGGGAGATCAGAAACGAACTGACTGAGAAAGCAGAAAATCAGGCCATCCACATTTTCTCAGAGAATCTGAAGAACCTGCTGTTGCAGGCACCACTTAAAGGTAAAAAAGTGCTTGGCGTTGACCCTGCATACCGTACCGGCTGCAAGCTTGCGGTTGTTGATGAAACCGGAAAGATGCTTTATATCGGTGTCATCTATCCGCACACAACAAAAGATCCATCCAAAGCTGCCGCGACATTTAAAAAAGTTGTTAAAGACTTTGGCATTGAGCTTGTCGCAATCGGAAACGGTACGGCTTCACGTGAAACAGAACAATTCGTTGCAGACCAGCTCCAGGAAATTGACCAGGAAGTGTATTATCTAATCGTCAATGAAGCAGGTGCGAGTGTCTATTCAGCATCAGATATCGCCCGTGAAGAATTCCCTGATCTTCAGGTAGAGGAAAGAAGCGCAGTATCAATTGCCAGACGACTTCAGGATCCGCTGGCTGAGCTTGTGAAAATCGATCCTAAATCAGTCGGTGTCGGCCAATATCAGCACGACGTTTCCCAGAAAAAGCTCAATGAATCACTGACATTCGTTGTGGAGACTGCTGTAAATAAAGTCGGCGTAAATGTAAACACAGCATCACCATCGCTCCTTCAATATGTAGCAGGGCTATCAAAAACAGTTGCGCAGAATATCGTAAAAATCCGTGATGAAGCAGGGAAGTTCAGCAACCGTAAGCAGCTGAAGAAAATTCCGCGCCTCGGTGCAAAAACGTACGAGCAGTGTATCGGCTTCCTTCGTATTGCAGAAGGTGAGAACCCGCTCGACCGCACAGCCATTCACCCTGAAAACTATCAGGACGTAGAAAAGATGATTAAACAGGTTGGCTTTGACCTGAATGCCATCGGTTCAGAAGAGCTGAAGCAGGCGATCATCCAGAAGACACCTGAGCAGTGGTCAGCAGATACAGACATCGGCATTCACACAATGAAAGACATTATTGAAGCTCTAATCCGCCCCGGACGTGACCCGCGTGATGAACTTGATAAACCGATTCTGAAAAAGGACGTGTTAAAAATGGAAGACCTGAAGCCGGGTATGGAGCTGCAGGGAACTGTACGTAACGTAGTCGACTTCGGCGCTTTTGTAGATATCGGCGTCAAACAGGACGGGCTCGTTCATATTTCCAAGCTGAAAAAAGGATTCGTCAAACATCCGCTTGATGTCGTTTCACTTGGTGACGTTGTAACCGTATGGATCGAACAGGTCGATGCGAAAAAAGGCAGAATCGCACTCACCATGCTGCCACCTGCACAACAGACAAATTAAATTGGAGGAAACATAATGGCTTTTTATATCATTGCGATTGCAGCAGCAGTCGCAACACTAGGGATTACTTTTAACTATATCGCCCACCTTGGCAGCATCATCAAAACCGCCGAAGGGCGCGGCGATGAAGGAATGACAGTGCAAACCTTACTTACACGCTTTTTCTTTTCAACGATGATCATCGAACTAGTTCCACTTGCTGTCATCGTACTAGTATATGCCCTGATGGAAAGACCGGATACAGGACTTCCGGTTATTCCACTCGTCATTATCATAGGCGCAGCTATATTTGGTGTGATGCAGGTACTGATCAGAATGAAGCAGGATGTACCGGCTGAAGCAAAAGGTCAGGTCCGTTCATTTTCACTGATCAGCATGCAGCTCATTACATCAATGCCGCTAATCGCACTCATCTTCCTTTTCATCTAAAAGGAGGTACAGATGAATGACAAACGAAGAACTGCAACAATTAACAGAACAAATCTCACTTGAATCGTTCGGGAAGAGGTTTAGGCACGATGCCTATTTCAACGGGCGCCTGAGAACAACGGGTGGAAGATACCTGCTTGTCAGCCATCATATCGAAATCAATAAAAAGTATCTCGACGAACACGGCTACGCTGAGCTAGTTGGAATTATCAAACACGAACTCGCGCACTATCACCTTCATATAGAAGGAAGAGGGTATCAGCACAGGGACAGTGACTTCAGAGAACTGATCAAAGCAGTGGGGGCGCCAAGATTCTGTACACCACTGCCTTCTCAAAAGAATAAGCGGCTTCCGCGTAATAAAGTGTATGAATGCAGTGACTGCGGTCAGCTTTATCACAGGAAGAAAAGATTTGATACGAATAAATACCGCTGCGGGAAATGTAGCGGAAGACTGACGTTTTTAGGTGTGGATCAGTCACTTGCATAATAGCCAGGCTGCCGGGAGTGTGATTTGCTTCCGGCAGCTTTTTATTTGCTGATAATGGAGGGGATGTTTTTTCTTTTGAGAAGCGGGGGGATTGCTTTTGACATCACCTTTGAAATGTGGTAAATTACATTCACTAGCCTTTAAAGCGAACGGCACTGACGAACAAAAACTTTTGAAATTATTTTATAAAAGTGATTGACTTTTGTTTTGAATGTCTGTTATGATATTAAACGTCGGCAAGAGAGACGCCAAGAGAAACACTTACATAAAGGCTTGCTGAAACAATTGAATGACATCGTTCCACAGTAGCTCAGTGGTAGAGCAATCGGCTGTTAACCGATCGGTCGTAGGTTCGAGTCCTACCTGTGGAGCCATTTTTATGGGGAAGTACTCAAGTGGCTGAAGAGGCGCCCCTGCTAAGGGTGTAGGTCGCGTAAGCGGCGCGAGGGTTCAAATCCCTCCTTCTCCGCCAGAACATGGCCCGTTGGTCAAGTGGTTAAGACACCGCCCTTTCACGGCGGTAACACGGGTTCGAATCCCGTACGGGTCACCACTTATTTGATAAATACATAGTTTCACTTTGGTCCCGTGGTGTAGCGGTTAACATGCCTGCCTGTCACGCAGGAGATCGCCGGTTCGATCCCGGTCGGGACCGCCATTTAATTATTGGGCTATAGCCAAGCGGTAAGGCAACGGACTTTGACTCCGTCATGCGTTGGTTCGAATCCAGCTAGCCCAGCCATTTTTTAGAGCCATTAGCTCAGTTGGTAGAGCATCTGACTTTTAATCAGAGGGTCGAAGGTTCGAGTCCTTCATGGCTCACCATTATTGTTATCTGCGGGTGTGGTGGAATTGGCAGACACGCTAGACTTAGGATCTAGTGCCGCAAGGCGTGGGGGTTCAAGTCCCTCCACCCGCATTTTTATTTCTTTCAAAAAAAGAATTGACAACTAGAAGTTATATTGATATAATATTACTTGTCGCTCGAAAACGAGCGGTCGTGGCGGAATGGCAGACGCGCTAGGTTGAGGGCCTAGTGGGAGAAATCCCGTGGAGGTTCGACTCCTCTCGACCGCACCAAATAAGTAAGCGCCCGTAGCTCAATTGGATAGAGCGTTTGACTACGGATCAAAAGGTTAGGGGTTCGACTCCTCTCGGGCGCGCCATATTTTAAATTTTATATGCGGGTGTAGTTTAGTGGTAAAACCTCAGCCTTCCAAGCTGATGTCGTGAGTTCGATTCTCATCACCCGCTCCATTATTTTTGAAACAATTGAACCTTGAAAACTAAACAACCAAACGTCAACGTTTTAAGATTTTTAGTCTTTTTCGAAATAAAAAGACAATGAGCTTTTCAAACACTTTACGGAGAGTTTGATCCTGGCTCAGGACGAACGCTGGCGGCGTGCCTAATACATGCAAGTCGAGCGAACAGATGAGGAGCTTGCTCCTCTGACGTTAGCGGCGGACGGGTGAGTAACACGTGGGCAACCTGCCCTGCAGATTGGGATAACTCCGGGAAACCGGGGCTAATACCGAATAACAAAAAGAATCTCCTGATTCTTTTTTGAAAGGCGGCTTTTAGCTGTCACTGCAGGATGGGCCCGCGGCGCATTAGCTAGTTGGTGAGGTAACGGCTCACCAAGGCAACGATGCGTAGCCGACCTGAGAGGGTGATCGGCCACACTGGGACTGAGACACGGCCCAGACTCCTACGGGAGGCAGCAGTAGGGAATCTTCCGCAATGGACGAAAGTCTGACGGAGCAACGCCGCGTGAGTGAAGAAGGTTTTCGGATCGTAAAGCTCTGTTGTCAGGGAAGAA
>CP009416.1:1042500-1160000 GCA_000818095.1 Jeotgalibacillus malaysiensis
ACCAATTCCAGGGTCTGATATAGTCCCTATAACAGGCATACAAGTAGCATTAATGGTCAAACTGGCTACAATTTATAATAAGCCTATTTCAAAAGACAGAGCTAAAGAATTGATAATAGCCACTTTAGCTGGGAATATAGGTAAAAGCATTTTTAGACAAGTAATAAAAGTCGTTCCCGGAGCTGGAAGTGTTGCAGGTGCAGGAGTGGCTGGAGGTTTAACTTTAGCTCTAGGACATGGATTGAAATACGCTTATGAAAACGATATTGAAGTTGACGTAGAATTCTTAAGAGATTTTACTAAGAATTATGATCCGGACAAATAAATAATGAGTAATGAAAAGCGAGTGATTGAGTGTCACTTGCTTTTGGTTATTTATAAGTAAAATAATGGTCCTAAATATGTGAAGGACACAAAAACCATAGAAATAATTAGTATGTGTATAATTAGAAATTTCCAAAAGGATAGCTGCAAATTTAAAAGGTTAACTGATCAATAAGTGAAGGAGAGATGAAAGCATGCCTTTTACAATTATCAGACAGGACATCACCAAATTAGAAGTGGATGCGATTGTGAATGCGGCTAACGCTTCACTGAAAATGGGAGGTGGTGTATGCGGAGCTATTTTTAGGGCGGCAGGAGAAGTGGAGCTTCAAGAGGCATGTGACAAACTTGCTCCAATTAAGACTGGTGAAGCTGTAATGACTAGAGGGTTTAATCTACCCGCTAAATATATCATTCATACAGCTGGTCCGGTTTATCGTCACTCAGATAAAGAGAATAGTGAGCGTCAACTACACTCTGCATACATTAATTCTTTAAAGATAGCTGTTAAAAATAAGTGTGAAAGTGTAGCATTTCCGCTGATTTCAAGCGGTATTTATGGGTATCCGAAAAAAGAAGCGCTTCAGGTGGCAACTGCTGCAATTAAGAGATTTCTGGCTGATCATGATATCAGTGTCATGCTTATTATTTATGATAAGTCTGCATTTGATATCAGCAATGAGTTGCTTGGATCTTTGGAAAGTTATATTGACGAAAATTATGTAGAGAGACATACGCTTGAAAAGAGAGAATTGCTTGATGTAGAGGCAGAAGATTTATACACGCTCAGTGAAAGTCATTTGAAATATGACAATATCCCAGATGCAATGCGTTCTCCTATAGATAATTTTGTCGACAATCTTGATGAACCGTTCTCAACAGCAGTTATCAGGCTGATCGATAATAAAGGGAAAACAGATGTTGAAGTATATAAGCGTGCCAATCTAGATAGAAGGCTATTCTCCAAAATTAGAACAGGTAAGGGTTATGAGCCAAGTAAACGTACTGCAATTGCGCTTGCCATTGGATTGGAATTAACGCTCAATGAAACTGATGACCTCTTAAAATGTGCCGGTTTCGCATTATCTCGCAGTCAAAAATTTGATGTGATTATTGAATATTTTATTAAAAATGGCAAGTACGATATTTTTGAAATTAATGAAGTTCTTTTTGAATACGATTTACCAACCCTGTGAGTTTAATTAATACATATCCTGATAAATTACAGTTGTTTATATGAATAGACAAAGTAAATGTCGCTTTCAAAGCGACTAATTTTATAAGGAAACTTGTTATCCTTGAGTTATAACAAGACTTGAGGAGGATATTTAGATGAACAATGATTTAACCGAACTAGTATTTATACTTGATAAAAGTGGATCAATGGGGGGCCTGGAATCTGATACGATAGGCGGATATAATTCAATGCTAGAAAAACAGAAGAAAATTAAAGGTGAGTGCAACATTACAACGGTTTTGTTTGATCATCATTATGAACTTCTTTATGATCGCATTAATGTTAGCAAAATAGATGCAATGACTGAAAAAGAATACCAAGTTGGCGGATCTACAGCCCTTCTTGATGCTGTTGGTGTAAGCTTACACAAAATGATCAGTGTACAGAAACTTTCTAATGGTACAGGTCGTGCTGACAAGGTGATGTTTGTCATCATCACTGATGGAGAGGAAAATTCAAGCCGTGAATATTCGGCTGATCATATTAAGTCTCTCATTGAACAGCAAAAAGAAAATCATGGCTGGGAATTCATCTTTCTTGGCGCCAACCTTGATGCAGCAAAAACAGCACAAAGATATGGAATATCATCTGACAGAGCAATTAATTACGTAGCTGATCATAAAGGAACACAATTAAACTATAAAGTAATGTCACAGGCATCTGCATCATTTCGGGAAGAAGGAATAGTGGATGAAAGTTGCTTAGATGAAATTCGAGAAGACGTTAAACAGCGCAGAAAGCAATTCTAAAACTCCCGGTTTTCAACTCCAGGTCCCTGGAATAATTCTGTCAATCATGTGCGAAGGACAGGTAGAATAAAAAGCCCTGTTACACTTTAGCGTGACCTGAGAAATTAGGAAGACGGCGGGTATAATACGCAGGAAATACATCCTGTTGATATGTTTCTGCAGACATCTTATGTTGAAGGAGTTACAAAGCTTGTTTTTCAAAGAGGCAATTAATCCATGTGATGGTTGCCTTTTTCCAATGTGAAAGTGTAGAACAGGTGTTGTATTTCCTGGTTTCAGAGCTTTTTAACTGTTATGGAGATTGATCATCCATACCGATGTAGAGGAGTTATGAATTAGGTAGAAGAATATAAACCTGCACACTTTGATCGTGCGAAATACATTGGAATTGGACTTGGCAGGATTTTAGGTACAACAAAAGTAGAATCGTTCAATGCGATCGGCAACTCCTTTTTAGGCTTAGTGGAAGCCCCGTTACTAATTAAATCTTATCTGAGCAAGCTGACCCGGTCAGAGGTTTTTGCTGTAATGGTTGGGGGAACTGCTTCTGCAAGTGGAGCCATATTAATCGGGTATTCTTTAATGGGAATAGATATGAAGTTACTGCTTCTTTCCGTTTTCAGTGTGCCACTTGTTTCTCTCATCATTGCTAAAGTGATGGAGCCTGAAACAGAGGAGTCGCAGACAAATGGAGATATCTCACTGGGGAAAACTACGCATGCCAATGTGTTTGAAGCAATTGCAGATGGTGCAATGAACGGAACAAAACTGGCGATCAATATTGGTGGGCTTTTGATCGCTTTTATTGGAATCCTGGCTTTAATTAATGGTCTTCTTGGTCTGGTCAATACAGAGCTTTCCACTATTTTTGGCTATATCTTCTACCCTCTGGCATTACTAATTGGGATTCCAATTGATGAAGCATTTAAAGCAGCATCAATTATCGGCACTAAGCTTTCAGTTAATGAGTTTGTAGCGTTCAGTGAGTTGTCATCGATGATGGATGACCTTTCACCAAAGACAGTAGCCATTTTAACCGTTGCACTTTGCAACTTCGCTAACCTGTCCTCCATTGGACAATTAATTGTTGGATTAGGTTCCCTTGAGCCAAGTCAGCAAAAGACTGTATCCAAATTAAGCTTCAAAGCGATTGTGGCAGGAACTCTTGCAAGTTTTATTACGGCGATTGTTTTTAGTATCTTTTTATAAGATCATAACAATCGTGAAGGTATGAAGCAGTCAGCTGTTAATGATTTCTCTCTTTAGTCAGCTTAAATGAAATTGCTTTGTGTTGAATTGAAAGGGGAATTTATATTCACAAGTAAAATTTTATTGTTAAATCTGCCCCTTCAGGCGTTATACTGTAAGAATGCTGCGCTGCATGCGTAATTGGTGAAAGCAGTGTAGTCGAAATAGATGAGTAAAGAACAGGAGATCTAAATGAATAATTATAAATTAACGATCCAGTATGATGGTGGCCGTTATAAGGGCTGGCAGCGACTTGGCAATAGTGACAATACGATTCAGGGAAAGATTGAAAACGTGCTGACAGAGCTTGCAGAAGAAAAGATTGAAATAATCGGTTCCGGCAGAACGGATGCAGGTGTTCATGCGCTTGCTCAGATCGCAAACTTCAAAATGCGTAAAAATGCAACAGAAGCTGAAGTGATGCAGTATCTTAACAGATATTTACCTCATGATATCAGCGTGACTGATGTGAAGAAGGTACATGACCGTTTTCATTCGCGTTACAATGCGAAGAATAAAACGTATATGTATAAGATCTGGAACGAGCAGTATACACATCCTTTTATGCGAAAATACAGTATGCACGTGGAAGACAAGCTTGACCTTAATAAGATGAGAGAAGCCTCAAAGCATTTTCTCGGTGAACATGACTTTACATCTTATTCCAATGCAAAGTCAAAAAAGAAGTCTATGGTGCGTGAAATCTATTCAATTAAGATTAGCGAAAAAGACGGCTTTGTAGAAATCAGTATGCAGGGCAACGGCTTTCTGTACAATATGGTCAGAAAAATTGTCGGAAGCCTGATTGAAGTAGGCCTGGGTGAAATGGATGCAGGCGCAATCCCTGGCATTCTTAAATCAAAAGAAAGAATCCGGACAGGTCGTATGGCTATTGCTGAGGGATTGTATTTGGAGAAGGTAGGGTTTTAAGTTTTTCAAATGCTAAATATAAATTAAAAAGATGGAACAATGCTGTTCCATCTTTTTAATTTATATTTTTATTGATTATCAATAAAAATATATTTATAATCATATTATAATTAATGATTTTCAATTAATTTGAAATTGAAAGGTGATGATTGGATGAATCAATCTACAGGGATTTCACATATTGCAGTCATAATGGATGGTAATGGGCGCTGGGCAGAGCAGAGAGGGCTTTCGCGAACGGAGGGTCATGTTGAGGGGGTATCAACCGTTGTGAGAATTGTTAAAAGAGCGTCTGAAAGAAACGTGAAGTTTTTAACGCTTTATACATTCTCATCTGAAAACTGGAAACGTCCTCAGAAAGAGGTTGAGTTTATTCTGCAGCTGCCAAAAAAATTTCTATTTCAGTATCTGCCGGAGTTAATGAGAAACAACGTTAAAATTAATATACTCGGAGACATACATCGGCTGCCATACGGCACACGTGAAGCACTTAAGCATGCAGTTAAAAAGACTGCTAAAAATGATGGGCTGCAGCTGAATTTTGCTTTGAATTACGGAGGAAGGCAGGAGATCCTGAAAGCTTTTGAAGAGATGAGAGCAGCTGGTGTGGCATTTACTGAAGAAACGGTTTCGAATTATCTGTACACGAATCAGATGCCGGAGCCTGACCTGCTGATAAGAACGGGTGGAGAGAAGCGGCTGAGTAATTTTCTCCTTTGGCAGATGGCGTATACGGAATTCTATTTTTCTGACGCGCTATGGCCAGATTTTTCTAATGAAGAATTCGACCTTGCGATAAATGAATTTAATGTTAGACACAGGCGCTTTGGCGGGTTGTAAGGTCTTAAGTTAAAGGAAGGGGCGTTCTGTATGAGTTCAGTTGCAGCAAATATTTCATTTAGAAGAAAAATAGTCTATGCAGTGCTTCAGCTCACCTTTTTTGCCAGAGAGATGGCGCTGTCCTGCATATTTCCACTTGTGATTTTTTGCTCGCTTGCTTTAACTGAAGTCATTCCGCTTCCCTTCATTGCCAGATATGACTGGCTATTGTTGATTTTTTTGATCACTCAATGGTGGATGGTCAAAGCGGGCATTGAAACGATCGATGAACTAAAAGTGATTTGTCTATTTCATATCATTGGTCTGCTGCTTGAAGTGTTTAAAGTATATATGGGTTCGTGGTTTTATCCGGAAACAGGTCTTTTTAAAATCGCTGATGTGCCGCTATATAGCGGATTTATGTATGCGAGTGTTGCAAGTTTTTTGTGTCAGGCTTGGAGAAGACTTGATATTAAAATGATAAATTGGCCTCACCCTTCGCTTGTCGTTCCGCTTGCGATCATGATCTACCTTAATTTCTTCACCCATCATTTCTTGTATGATCTCAGGTGGATGCTGCTACTCTGCGTGATACTGATCTTCCTGAGAACGTCAGTCAGTTTTAAAGTCAGATCAGCAGCCTATCAGATGCCACTGATCCTGTCCTTTATTTTTACAGGCTTTTTTATATGGATTGCTGAAAATATTGCAACCTTCTTTAACGCCTGGCAGTACCCGAACCAGCAGGAGGGGTGGGAAATTGTCCATGTCGGAAAGGTAAGCTCATGGATTTTGTTAGTTATTGTCAGCTTTTTGATTGTTGCCAGCCTCAAACGAATTAAATCTGCACAACAGACTTGACCTGAAACGCGTTTCATCCTTTACGTTCAATGTAGAAGAACAAAAGGAGGAAACGTGTATGTTGTATTTACCGGTATTGTGTGCAATTGTGTATGTAGCATGTCTGGCTGGCTCAAAAGTTAAGCCTGAGCGGGTTCAGCCTATTGAATCAATTGAGGATTATTTCCGTTGAGGTGAAGGTATGGCAAATATTCGTGATGTTGCAAGGCTTGCTGGGGTTTCTGTTACAACCGTATCAAGGGTGTTGAATGACCATCCTTATGTACAGGAGGAGAAGCGGCAGGCAGTGCTTGCTGCAATTGAAGAAAGCGGTTATGTGAAAAACCTTAATGCAGTGAGTCTCAGCAGAGGTAAAACTGAAATGGTTGGCATTGTCCTTCCATTTACTGACCATTCTTATTTTGCAGCACTGCTAAAAGGCATTGCTGAAGAAGCCCGGATCTATAGTAAAAAGCTGGTCCTGTTTCAGACGGATTATGAATCTGATCAGGAAATAAAAGCGCTTGAAATGTTGAAGCATAAGCAGATTGATGCCTGTATATTCTGCTCACGATCCAGCGAATGGACAGTGATTGAACCGTATCAGTCATATGGACAAATTGTGATGTGTGAAGAAATGCATGAGAATGTTTCCTATACATTTATCGATCAATATCAGGTATTCATGAAAGCACTTCATTATCTGGAACGGAAGGCCTTTAAGCGGATCGGCTATTGTATTGGCAGAAGATCAGGTACAAATAGTGAGGAACGAGAGCGTGCATACAGAGACTTTTTAAGCAGCAGAAAGATCCCGTACAATGAAGCATGGATCTTTGATGACTGTTATCATATGCAGGACGGGGAGCGGGTATTAGAAGAGATTGGCCGTATGTCTAATAAGCCTGATGCACTTTTAGTAACGAATGACCAGACCGCTGCCGGTATTTTGCTCACCGCTGAAAAAGCAGGTCTCAATATACCTGAAGATCTCGGAATCATGGGGTTTGAGAACCACCCGATTGCTGAGATGCTTTCTATTACAACGATCGATCTGCCGTTAGAAGAAATGGGAAGAAGCCTTTTAAGACAGGCGATTAAGCATGAAGTTGAAAAGAAGGAAGTAACTGTATCGCTGATCGAAAGGCACACGATTTAAGCTTTTTTTACAGTCTCAACTGCAATATTTGAACCAGCTGAAGATTCATTTCTTCAGCGGATTCTTTAAAGTCCCTCCTGTACCATTCGATCATCAGACCGAGAATTGAATTTGCAGTGTAGGATAAGAAGAAATCACGGGGACCCTGAATGTCTTTAGCGTGAGGGTCCTTTTCAAGTATCTGTTTCAGCGCATTGAAAAACATATAGTATGAGGAGATGGATACTTTTTCAGAGAATATGCTCCGGTAGAAATCCTCGTATTTTTTAATGTGATGAAAAATTCTGATCGTGTCAGGGTCTAGGTTTTTTACATCAAGTAAGATTGAATGTTTGTAGGGTTCATCATAAGACTCCTTTAAATCATCCATTATTTCTTTGAACAGCTCCTCAAACACATCTGTAATTTCCACATAGTGAAAATAGAAAGTTCCACGATTGATTTGTGCTGTTTTGCAGAGCTCAGTCACTTTGATCTGATTAAGCTGCTTTGTTTTGAGTAGGTCTATCAGCGCCTGATGAATCACGGCTTTTGTTTTAAGAATGCGCAGATCATGCTTATTCACAGCGATCACCTCTACTATCATACATTTTGATAAAAATTGTTCAATAACAGACAATCTTACGTTTTTTGCTGATTGAATACGTTTACAATTCTATCATATGATGTTATTGAACAAGTGTACAATAAAATGTAGAGAGGGGTATAAAACATGCGTCTACAGGATAAAGTTGCGATCGTTACAGGAGCAGCATCAGGAATGGGAAAAGCCATTGCAGAGCACTATGCAAAAGAAGGTGCAAAGGTCGTTGTATCTGATTATAACGAAGAGGGTGCCCAGGCCGTTGCAGATGCAATTAATCAAAGCGGCGGTATTGCAGTCGCAAATAGAACCAATGTAGCTGAACTCAGTGATTTAGAAAATCTATTTGAACAGACAAAGCAGTCTTTCGGAAGAATTGATGTCCTTGTTAATAATGCAGGCATTATGGATGGAATGGAGCCGGTTGGAGAAATTTCTGATGAACGTTGGGACAAGGTATTTGCAGTAAACACAACAGGTGTAATGCGGGCAATGAGAATTGCAGTTAATCATTTCCTTGAACAGGGGCACGGCGTGATTGTCAATAATATCTCTGCAGGAGGCCTGAGGGGCTCACGTGCAGGAGCTGCCTATACCGCTTCTAAGCATGCAGTAACCGGGTTAACCCGTAATACAGCTTATATGTATGCAAATTCCGGTGTTCGCTGTAACGGAATTGCCCCTGGCGGCGTTGAGACGAATATCGGTTCTTCAATGACCAATATCTCTGAATTCGGCATGGGCAGACAGATGACCGGCAGTGGAACAATGCCACGGGTTGGACAACCAGCAGAAATTGCCCAGCTTGCTGTATTTCTTGCATCAGATGAATCAAGCTTTATTAATGGTCAGGTGATTGCAGCAGATGCGGGCTGGCTTGCGTATTAAAGGGTGAGACAGGTATCAGATAATATTCCATAAATATGAGAAATCCGGGACACGTTGCTGTCCCGGATTTTTTCATCAAAACATTCTTAATTGAGAAAAAATTCCGTTGACTTCTGTACAGAAAATAGGATAATAAGATTAAAATCATTAAAATAGGTCTTTTGCTTTGTATCAAAATTGGATAGGAGAGGGAATATGGATTATCTGGTGCAATTTCAATTGAACGTTTTTGCCTTTGCCATATTGATTATCCTGTATATCATCGTAAAAATGAGATCAAAAGTTGAAACCTTCAGTAAAAAGCTTTTGGTTCTGATCATGGTTACAAGCGCAATTGCGATGACATTGGAACCGGCCACCTGGATATTTGACGGCATGCTTTTCCCCGGTGCATATTTGCTTGAATACGGCTCGAACTTTTTCCTGTTTCTTGTCGGCCCTGTCCTTGGCGGCTTCATGCTATCGTATGTAGACTATCACATTTTTAAAGATCCAAAGCGAATTTATAAAAAAGGGTATTACCAGCATTTAAGTGTACTTACTTTCTTTGTCCTGCTGATCAATATGATTTATCCGCTTTATTTTGATGTGGATGCAGCAACTAACAGTTATAGCAGCGGTGCTTTTAAGGAAGTACACTACGTAGTGCTTGCGAGTTTTTATATTTACATGATTTACTTCTTATTTAAAAACCGTAAAAAGACCAGTTCTTATGTTGTTAATATATTTGTTGGGTTCTTCTCACTGCCGATTGTCGGCATGATCGTGCAGATGTTTGATTCAAAGCTGTATTTCTCCTGGACCTCGGGCGTGCTGGGCATTCTAGTTGCCTACGTATTTCTTGAGTCCACTTCAACTGAAGAGGATTTTCTGACAAAGCTCTATAATAGAAGAAGTACAGAAGTCTATATGAAGCATCTGAAGGAAGCGGAGAAACCTTTTGGCATTATGCTGATGGATTTGAATTACTTTAAAGAGATTAATGATGAACACGGTCATCATAAAGGAGATCAGATTCTCATCGGCTTTGCAAATGTCCTAAGGAAATCCTTCGAGCAAAAAGGGCTGATTGCAAGGCTTGGCGGTGATGAATTCATTATTATATTTGAAGGCGAGCATATTAATCCTGACCATGTAGCTGAAGAAATTGCCCGTCAGCTGATAAAACAGAATGACCCAATTTTAAAATCACTCAGCTTCAGCTATGGATATGAATTCTATCAGCAAAACAAAACCCTTAATGATCTGTATATGACTGCTGATGAAAAGATGTATAAGGACAAACATGCCTCTAAAATGATGCAGGAGCAGGGTAAAATGATCTAAAAAAGAGGCCGCGGCCTCTTTTTTTGCTATCTGATCGCAGAAAACCCGTCCATTAATTCATTCAGATTTTTTTCGTAGTCAGCAATCTTCCTTACATTTTGAATGATCATTCTGCTGTTAGGGAAGGTTGGCATTCTTTCCATACTGTAAGACAGATCCTGTTCAGGCACATCATATGTCAAGTTCTTCGCAAAGAACTCAAAAAATGAACTCATCACAATCACAGTCAGCCATTCACCTGCACAGCGGTGTCCTGTATGATGATCGCCTCCGCCCTGGGGAATAAATGAAAACGGACTGCCTTTCCAGCCTTCAAAGCGTTCCGGAATAAAAGTATCCGCGTTTTCCCAGCTGTCAGGATGGCGGTTTGTTCCGAAGATGTCCAGTACGACAAGCGTATCCTTTTTAAATTTATAGCCTTTAAACGTAAAGTTCTTCTTTACTTTAGCAGCCATCGCTGGCACAAAAGGATAAAATCTGCGGGTTTCCTGGGCAAACATGTGACTGTATCTAGGGTGATGCTGAAGCTTGCTGACTGTTAAAGGATGTTCATGCATCGCAACGATACCGAAAGTCAGAAAGTAAGCAGTAGCCAGAAGTGGACGGAAAGAGTTACTTAATTCCACCGCGGCCGTCCCTTTATCAATTCTCTTGCCATTATTCTCTCTGTGGTGAGCCATGACATAGGCAGCTGTATGAGGAGGCGGGCTCATTTTTCCTTTTCTGACGCCTTTTATAATCTCCTGCAGCCATGCTTCATGACTGTCACGGGCTTTTTTCCCGTCCTTAAATCTTGATAGAGAACCACCAAAAGAATCGATCATGTCAATCATTTCCTGCGTACGCTGCTGTACTTCATTCTCTTCAAGCGGAACACCTGCCCACTCGCAGCCGGCTCTTGCAAGAATCTCCTGCATTTCATCGAAAATAACTACCTCATCTGCTTTTTCCCAATGACTCACTTTTGCATCTAAATGTTCGAGCGCCAATCTTTTTAAATCCTCCACCCGGTCAGGTGTGAACATAGAGAGAAATGACCGCTTCCTGTTCCGGTGAGCTTCCCCGTCCATACCATGAAGACTGCCATCACCAAACAAAGACATTTTGAGCGGCTTTGGCATCGCATCCTCACGCTTAAACTTTTCTGTATCATAAAATAATTCAGATGCTTCTTCACCCGCCATACAGATTGCTTTTTTCCCAAGCAGTCTCGTCTCAAAAATATCAGATCCAAGCTTTTGACGCTGGTTAGGTAGAAAGTAAAATCCCTCTTTAATCAGTGAAAGTGAATTATCTATCCCTTTAGAGCGTGGCACAGGCTTTTTAACATCCATTCACAGCAGCTCCTTTATTTATGCATGTATTCTTTCACGTACCCTCAGGACTTTGTGATAAACGCTGTTCAAGGTCACTTTCTTTTATTTTTAATATCATGCTAATTTAGTGAATTGGTTCAAAAATTCATTATTTTGAAACCAAATGAATGATTCTTTGGTACGATAAAATAAGAAGTTTATTAGGAAGGTGATCATCGATGTCATCACTACTGTCAAAAATATACGAGGGCTTCATGATCATACTTGTTATCTTTACGATTACAACGCTATGGAGTGACCAGCCTTACAGCTCAATCACTAACTGGATTGTCTGGCTGATCTTCTTTATTGATTTTGCTGTCAGGTTTTTCAGATCAGATTCCAAATGGGGGTTTATCAAAAAACATCCATTTCTTACAATTGCAATCATACCGTTTGACCAGTTTTTCCAGGCTGCAAGGATTGTCCGGATCATTTATCTCTTCCGTACCAAAACGATTACCAAACATTATGTTCAGCCGGTCATTGATCGAGTCAGTAACGCTTCAAAACTGATTATCCTTGCAAGCGTCATTGGCCTCTTTTTTATTGAATCCTTCATGATCTGGCTGCTGCCAAATGTCATTACGACTTATACAGAGGCGCTCACTTTTATCTTCAGCCAACTGCTGTTTTTCGGCCGCCGCATTTATGAAATTGAATCTGCACTGATGCATACGTTTGTCATCATTAATTCCATTATCGGTGTCATCATGCACGGAATCGCACTTCAGTGGCTTTTCAATCAATTCGATGATACATTCGCTGCTGTTAAAAAGTATGTGAAGAATAAGGTTTCCTCCTGACGTTTAAGTTCTCTTCAACTGGGAAGAAGTGGTGTATGACTTCTATACGGGAGGAATTTACTGATGAGTAAAACAATTTTTATTACAGGAGCAGGGACCGGTCTCGGCCGAGGCGCAGCACTTGGACTTGCTAAAGAAGGACATAAAGTCATTGCGACGACGGAGCTCACTGCGCAAAAAACAGATTTAATGCGAGAAGCAGAAGACCAGGGTCTTGAGATGGAAGTATTCAAGCTCGACATTACAAACCAGCGTGACCTTGCTGAAATCACAAAGCATGATTTTGATATTTTCGTTGCCAATGCAGCGATCAATGAAGGCGGACCTCTTGGTGAAGTGCCGATGGACCGCTTCCGTGCTTTATTTGAAGTGAATGTATTTGCCACACTTGAATCCGCCCAGCTTGCAGCCAAGAAGCTTGTGCAAAAAGGTAGCGGTAAAATCGTCTTCATGAGTTCCATGGCAGGCATATCCGCCACACCATACGTCGGACCATATACTGCCACCAAGCATGCGCTTGAAGGCATCGCGCAGACAATGAAAGCTGAGCTTGAAAAACACGGTGTGAAAGTAGCTACGATCAACCCAGGTCCGTTTGCAACAGGCTTTAACAAGCGCAGCGCAGAAGAAAAGTGGAAATGGTACAACGAAAACGAACATTTCACACGCAAAGAAGATATCATCGAGCAGGAAGAAGGATTAAAAGAATTTGATCCAGAAGACATGATCAAAAAAATGATTGAGATCATCCCGGCAGACGAACATAAATTCCGTACAGTCTATCCGCAGGAAACGGAAGACCAGCTCAAGGAAACGCAGAAAGAGCGCTGGGATATGGAAATCTGATCAAGAGAGCAGCTGATTATCAGCTGCTTTTTCTGTGCGGGAAATCAAGATGTGCGTTAAACTGTATATACAAACTAAAAAAGGTAGGATGACTAATGGAAAAAAGTATTATTTTCTTCGATATTGATGGCACATTACTCAACCACGATAAAAAACTGCCTGCTTCCACTAAAGAGGCAATTTCACAGCTGCAAAAGTCAGGTCACGAAGTTGCAATTGCTACAGGACGTGCGCCATTTATGTATGAAAACCTGAGACAGGAGCTTGGTATCCGTTCATTTATCAGCTATAACGGTCAATATGTGGTGCTGAATGATGAAGTCATTTTCGCCAACCCTCTTAACGCAGAGGCACTTGAAAAGTTGACTGCAACAGCCGTTGAAAATGAGCACCCTGTCGTATATATGGATCATGAAGATATGAAAGCCAATGTACGTCAGCATGCTTACATTGAAGAAAGTATCGGCACACTGAAAATCGGTATGGAGCCGACCCATGACCCTGATTATCATATTGATCGCCCGCTATATCAGTCTCTTTTATTTTGTGAACGCGGGGAAGAAGAGCAGTATAAAGAAACATTCAAAGATTTTGACTTTATCAGATGGCATGCCTATTCAGTAGATATCCTGCCAAAAGGCGGTTCAAAGGCACAGGGAATTGCTAAAATGGTCGAACAGTTAGGCTACCCGCCGGCACGTCAATATGCATTTGGAGACGGTCTGAACGATATCGAAATGCTGACTGCCGTTGAAAACAGCTTTGCAATGGGGAACGCGTTAGATGAAGTAAAGAAATCTGCTAAATTCGTAACGAAATCGGTTGAGGAAGATGGAATTTTGCACGGATTGAAGATGGCAGGATTGATCAAATAAAAGCATCCGGTGCCTGTGATGGCACCGGATGTTTTTTTGCGGGAGGTAGGTCTTTTTACATGATTTTACGAACAGATGCATTTTTTCTAAGAACTTCAGATGTTTTTCTAAGAACAGTACGTTGTGTTCTAAGAACCTTACCTTCTGACCTCTGAACATCCGCCAGTTTTCTCCGAACCGAACCACCTCACTCATCCCCAGACCAGTAAACCTTCACCGACTCATTAAACTTCTTCAGCAAGCGGCCAAACTGCTCTCGTTCTTCCTCTTCCCAGTCAAAAAGAAGTTCATCTACCTTTTCCCTCCGGATTTTCTGGTATTCAACCATTTCGCGTTGGCCGTCGTCAGTAATTTCATATAAATAGGATCGTTTATCTTTAGGATGGGGTACTTTCTTGATATAACCCTTTTGATCAAGGGAAGCTGCCTGTCTGCTGACTGTGGAAATATCAAGCTGAAGCTCTTCAGCGAGTCCTTTTACACCTTCCGGACCGTGTGCTGATATCTGAAACAGCAGCAGATAAGCTGCCCTGACAAGATTCTCTTCACGCTTGCTTCTGGAGACAGAGGCAATTCTTCTTGAGAGAACGGCCATTTCCAGTTCAATTTGTGCTAATGATTCTTCTTTCATATGCTTACCGCCTTTATTCATTTTAAGCAAGTTGCTTGCCACCTATTAGTTGTATGATACAATCATATAGTTGTATAATGCAAATACTTGATTCGTTTTGCGAAATTTGATAGATAGAAAGAAGGAAATAGATATGGCACATGCAGAAAGTCAGCCGGCCGCCGGAGCCGGAATTAATAAGGTACCCCTGCTGATTGTGTTAATTTCAGGTGCATTTGCAGCGATCTTAAATCAGACGCTCCTGGCAACTGCGATTCCTGTCATCATGGAGGACCTTCAATTGAATGCTTCTACTGCACAATGGCTGCAGTCAATCTTTATGCTGGTAAACGGGATTATGATCCCTATTACAGCTTTTTTAATTGAACGATTTACAACGAGACGGTTATTTTTAACAGCGATGGGATTATTCGCATTTGGTACATTAGTCTGTGCGGTTGCACCAAACTTCGGACTGCTGCTGACAGGCCGGGTACTACAGGCATCCGGAGCGGGAATTATTATGCCGCTTATGCAGACAATCCTGTTTTTAATTTTCCCGATAGAAAAGCGTGGACAGGCAATGGGGATGTTCGGTCTTGTCATTGCATTCGCACCGGCAATCGGTCCGACATTGTCCGGCTGGATGGTGGATCAATTCCCGTGGAGAAGCCTGTTCTACATTATTCTGCCGGTCGTCATTATTGATATTATCGTTGCTTACTTTATCTTAAAAAATGTGACAAAACAGACTTTTCCTAAAGTCGATCCAATCTCAATTGCGCTTTCTACACTTGGATTTGGGGGCTTATTGTATGCCTTCAGTACAGCCGGAAACAGTGGCTGGGCGAGTGCTGAGGTACTGATTTCACTGGTTGTTGGTCTGATTGCGCTGCCGATTTTTATTACAAGACAATCAAAATTGAAGCAGCCAATGCTTGAGTTTAAAGTATTCCGTAATAAAGTCTTCACGATCACTACGATTATAGGCATGGTCGTATTCATTGCGATGATCGGGGGAGCAGTCGTATTGCCATTATTGATGCAGAATATGCTTGGATTTTCAGCTTTTGAATCGGGTCTGATGCTGCTTCCTGGTGCAGTACTGATGGGGCTGATGAACCCGGTATCAGGGAAATTATTTGATATGTTCGGTGCGAGATGGCTTGCGATAACAGGCATGTCACTGCTTACCATTACAACATTTATGTTTACAAACCTGACAACGGAGACAACTTTTACGTATTTAGCCTCAGTGAATGCTGTAAGGATGTTCGGATTGGCGCTTGTCATGATGCCGGTTACAACTGCAGGGTTGAATCAGCTGCCGACCAGCCTGATTCCACACGGCACGGCAATGAATAACACAATGCGGCAAATTGCCGGCGCAGTCGGAACAGCGCTATTAGTCACCGTCATGTCCACTGCAGCCATCCCGTCTGAAGGTATGCAGGGCATGGTTCACGGGGTTAATGTGTCATTTATCGTTGCCGGAATCACGGCATTGATCGGACTTGTGCTCGCATTTTTCGTCAAATCTAAAAAAGAAATCGACCGTGATATTGCAGAAGAAAATCGCGCTTAAAATAAGACAGTGCTCAGTGATGAGTGCTGTCTTTTTAATTGGCTGCGATCGCCCCCAAACTTCAGCAGATCCATTTTATTAAAATGTAACCGGTTTTCCATCTGGAAATATAGGGTAGAGTCAACCATCATCGATAAATGGAGGAAATTAAATGGTATTAAAAAGTTCTGGACTACTGACAAAAGAAGATATGGAGAATCACGAGCAGCTCCCGGATTGGCTGGTAAATGAATATAAGACATTTGAAAATACAGTACTTGACCCTACATTTCCATGCTATTTTGGCATGAAAGGCCAGCGAAAAGGGGAACTTCGCTATGCATACATATCACAGGATGACTGGACCAATTTACCGGATGCGGTCGGAGAATTTCTGACGCTGTTTAATGAGGCGACAAAGATTAAGCATGGCCTGTTTATTTTCGTTGAACCTTTTGAAGAAGAAGGAAAGCTCGATGAATACCGCGCGCAGTTCTGGGATATTATTCAGTATCTTCACGACAAGGATACAGTTGAATGGCCTGAGGATCACCCGCGAGATCCTGAACACTTCCTATGGGACTTTCATTTTAAAGGGGAGCCGATTTTTGTGTTTGGGAATGCACCTGCTTATAAGCAGCGAAAGACGAGAGACCTTGGAAACAGCATGGTACTTGGATTTCAGCCTCGTGCTATTTTTCAGGGACTTGAAGGAACAGAAAAGGGTGGCATTATGTCCCGCGAAAAAGTACGAGAGCGCGTAGAAGCATGGGACCAGCTCCCAAAGCATCCGGATATCAGCCATTACGGTGACCCTGAACATAATGAATGGAAGCAATCATTTATTGGAGATGACATTGAGCCGATCACCGGCAAATGCCCGTTTATGCATAAAGAAATGAAAATACACTCATGAAAGGAGCCGGCATGATGAAAAAGTGGAACACTAAAGATGTAAAAAGAACGCTGCCTGAAAGATTATCAGATGCCCATAAAGGAACATATGGGACTGCACTGATTGCAGCAGGAAGCAGATTCATGCCGGGGGCTGCAGTCCTTTCAGCAATCGCATGTATGAGAAGCGGTGTGGGTAAGCTTGAAGTCGGTACAGAAGAAGCAGTTATTCCATATGTAATACAGCATCTGCCTGAAACGACTTTTGTGCCGGGTTTTTACGAGCGGCTTGAAAATCTGTCGTTTGATCAATACCGTGTCCTGGCTGCTGGTCCGGGGAGAGAGGCGGATGACGAAACAGAAATAACTGTAGAAGCGTTTTTGAAAACAGATATCCCGGTGGTTCTTGATGCTGGTGCGCTAAGTAAAAGAAGCTATCAAAAGCGTCAGGGACCAACAATTTTAACGCCTCATCCGGGTGAGTTTCTCCGTATTTCAGGCTGTGAAAAAGAAGAGCTTAAGCATAACAGACAATCCATTCTAAGTAATTTTGCGGTACAATCCGGAGTTACAGTTGTGTTGAAAGGCAAACAGACGCTCACTGCATTTCCTGATGGTGAAGTTTATGAAAACACTACAGGTAACAGTGCTTTATCCAAAGGTGGAACAGGTGACACATTAACCGGCATGATCACAGGGATGATCTGCTGTCATGAAAACTGGAAGCACGCTATTTTAAACGCAGTATATTTTCATGGAGCCTGTGCAGACGAGTGGGTTAAAACGAAGTCAGCGCACACGATGCTTGCTCATGAAATTAATGATTTGCTGCCTGAAGTGTGGAAAAATCTCGAGTAAAATGCAGTTCGTGAACAATTTGTGAAATACTGAACAAACTATTGCAAGAATTAAAAACATGCTTTATTATAAAGTTATCAAATAAATGTGAAACATTTCACAAATACAACGATAGTAAACAGCAATTATTTTTTTAAACTGACATGTGAAAAGTTTCACAATTAAAAAGGAGAGTTTTACAATGAGTGAAAAATGGTGGAACGGAAAAGTGGCAGCAGGAATTTGGACCGTATTAAGAGTTTGGCTGGGTGTTCAATGGCTTCAGGCAGGGTGGGGTAAAGTCACAGGAGAATTCGATGCGACAGGTTATCTGCAGGGTGCAATCGCAAAAGCGGGAGGAGAAGCACCGGTCGTTGCCGGCTGGTACGGAACATTCCTGGAAACAGTTGCACTGCCAAATGCAGAAATCTTTAACATACTGATTCCTTGGGGAGAACTCTTCGTCGGATTAGGACTGATCGTTGGATTACTGACAATGCCGGCATTAGTAGCAGGTGCATTCATGAATCTTAACTTCCTGCTCGCAGGCACGATTAGCACAAACCCAGTGCTGTTAACAGCAGCAGTACTACTTATGTTCGCAGGTTACACTGCAATCCGTTTCGGCTTAGACAGATGGGCAGTGCCGATGGCGAAAGAAAAAGTGACGAGACGTACTTTGAGAGAGGTACATGCTTAAATTGTTGGATAAGAGCTGGAGGGCTGAGTGAGGTCCTCTGGCTTTTTTGTGTTTTAGGAAGGGTGAGAGGTGGGTGGGCTAGGGTTGGGAATGGTGCAGGGGGTGCCTGGATACATTTATCTATCGGCAAGCGGTTGGATTCGATCAGCAATAGGAATTTTTCTATCACCTTTTCTGTTTATTCGGTTTAAGCAGGTTTGGCCGGGATTTTTCTTTCACCTATCAGTGAGATTCGCTCACGTTTTGATTTTATTCCATCACCTTTTAAAGTTTTCTACGTCGCCGCTGCCGGATACTTTTCAGGTTCTCCGGATATTGGCTGTAGACTGTGCTGAGTGAAATGGAGCTTTCAGGACACATCGGCCATATTTCGGGTCAGGTTCAAAAAATCTGCGGTCATCTTCCGGCGAACTCAGGTCACCATACTTTAAAAGTTGAAATCTTGGGTCATGTATTCAAAATTTCAGGTCACACCCGTACAAACTCAGGTCACATTCAAAAATTTTGCGGTCACATAAAAAGACGCCCGTCCCAGCTCTCAGACAGCAAAACTGTCGGATCTGGACGAGCGCCTTCCGCTTTTCCGGTGTCCAGCTCCAGCAGGCAGGTCCTCGAGTCATAAGCCACCTTGAGAAAATGGGGAAGGTCACCCATTTCTCTCAAACCGTCTTATGCTTGTCGGACCTAAACGCCTGCTTCCGCTTTTCCGATCACTGCGCAGTATACCCACCATCCACCAGCAAATTAATACCCGTCACAAACTCATTCTCACACAAAAACACAATCGCATGCGCAATTTCTTCAGGCACACCAAGCCGTCCGATCGGGTGTCTGGCAACAAGCCCGTCGTAGTAATCACCCAGTGCGGCTCTATTGACCATGCCCGACTCTACATAACCTGGATTGACGGAGTTTACTCTGATCTTTTTATCTGCATATTCAAGCGCGAGTGATTTCGTCAAAGTATTGACTGCACCTTTACTTGCATTATAGGCAAAGGCTCCGGCCTGTCCGACAAATCCAAGTATGGATGAAGTGTTGACGATTGATCCGCCGCCTGTTTTCATCATTTCTCTAATGGCGAATTTTGAGCCGAAGAATACGCCGTCCTGATTAACGGCGATCACTTTATGATAATCCTCAGCAGATAATTCATGCGTTTCAGCGAGTGCGCCGATCCCGGCATTGTTGATGAGAACGTCAAGCTGACCAAAGTGTTTGACGGTAAATTCGATCATGCTTCTGACGGATTCTTCATTGCCGGTGTCGACATGAATGTATTTTACCTGATCTGATTTAAACTTTTCTTCCACCGCCTGCCCGCCTTCTTCATTAAAGTCAGCGAGGACAACGTTCATTCCTTTTTTGACAAATGCTTCTACTGTTGCAAGTCCAATTCCTGAGGCGCCACCGGTTACAATTGCAGTCTTTCCAGCTAGATTGATCATCTTATTTCCTCCTTTAAATTGACTTTCAATGTCCTCATTCGACATAACTTTCCAGCTTCCTTCAACAGGTGTAAATTGTTTTCATATTGTAATAATCAGGTAAGTGATTTGCCTTCTTTTCGTAAAATCAGTATAGTGAAAAGGCAGACAGTTATTGAATGAAAGAGAGTGAAATATATGGGACGTAAGTGGAATAATATTAAGGAAAAAAAGGCAGCTAAGGATGCAAATACGAGTCAGGTATATAACAAATTTGCCAGAGAGATTTATGTAACTGCAAAGCAGGGAGAGCCGGATCCGGAAGCGAATACTGCGCTTCGTATGGTGCTTGACCGTGCAAAAACATATAATGTGCCAAAAGCGATTATTGAGAGAGCGATTGAAAAGGCCAAAGGCGGGGGCGAAGAGAATTATGACAGCCTGCGCTATGAAGGTTTTGGCCCTGCAGGATCAATGATCATTGTGGATGCGCTGACGAACAATGTAAATCGTACTGCTTCAGAAGTGCGTGCAGCATTTGGTAAAAACGGCGGTAACATGGGTGTGAGTGGATCCGTTTCTTATATGTTTGATTCTACTGCGGTGTTTGGCGTTGAGGATCAGTCAGCAGAAGAAATTCTTGAGCTGATGATGGAGAATGAGATTGATGTGCGTGATGTTTTAGAGGAAGAAAGCACAGTGATTATTTACGCGGAGCCGGATCAGTATAATGCGGTTCAGCAGGCGCTAAAAGGTAACGGCATCACTGAATTTACAGTTGCAGAACTGACGATGCTTGCACAGAATGATGTTGATGTATCTGAAGAGGATCAGGAGCAGATTGAAAAGCTGCTTGGCACACTTGAAGAGCTTGAGGACGTTCAGCAGGTTTATCATAATGTAGATATGAATTAAATGAAAGACGGGCATCCGCATAGGGAGCCCGTCTTTTCTTGTGAAAAGGAGTTAGTTCTTCTCTACTTCGTACGTGATCTGGTACTTAAATGAGCCGGTGTAGTCCTGACCGAAGGAGTTAGCCGTGATGCGGACGACTTCATCGTGGACAAATGTCAGTGATGAGCCGGCCTGTACTGCGATGGTTTCCTGTGAGTTTCTGCGGAAGATGGTTACGTTGATGCCATCAGTGCTGAAGTTTTCGATTGCAGCAGCCATTGTGACAGGCAGAGAGTTGGGTTCTGTGTCGAAGATAATGTTGTTTGGCGTATTTCTGTTGCCGGCAATTGGTACACAGTTTTCAAACAGCATCAGTACATGTCTGTCTGGACGTGGTCGCTTAGGGCAGTCGCAATCACATTTTCCAATGGAACCTAGCGGCTGCTTGTAGTGGTTTTTACAAGTCATTCTTTTCACCTCCTGATAATAGAATATGAAATTAATAGAATTCGGACAGGGCTTCAGTTAAAAAAGGCAGAATATCTAGGGAAGCGAACTATTTATCTATACGGTAGTTGGGTATATAATGACATATGTCCCATATAAGAAAAAAGACATGTGTAATATATCATATAAAATTTATTGGAAAAATAAGAAAATACACTCTAGGAAAATAACACTAAATGTCTGAATATTATATATGTTCACTATTTTTAGTATATGGAAGGAGTGGATGATAAAAGTTTTACAGTTATAAATTTGAAAGGGGAAAAAGAATGAAAAAGAGATCGGCAAAATCACTTATTTCGACATCAGCAATGCTATTGGTCCTGTCTGCGTTCGGCATGGGGGCCGGAGCAAACTCTGCACCTAAAGATGCGGAAAGCCTTGCTCAGCTAAAAGGAGATTTCAATTTCCAGTCCGGTAAAGAAACAACGGTTATTGTTGAAATGGATGAGCCTTCAATTGCTGAGGCAAAGTCAAAAGGCGTATCACAATCAAAAGGTAACCTGAAAAACGAGCGCGCGGCAGTTAAGTCTGACGTGCTTGAGAAAATTTCAGGAGCAGAGATTCATAAAGAATACGATACAGTATTCTCAGGATTCTCATTAGAGCTATCTGAAAAGGATGTACCGGCTTTACTATCTGTTGAAGGTGTTAAAGCAGTCTATCCAAACGTTACATACACAGCGTCGGTTGTTGACGAAACAACACCGGTTTCACAGGATAATCTGAAGGCTGAAATGTTCGACAGTGCTCCGTTTATCGGATCTGACGAAGCGTGGGCTGAAGGATTTACAGGTGAAGGCATTACGGTTGCTGTCATAGATACCGGTGTAGATTACACTCACCCGGATCTTGCACATGCATTTGGCGACTATAAGGGCTATGATTTTGTAGACAATGATGAAGATCCACAGGAAACACCTGCGGGAGACCCTCGTGGCGAATCAACGCTTCATGGATCTCACGTAGCTGGAACGGTTGCTGCTAACGGCGGCATTAAAGGGGTAGCACCTGATGCTACGCTTCTTGCATACCGCGTGCTTGGACCTGGCGGAAGCGGTTCAACTGAAAATGTTGTAGCAGGTATTGAAAGAGCGGTTCAGGACGGAGCAGACATTATGAACCTTTCACTGGGGAATTCATTAAATGCACCTGACTGGGCAACTTCTATCGCACTTGACTGGGCAATGGAAGAAGGCGTAGTTGCAGTTACTTCAAATGGTAACAGCGGTCCGAATAACTGGACGGTCGGCTCACCTGGTACTTCACGTGAAGCGATCTCAGTTGGCGCAACACAGCTTCCTTACAATGTATTTACTGCATCAGTAGATACTGCTGGTGATGTAGAATATCCATCAGCTAAAGTAATGGGCTTCCCATCTGATGAAGCAATTCTAGGCCTTGATGGTCAGGAACTTGAATTTGTATATGTTGGCCTAGGTGGTCCAGCTGACTTTGAAGGAAAAGACCTTGAAGGTAAAATTGCGCTGATTCAGCGTGGAAACTACCCATTCGTTGAGAAATCTGATAATGCAAAAGCTGCTGGTGCAGTTGGCGCAATCATTTTTAACAATGTAGAAGGAGAACAGCCGGATATTCCTGGTATTTCCCTTCCAACGATTAAAATGAGTAATGCAGACGGACAGAAAATGCTTGCTGAGCTTGAAGCAGGAAATAACACTGTTACATTTAGCACAGCATTTGACCGTGAAGTAGGCGAGTCAATGGCTGGATTCTCATCTCGTGGACCAGTTGTGGACACATGGATGATCAAGCCTGACGTATCAGCACCTGGTGTGAATATTGTCAGCACAATCCCGACACACAATCCTGAACAGCCATACGGTTATGCAGCACTTCAGGGTACAAGTATGGCAGCACCGCACGTAGCAGGCGCAGCAGCACTTGTCCTTCAGGCAAACCCTGACTGGTCAGTAGATGACGTGAAGGCAGCACTGATGAATACAGCTGCTGAAGTGATTGACCCGACTACAGGCGAGCCATATGCACATAACTCACAGGGAGCAGGTAGCATCCGTGTCGCTGATGCGATTGCAACTGATATCCTTGTAGGAGATGGCAGCCATTCATTTGGTAAGTTCGTTAAGTCAAATGGTAAGCAGGTTGAGAGAAATCACTTTGAAGTGAAAAACCTTTCAGACAAGAGAGTAGACTATTCGTTTGACGTAGACTTTGGTGAAAACAATAATGCAATCAAAGTCAACGCGAGTGGGAATACTAAAGTAAATGCAAACAGCTCTAAAAAGATTAACCTGAACGTTCAGGTTGATGCTTCTAAGCTTGAAGCTGGCTATTATGAAGGCAGCATTACTGTATCAAATGGTGAGCAGACAGTAGACGTACCAACGATTCTATTTGTTGGTGAGCCGGATTATCCTCGTGTAACAAGCATGGGCGTCTATCAGGACGGAGATGCATTCACGATTGAAGGATACTTCCCAGGTGGAGCAGAAACTGTGGAACTGTTTGTCTATACATCAAATGAAGCTGGTGCACCGGTAGCTTATCTTGGTGACATTGCAATTGTTGAAGATGTAGAAGCAGGATTCCAGAGTTTTGCCTGGGACGGTAAAGTGAATGGCGTTAAGCTTGAGGCAGGAAAGTACTATAACGTTTATGCTTACGCAACGTTAAAAGATAAAACTGACCTTGCAGGAGTTAACTTCCAGGTTCAATAAGTGCATTAGAAAGCGCGTCAGAGACCCTGACGCGCTTTTGTTAATAATTAGTCCATGCCTTATCATACATCTCAAGCAAAATCGGATCAATTAACGTATTAGGCTGATAATCAAAAGCATTTCCACGGTTATCCGTGATATCACGGTCAATATCTTTCCCAAACGTTCTTAAACTTTGTAAAGTTTCCTCATTTAAAAACTCAGTCTCTACATTAAAAGTCATGTCATCCAAAGCTCCTGAATCCTCACGCTCTGCAAAGACAAATCCCCAGTCACCAAAGCTCGGTACATCAACATGGAGATTTTCTGCATGCAGGCCTGTTTCTCTGACAGTGTGATCAATCGTCCAGTATACTTCAGTCGCAAAAGTCGGGCTCGTCGCCTGAATCATCATGGCGCCACCCGGAACAAGGGAGTTACGCAGAAGCTGATAAAACTGAAGTGTATACAGCTTATTCAGTGACTCATTGTTCGGGTCAGGCAGATCAACAATAATGACATCATAAAATTCATCTGACTGCTCCATAAATGAAAATGCGTCTTCGTGATGAACGGTTACACGCGGATCGCTAAATGAATCTTCGTTCAGCTGAAGCAGATCGTAATTTGTTTCAGCCAGGTCGACAACAGCAGGGTCAAGATCTACTAAATCCACCGATTCAACATCATCATATTTCCAAAGCTCGCGCAGAACGAGTCCATCACCACCGCCGAGCACTAATACATTCTCAGGTGAATCAGCGGCTTCAACAGCAGGGTGGACAAGCGTTTCATGATAACGGTATTCATCCGTTGAACTCATCTGAAGCTGCCCATCTAAAAACAGTCTGACATCGCCACGCTCTTTCGTGAGGATAATCTGCTGGTAATCCGTTTGTTCATGATAAATGATTGGATCCCGGTACAACTTCTGCTCGAATGAAAAAGCCATTTCTTCTCCCCAGAAAATGCCTGAAAACAGCACAAGGAAAAATCCGATACCTGCAGTAAGGTGGAGTCTGAACCGTTTGATCTCTTTTTTAAAATAAAATAGGACCCACAGCGCGACTGCCACGTTGATTAAGCCGACCAGAAAGGCTGATTTAACAAGGCCGAATTCAGGTCGCAGAAAGAAGACGAATAGCAGTCCGCCGATCAGGCCGCCGGCGTAATCCGAGAATAACACCCTGGCTGTACTTTTACGCAGCGTTACACCGATATCATTCGCTTTTCTGATCAGAATTGGCAGTTCAAGTCCGGTTAATCCACCGACAATTAAGGTGATGGAATAGAGGAAGATTGCATCCGTGCCATCAGGAAGAAAGGCTGTTACGCCAAAAAACAGGAAGGTGGAGAGTCCGCCAATGATCCCGATTGCATATTCGATCCAGATAAAAGAGGGGATCAGGTTACGCGTGACACGTTCACTAATCGAAGCCCCAATGCCCATGCCAGTTAAAAAAAGTGAGATGGTGAGCGTATATTGCTTCACACCATCTCCCAGAATGTAAGAGCCCGCAGCTCCAAATAATACTTCAAATATAATCCCGCATATTGAAACGATTCCTGAAGCCCAGTAGATCGTCTTACTTTGTTTGATGCCCAGATCATTCATTGTCTTCATGGTGAAGCTCCTTACCGCTTAAATTATGTAATTGAAGCGCCAATTACAAATGCAAGTCCGACTGATACACCAAAGCTGATGATGCCGACTGCAAGGTTACCTTTGTGAAGCTGTTCTTCAACAGAGAATTTGCGTGTGAATGCTTCAAAAAGAAGATATCCGATCATTTGCAGGACCACACCTATACCGCCCCAGACCAGCGTTTCCCATACTGCGAAGCTGTGATAGATCGCAAAAGCAAGGATAATACTGATCCCGATAATTTTCCCGCTGATCGATAGGGCAACAGCTTTATTTCCGGCAAGGATTTCATCCCAGTCCTTATATTTTGTAGTAATCAATTCAAATACTGCAACCCCGATCAGGATGACGACAATCGCAATTGCAAAGTACATAGCCGTTAATAAAAATGGTTCCATTTTATTTGCTCCTCTCAAAATAGAAGTTATTTTCCAAATCCGATACCGCCACCGCGATTACTAGATCCGCGTATTGTTGGTGTAGAGTTTTTACCTACGTAAGAACCGGCTGAATTATAGCCGCCATAGCAGCGTTCAGGGTTCAGATTACATTGTCTGTTACGTGAATCATACCAGTTGGTTCCGAAAAGATTTGAGATCAGGCTTGCAAGCAGATAGCCTTCAAAAAAGCTCGGTCCGTAGTTATTACGCGCAAATTCTTCTTCTGCTACTTCGATCAGGGTTGTATCCGGATCATCTTCTGATTCAGTCAGCGTCACAAAAACATTATCAAAGATGAAAATCTGTTTTCCATCGTTAATGTCACTCATTTCATCAGGTGTTTCGTGATTTTGGAGTTCATCGGATACTGTTGCCAGATCTCTATTTTCAGCCTGATAAATTCTTGCATAGCGATCACTGTTTTCCGCGCTTTCCACCGTATCGTATAAAGTATATGTAGTGCTTATATAATCTTCGATGCCATCTTTAAATATAGAACCGCCACTGTTTCCGCAGGCTGCTACAAACAGCATGACAGCGATAATCATGACTGACATAACCGACCGTTTCATATTCTCACCGCCTTTTCCGCATAAAGATATTTAGTATTTTACAGCAAAAGAAGGGCCTTGGTGACAAAAAATGTCACACCGGCCCTGGCAAGTTTTACTCTTTACCCATTTTCTTTTTCAGTGCAGCAAGCTCATCGTCTACACTGTTATCAAGTGCATCAAACTCATCATCCAGACTGCGGTTTGACTGACGGAGGTCTTCACTTGTTTCCGCTTCTGCTTCAAACTGCATCACTTTTTCTTCCATTCTTTCAAAGCCGCCGCGTGATGCGTCATTGTTGATTCCTGAAAGTGTACGGTTCATCTTTGTACGTGTTTTTGCAGATTCAGCACGCGCTTTTAATGAATCCTTTTTAAGCTTCATTTCATTATATTCTTTCTTCATTTCATCGAGCTTTGTTCTCAGACCTGCAACATCTTCTTTTGCTCTTGCATATGAATCCTCAAGAGAAGCAGCCTGATCAGCGTGGTTCTTCTTGTCTTCAAGCGCGCGGCGGGCAAGATCTTCATTCCCTGACTCAATTGCTTTCATTGCCTGCTCTTCACGCTTTTTCATCATACTTTCAGCGTCTTCAACCTTCTTTTGCAGCATTTTTTCGCTTGCGATCTGCTTGGCTACTGCCGTTTCGACCTCGCGGATATCTGCTTCCATTTCACGCATAAACTGATCAAGCATTTTTACCGGATCTTCAGCTTTATCTAGCATTGAATTTAACTCTGATCCTACAACTGTCTTTACTCGTTTGAAAAATTGAAACATTTGTCATTCCTCCAGTTAATTTAGTGTGATCCTGCAATGATTTTGAGTTCGTATTCCTCTATGCTGTAACCTGTACTCGCTTCTACATCGCCGCCCCAGATCTCAACTGACAGCGCCTTTTCATCATCTTCATCATAGTATTCGGCATATTTACACTTTACACCGTCTACATTCTGACTTCTGCCTTCGCCTTTTACGATTGCTGAGCCTGTTTCATCCAGGTAATACATCGTGCCTTCATATTCAATTTCCTTTGGGAGAGGCTCTTGAAGTTTCAGTGTTGATTTTTTGTAAATGCCGAGTTCGAGCTCATCATCCATTTCGACACCGAGCCAGATTACTTCCTGCACGCCCTGAAGCTGATAGGCTGACCATTTAAAACCGTGATCGTTATACGATAGCTTACCAACTACCTCATAGTCCTGAAGATCATACGTGACAACATCACCGATTTTCAGGTTATGAACGGTTCTGTCCTTAACTTCCGGTCGCGTATCTGTTTTTCCGCCAAACAGCCGCTTAAAAAAGCTCATCTGTTCATCATCCTTTTTTATACGTCTTTCCTGTTACAATACCTTATACGTGAGAAAAGATAAAAGGTTTCAGCTAAATTAATAAAACTTTTTTAGCCGGAAGTTGTTCTAATATATAGATAGAGAGTAAAGGGGGAGACAGATGGATCTTGAGAAAATCGCATCTGATGCCGTCAGCGGAGATGAAGATGCATTTGTCATGCTGATGAAAGCATTTAAAGCTGACTTATACAGAACGGCATACGCTTATTTAAAAAATGAACAGGATGCAGTTGATGCAGTGCAGGAGACGACTTACAGAGCATACAAGTCAATTAAAACACTGAAGCAGCCGGCTTATGCTAAAACCTGGATGATCAGAATTATGATTAATGTCTGCCAGACTGAATTAAAAAAGAAAAAAAGAATGGTGCCTCAGCTGTTTGAAGAAAGTGAAATGGCAACTGATGTAAAAGACTCTTTTCTGGAAACAGCAGAAGCACTCGACAGTCTGGAGCCGGATGAAAGGGAGCTGGTTCATATGAAATACTTTCAGGATATGACGATTACACAGGTTGCTCATGCACTGAATATGCCTGAAGGTACAGTGAAAACAAAACTCTACAAGTCACTATCACGTTTGAAACGCTGGTTTGAGAAAGGAGAGCATACTCGTGTATCAAAATGAGGAGAATAAATTAAAAGATTATCAGCAAAAGGTTGAACAGCTGCCAGTACCTGACGACCGGCTGGATGATGCAATTCTGACGGGAATGAAAAGAGCACGCGGTAAACATAAGCGTGCATATAAAAAATGGTTCATTCCGCTGACTGCAGCAGCCGTCCTGATCCTCTCATTTGTCATGACTGTCAGAGTGTCTTCTGTTATGGCAGGCCATATTGCATCTATTCCGGGGATGGACCGGATTGTAGAATTAATCCGTGATGACAGGGGACTTCAAAAAGCGGTCGAAAATGATTATATGGAAGCAATCGGTGTCAGCCGTTCCAGAGATGGCGTGATCATCACAATTGATTCTGCCATACAGGATGAGCAGGGGCTTGTCATATTCTATACTGTCGAAATTCCGGAACCGGTAAGAGATCCGTTTTTTGCAGTAAGTGATTTGCTTGATGAAAACGGTGAAAGTGTGGATGCTTCTTATTCAACAGGAACGGATCTAGATGCAGACCCTGAAAGTACGTTGCTAACAGGATCGGCTAACTTTTTCTTCGAAGATGGCTATTCTCCTGGAAGAGAGCTGACAGTGGTCTTTGGTGACAGGCAGAATCAGCACGCGTTCGAAGGTGAAATCGAAATACCAATTACGTTATCTACTGAAAAAGCGGGAACGCAAACGTATGAGCTGAATAAAACCGTCAGTATTGAAGAGCAGGAACTTACCATTAAAGAAGTGAATATATCACCGATCAGAGTCAGTGTTGAACTGATACCCGACCCTTCCAATGAGAAAAAAATCCTGGCCTATGAAGCGATGAAGATGACAGATGAGAGCGGGGAAGAGTGGAAGCAGGCAGCCCACGGCCTTACCTCGACCGGTGATGCTGAAGCAAGAACCGTTTATTTTGAAAGCAGCTATTTTGATATGCCTGAAAGTCTTTCTCTCATTATCGGAAAAGTGCAGGCAGTCGAACAGGAGCATGAAGCAGTAACAGTCGATACTGATACCGGGAAAGTAATTTCGGCGCCGGAGGATTCGGGTATCACGTTTACATCCATTGACCGCCTCGGGATAGAGCTTGAAATTAACAGGGCAGACTTTGGGTACAGTCTTTTCAGTCAGGCAACAGATGCTGATGGCAAAACTGTTGATATTCCGTCAGCAGGTTACCGCTCATACGATGGGAAATCCATGATGGATTTCAGGTTTGAAAGCAGCAGTTATCAAAACCCGCTGACGCTTGAGTTTGCCTTTTATCCAGCGTGGATTGAATCAGATGAAGTGATTCGGATCTATGAATGACGCATGCAATTGACTTGGCGTTAAGTGTAAAAATGAAAAATGATTAAATGATAGGATACGTGAAAGTACGAACGGGTGAAAAATTGACTGCGCCAGCAATTTCTTTCAGGTTGAGCTTCAGTTAACGAGAAGAAAAATTCAATAATCAAAAGGCCGGGACAAAATAAATTGTCCCGGCCTTTTAGCTGTTCTATGATATTTTTGACTGTTGCTCATGTTCATCTGTTTTATCGTCTTCATTTTCATAACTATACTCATCTACAAAAGTGTCTCCATCTATCTCTTCGCCTTTCACGTCTTCAAAGGCAGGTTCTTCATATAATTCATTGTCTTCAGAAGTTACTTCAGCCGGCAGTTCGAATCTTGCAATCAACTCCTGAAGCTCTTCAGCCATCCCAGTAAGCGCAGTGGCAGAGGATGTGACTTCTTCCATAGATGCGAGTGTCTGCTGAGCAGCAGCGCTGACGCTTGCGGAGTGATCATTTGTATCTTTGGCAATGCCGGTCATGCTGCCGACTGTTACAGTCACCTCATCTGATTTTGCAGCGATATCCTGTGCGGTTTCGTTCATCTGCTCAATCTGAGTGGTCATCTGTTCAACAGACCCGACAATCAGCTGGAATTTTTCACGCGTTTCCTGTGCAGCATTGATGCCGCGTTCAACCTCAGCTTTTACCTCATTCATCGTTTCAACGGATCTTGAAGAGTCTTTCTGCATTTCAGCGATCAGGTCATTGATTTTATGAGTAGAGCCTGCAGATTGCTCAGCAAGCTTTCTCACCTCATCAGCAACGACTGCAAAACCTTTGCCGTGTTCACCGGCACGTGCAGCTTCAATAGCTGCATTCAGTGCCAGAAGATTTGTCTGATCTGCAATCCCTCTGATGACATCTAAAATTGAACCAATTTCATCTGTGCGTGAGGAAAGGTTTTGAATGGCCCGGTCAGATACATCCACCCGATGACTGATCGACGACATGTTTTGAACCGTATTTTCAACGAGTGCACCACCCTCATTTGCATGAGTAAGTGATTCATTTGAATAATTTTCAATCACATTTGCACTTTCAGCAATCGTCTGGATCCCGACAGTTACATTATGAAGAGACTCAACGCTTCTGTCAGCAGCAGATACCTGATTTTCAGAGCCTCTTGAGATTTCTTCAATTGAACCGGCCGTCTGTTCCGTTGCTCTTGAAGTCTGTTCAGCATTCGCTGAAAGCTCTTCAGATGAAGCGGCAACCTGAGCTGAATTTAATGAAATCTGCTGAATTAAATTTTTCAGATTATCCTGCATCGCAATGAACGAATGCTGCAGTTTTGCGATTTCGTCCTTGCCTTTCATCGGTACAGGCTGATCAGTCAAGTTGCCGTTAGCTACACGTTCAGCCATTGCTGTCATAGACTTGAGAGGTTTTGTAATGCGTGACGTCAGAATCACACCAAGCAGGATCGCAATAATGAAGGCTGCTCCCATCATGACAGATGAAAGCGTTCGAGCCTGTGCAATGGATGCATTGGATTCAAGCAGTGTAGAAGAGATGTCTGCATTGATCCGGTCAATCATATCATTCGCTTCCCCTGCAAGCTGATTAGCGAGCGGCGTCATCGTGCCGGTTGCTCTGACTCTGGCGATATCAGGATTTGCTTCAAATAAAGGAAGAAGATCTTCACCGATTGTCAGCATTTCTGTATTTTTATTATCAATAGAAGCTAAAAGCTTTAAAGATGCCTCATCAGTGATTAGAGATTCAATCCGGTCACTGATCGCTGCTGTTTCTGCATTCAATTCGTAAAATGTATCAAGATAAATAGATTGTGAGGACAGTAAAAATCCTCTGTATGTACTGTTTTGTTCATGAACCGTACTTTCAAGTTCCAGTATGGCAGCTCTCGCTTCAAAAAGTGACTCAGTGACATCTTCAAATGTCTGGCTCATTGCCCGCATATTCATATAAGAATATATACCTGATGCTGCAAAAATTAATGCAACGACCAGAAAGGCGGATACCAGCTTTTGACCTACGGACCCCTTCATCATGTCATCCTTCCTCCATTTATATAGGTATAAAGTATTGATCATTTCATCATAATCTTATGTGAATATGTATTTCGAGTCAAGGAAAGATTTTGACGATTCTTGAAATTTGCATGAGGGGGGATCCCGAGTGACTAGAAAAAACATTTGAGTGCTATGAATTTCTGATCGGGTGCTGTGCAAACCAGTTTGAGTGCTGTAAATTGCAAATCCAGCCAGATCGACTGCAGTCAAAACTCAATCGACTGCTCCATAGCTACAACCGAATGCAGTCAACAGCCACGGTTCAAACCAGCATAAAAAAACAGAAATCCAAATCTGGATTTCTGCTAAAATAATTCATATTATGCTTCTTCCTGTGCTTCCTGCCAGTGATCGCTGCAGAATGCTTTGATTGATTCGATTTCTTCATCTTCAAGCTCAAAGTCAAGAACCTGACCATCACTGCTTTTAATCAGGTCATACTTCATCAGCTGTTCCTCGCCGTCTTCTACTTTGTACAGCGCTTTGATGCTGACGTCACCGTCTTCAAACAGCTCATCTTCCTCATCTTTTGCAAGCTCAAGCATAAATTCAAAACGGTCTCCTGTGAGAATACCGAATGCGTCATTTATTTTTTCAACCGTATAAGCTGTTATATTCATATATACGTCCACCTTTCATGTGTTATTGTTTCAGTATACATCAAAGCGGTAATGGTATGTACGAAAGGGATAAATGAGGAGGGTTATATATGAATTTAAATGCTAAAAAAGTAATTGCGCTAGTGAGCGATGATTTTGAGGACCTCGAGCTCTGGTATCCGGTTATGCGCCTGAGAGAAGAGGGAGTAGTCGTTCATATTGTCGGTGAAAAGAACGGACATGAATATATTGGGAAGTATGGTGTGCCTGCTGTAAGTGATTATGCTTTTCATGAAATCAATGTAGAAGAATATGATGGCATTTTAGTACCTGGCGGCTGGTCGCCGGATAAATTAAGACGTTATAAAGAGGTCATTGAAATGGTACAGCATATGAATCAGCATCAGAAAATGATTGGTCAGATCTGTCATGCAGGCTGGGTATTGATTTCAGCAAATATTTTAAAGGGTGTTAACGTAACAAGTACACCTGGTATTAAAGACGATATGACGAATGCAGGTGCGATCTGGCATGATGAAGCAGTTGTGACAGACGGTCATATCATTTCAAGCAGAAGACCACCCGATCTACCAGCTTACGGAAATGCACTTGTAAAAGCATTAAATACGATTGAATAGCCTAAGCACCTGGATCTCAGATTAAATGATCCAGGTATTTTTTAAATGTATAATGCTTCACAAGCGTATTTCGAATCGTGTTTTGATATAATTTAATGACTAGATGATTCAAAGGAGTGAGTATGTGGATTTTTCGGTAGACGGTTTGATATTTTTAATGGCAGCCATGCTGATTATCGGTGTAGCCGCTACAAAGTTCTCTTCGCGTTTAGGAATGCCCTCACTTGTTCTTTTCTTAGTCGCTGGTATGCTTCTCAGCGAATTTATCTACTTTGAAAATACTGAATTTGTCCAGCTTGTCGGTATATTAGCACTTATAATTATTCTCTTTGAAGGTGGTACACAAACCAGCTGGCAAAGTATCAGGCCCGTTATTGGTGCATCTACTTCACTTGCGACCGCCGGAGTGTTGATCACTTCAGGTATTGTCGGCGTAGCGGCTGTATGGATTTTGGAACTGTCATGGCTTGAAGGTTTATTGCTTGGGGCCATCGTCGGGTCAACAGATGCCGCAGCAGTTTTTTCTGTACTTGGGACTAAAAATATAAAATCAAAGCTCACTTCCACACTTGAAGCGGAATCAGGTACGAACGATCCGATGGCTGTATTTTTAACAGTCATGTTTATTGAACTGATACAGATTCCAGACACAGGCGTCTGGGCGATGATTTCAGGGTTCCTGATTCAGATGTCTGTCGGCCTGGTTGCAGGGTTAGTGCTTGGGAGATTGACTGTTCTTGCTATCACTAAGATCAATCTGGATGCTTCGGGCTTATACCCGGTGCTTGCTTTATCCTTTGCTATTTTTACATACGCTGGTACAACTTTTATTGGCGGAAGCGGCTTACTGGCTGTTTATGTGATGGCTGTTGTAGTCGGGAATTATGAAATTCCTTACCGTCATTCGATCCTGAGGTTCAATGAAGGTTTTGCATGGATGATGCAGATCGTTATGTTTATTATGCTTGGGCTGCTTGTTTTTCCGAATCAGCTGCTTGAAGTGATCTGGCAGGGCATGCTGCTATCAATTATTCTCATGCTGATTGCCCGTCCTGTAGGTGTATTCCTCAGTATGATCGGTATGAAATACAATGTGAAAGAAAAGGTCTTTATCTCCTGGGCGGGCTTAAAAGGCGCTGTCCCGATCGTATTAGCCACTTATCCGATTGTAGCGGGTGTAGAAAATGCAATGCTGATCTTTAATACAGTATTTTTCGTTGTGCTCACTTCAGCTCTGATTCAGGGTGGTACGCTGTCATGGCTTGGGAATAAGCTTGGTCTTGCAGGTGAAGAAAAATTACAGAGTCCATACAGTCTTGAGCTGATTGCACTCGGTAAGACTGAATCTGAGATGGTTGAGCTCACGATTCCGGAGGATGCAGCGGTAGCCGGCATGAAGCTTGCAGATATCACATTGCCAAAATATACGCTCATTACCGCTGTAATCAGAAATGAAAAGATTCTCACCCCAACCGGTGTTACAAGACTGAAGGAAGGCGACACCCTTTACGTTCTGACAAAAAAGAAAACGCGGGATCTCGTTAAAGTCCGTTTTTATCAGAAAAAGTGGGTAACTGAAGAAAAGGAAGAAATCATAGAATCTGAAAGCAGTGAAACAAAAGAGTCAGGCTCCTGAGCCCGGCTCTTTTTGTATGTTCAGCTATAAATAGTGCAAGACACATAAAACAATTGTGTTTCTCAGATTCAAGCCAACTTTAAAAGGGAATAGAAGATGCAATGAGCTACCTGATAAATCCGGATCATCAGAAAATATCACGTGATACTTTCAATCGCAGAACCCAATTGCAACTTAGCTCAGCTAAATCTCTCTGAAAAGTGGCAAAATTATGGTACAGTACGAATAGGTATTTCGAGTATCAAATGGTCTGGAAGGAAGTATGTGTATGACAAAAATCACCTCCTATTTAACACCTTATAAAATTGCAATTGTAATCGCACTCTTATTAATGCTGACTGAACTTGCGGTGGAACTGGTTCAGCCGCTGATTATTTCCTATATTATAGACCAGGGTATTCTGCAAAATGACTTATCTGCCGTCATGATGTGGGGTGCAGTTCTGGTTGGTTGTTCACTTGCAGCATTTGCAGCGGGTGTCACGAACTCATTTTATTCTTCGCATGTCAGCCAAAGCTTTGGCTTTGATATCAGAGAAGCGCTTTATAAAAAGGTACAGGGTTTTTCCTTTTCAAACTTCAGTGTCTTTCCAACATCTTCACTCATTACAAGACTGACCAATGATGTAACCATGCTACAGAATACGGTTTTTATGAGTTTGAGAATCATGATGCGCGCGCCGCTCCTTGTGATCGGAAGTGTCATTATGGCGCTGTTGGTTAATCCGATGCTGGCGCTTGTTCTAGTCGTCTCAGTACCGGTCCTGGTGCTGTTTTTAGTCGTTATTATGAGTAAAGCAGGAAATTTGTTTAAGTCTGTCCAGGAACGGCTGGATCACGTAAACAACGTGATGCAGGAGAATCTCATCGGCATCAGACTGATTAAAGCCTTTTTAAGAGGCAGGCATGAGATGAAGCGGTTCCGTCAGTCAAGTGAGCAGCTGATGGATAAGACCGTCTCTGCACTGCGACTGATAGAGGTAACTATGCCGGTTATTTTACTGCTGATGAATATTAGCATTCTCGTTATTCTGTGGTTTGGTACAGTTGAAGTGAATACAGGCGGAGCAAGCGTTGGTGAAGTAGTCGCGATTGTGAATTATGCTACTAGGATGACTGGCGCACTTTCAATTGTCACGATGATCATTATGGTTTTCTCACGGGCAAAGGCCTCAAGCACAAGAATCAGTGATGTACTGAATACAGACATTGACCTTTACGACAGTGAATCGAGCCGGAATTATACAATTAAAAAAGGGGAGATCTCATTTGATCAGGTGAGCTTTACATACCCTGAGACTTCAATGAAAGTAATTGATGATCTGACGTTTACAGTAAAAGCAGGTGAAAGAGTGTCGGTGCTTGGAGGGACAGGATCAGGTAAGTCGACGATCTTTCAGCTGATTCCAAGACTATATGATGTAAATGAAGGAACGATCAGAATTGATGGCCAGCCGATCAGTGATATGACACTGAAGAACCTGAGAAACCAGATTGGTTTTGTCCCGCAGGAGGCTATGCTTTTTACAGGAACGATTCAGGAAAATATCAGGTGGGGAAATGAGCACGCCTCATTTGAAGAAGTACAGGAGGCTGCAAAACGGGCCCAGATTCATGATACAGTGATGAGTCTGCCAAAGCAGTATGATACTATTCTCGGTCAAAAAGGTGTCAACTTGTCAGGTGGCCAGAAGCAGCGGCTTTCAATTGCAAGGGCACTCGTTAAAAAGCCTGTTATTCTGCTGCTTGATGACAGTACAAGTGCACTTGATATGAAAACTGAGGCAAGACTGCTTCAGGCACTTGAAGAACTTTCCTGTACAACGATTATGATCACACAAAAGATCAGTACAACAATGGCATCAGACAGAATTCTGTTAATTGAAGATGGCAGGCTGCTGAATGAAGGTCATCATGATGAGCTTGTAAAAACATCTGAGCTTTACAGAAAGATTGTCGCATCCCAGGCTGGGAAGGAGGCACTCCCATATGCTGAATGAAATCAGACGGCCGTTCCAATATAAAAGAAGGTCTCTTGAAGAAATCGACGAGGCGGCAGCAGGTTCCAAGAAACGAAAAGCAGATGATTTTGGCGGAACGGTAAAAAAGATCTGGCACTACTTATCGATGAATAAAGTAAAGCTTTATCTTGTCCTGCTTATGGTTTTGATCAGTTCAGCAATGGCACTGCTCGGACCTTTTCTTGTCGGCATGGCAATTGATGATTATATCGTCTCCGGTGATACAAACGGGCTTTTGCAGCTGATCTGGATACTCGCAGCAGTCTATATCATCTATTCACTCTCTATGTGGTTTCAGGCAATGTGGATGGTCAGAATAGCACAGGAGACTGTTTTTACGATGAGAACGCAGCTGTTTAATCATCTGCAGAAGCTGCCAATTCCTTTCTTTGATAAAAGGCAGCACGGTGAACTGATGAGCCGGGTGACAAATGATATGGAAAATGTCAGTTCAACACTTAACAGTTCAGTCATTCAGATTGTCTCAAGCGTACTGACACTTGTCGGTACAGTTGGCGTGATGCTTTATTTAAGTCCGCTGCTTACATTGATCACGGTTCTTGTCATCCCGGCAATGGTATTCGGGCTGAAGTGGATTACGAAAAGGACGGGACGGCTTTTTAAAGAACAGCAGCGTAACCTTGGTGAGTTAAATGGTTATATACAGGAAACGCTGTCCGGTCAGAGAATTATAAAAACCTTCTCGCAGGAAGAGCGGGTCATTGATCAGTTTGAGGAGAAAAACGAAAAGCTGAGACTCGCGGGCTTCTGGGCTCAGACATTTTCCGGATTTATTCCGAAATTGATGAACTTTTTAAATAACCTGAGCTTTGCTGTGATTGCTCTGGTCGGCGGGGTGCTTGCGCTAAATGGATATATCACAATTGGTGTCATCGTTATTTTTGTGGAATATTCAAGACAGTTCACAAGGCCGCTGAATGATCTTGCCAATCAGTTTAATACACTGTTATCAGCTGTAGCGGGTGCTGAGCGGGTATTTGATATCATGAATGAAAGTGAAGAACGAAAAGATGAGAAACATGCGCGTGATCTTGAAAATCTTCAGGGACATGTAGTGTTTGAAAATGTATCTTTTTCCTATGAAGAGGATGAACCGATTCTAAAAGGAATTTCATTTAAAGCTTCACCGGGTGAAACCATTGCGCTCGTCGGTCCGACTGGTGCAGGCAAGACCACAATTATTAACCTGCTGTCACGCTTTTATAACCCAACCGGTGGAAGCGTGCTGATCGACGGCGTGGACTTGACTGAGATTAAAAGGTCGAGCCTGAGAAGTCACATGGCTTTCGTACTCCAGGATTCTATCCTTTTTCAGGGGACGATCCGCGAGAATATCCGTTACGGAAAGCTGACTGCAACTGATAAGGAAGTTGAAAAAGCAGCTGCCATGGCAAATGCGGACAGCTTTATTAAGAAAATGCCTGACGGTTATGATACAGTGCTGAAGGCAGACGGTGAGGGAATCAGTCAGGGGCAGCGTCAGCTACTGGCGATCGCTCGGGCAATGCTTGCTGATCCTGAGCTGCTTATTCTTGATGAGGCGACTTCAAGTATTGATACGGTGACTGAAATTAGGATTCAGGAAGCGCTTGAAGTACTGATGAAAGGAAGAACCAGCTTTGTCATCGCTCACAGGTTAAATACGATTCAGAGCGCTGATCAGATACTTGTATTAAATAACGGACAGCTGATCGAAAAAGGAAATCACGAGCAGCTGATCACACAAAACGGCTTCTATGCAGATCTGCAGAAAAGTCAGCTGAGAGAGCAGCTCCTCAGTTAACGCAGGGAGACCTGGACATAATTGTCCGGTCTCTTTTTCAATTCCTGCGTAAATTCATCGAAAATGGTACAATAATAAGCAATGAGATGAACGGAGAGTGGAAAAGATGCTTGATAAAACACTTGATAAATGGAATGAATCAGGATTTAAGAATATGACAGCGGTTCAGGAGAAGGTCATTCCCCTGATGAGAGAAGGAAAAGATGTAATCGCTGAATCACCAACGGGTACAGGGAAAACACTTTCTTACGTACTGCCTCTGATTGAAAATCTTAAAGCTGACCAAAAGCTGCCTCAGGCTTTAATTCTTGCTCCTTCAAAAGAGCTGTCTATGCAGATCCTTGATGTGCTTCAGCAGTGGGGGAAGGGTGCGGGGATGAAGTCAGCGTCTATCATTGGCGGTGCAAATCCGAAAAGACAGCTTGAAAAATTAAAAAAACAGCCTCATGTAATCGTCGGAACACCAGGGCGTATTCTAGAGCTGATCAAACAGAAAAAGCTCAAGACACATGAGATCAGGACAGTCATTTTAGATGAAGCTGATCAGCTTCTTTTACCGGAGCACAAAGAATCAATCGGACAGATTATTAAAAGCACGCTTGCTGATCAAAGACAAATGGGGATGTTCTCCGCAACTTTACCGGAAGAAGTAATTGAAGACGGTAAAGGGATTATGAAGTCACCTGAAGTTGTGAAAGTGGGCCGTGAAGAGATCCTGCAGGGAGACGTACGTCACCAGTATATGGTCTGTGAGCACCGTGAAAAAATCGATATGATCAGAAGAATGGTCCGGATGGATTCAATGAAACAGGAAAAGTCGCTGGCATTTATGCAGGAAGTGCTCGATGTGATGACAGCGGCTGAAAAGCTGAACTATAAAAACCTTGAGATTGCTGTTCTGCACAGTGATTTAACAAAAGAAGAAAGAGCCGCTTCTATGAGAAAATTCCGTAAAGGCGAATTACCGCTCCTGCTTGCAACAGACTTAGCTACACGCGGTCTTGATATTGAAGAAGTAACGTATGTGATTCATATGGATGCTGCTGAATCACTCGATCAATACATTCACCGCTCAGGCAGGACAGGCCGTGCCGGGGCAAAAGGAACCGTACTGTCTTTTGTCACACCAGGCGAGGTAAAAAAGATCAAGCGCTATACGAAGGAGCTTGGTGTTGAGCTTGAAGAAGTCACTATGTATCGTGGTGAATGGCAATCAGTCTGACTCCAGAAAGTGGAACAGTTGACTTTCCACAGCAGAACAACGAGAATCTGTATATAAGTTAGACACTCGAATGGATAAGGAGTGATCATATAATGGAAACCGTAACGGATTTCACGCATGTACTGCTTGATGGAGATCAGGATAAGGCATGGGAATATGTCATTAATGAGGTTAACAATGGTGCCTCAACAGAAGAAATATTTTATCAGCTATTAACACCCGCTATGGTGAAAATCGGTCAGAAATGGCAGGAAAATGAGATTTCAGTTGCAGATGAACATCTTGCCACTACAACTTGTGATTTCACACTAGCACGTTATAAGCATGAAATTCTTCTTCCAAGAATCAGCAATAGAGAGCAGGACCAGGGCAAAGCGCTGTTTTTCTGCGTTGAAAAAGAAGAGCATGACCTTGGTATCCGGATGATTGCACAGATCTTTGAAGAAAAAGGTTTTGATGTGCGCATGATGGGAGCAAATCTTCCTGTAGAATTTGTTCTGACAATGGCTGTTAACTGGGAACCGGATGTGATCGGGATGTCAGCAAGCATGCTGAAACAGGGGGAAAGAGTTCCTTCATATATTCAGCGACTGATGGAGCGTTTTGAGAACATTGAGCTGTTAATCGGCGGGCGCTTTCTATCTCTGCCTGATCAACTGCTAGATAAAGCGGATGACTCCAAAGTAACAATTATCCAGGAAGGAAGCGAACTGACTGACTGGTTGGATGATCGCACTAAAGGAGGAAAATAAAAGTTGATTCACCTTGATGCCATGCCAATGCCTGTGGTGATCATTGATCATAAAATGAACATAAAAGAAGCTTCAGGCAAAGCACTGAAACTGCTTGGCAAAGCCCCTTCATTCCTCGACTGGGTTGATCATGAAAGCCGGGAAAAAGCCCTTAAATTTATACAGGAAAAGCATGTGGAAAAATTAGAATTAAACCTGGTCACGGCAGAAGGAACAATCTCACTTTTCACACTCCTGATCGAATGGGATAGTGAGCAGGCCGCTGTTATTCTTCAGCAGGAGGATCATATGATCGTTCAGCTGATGAACAAAGTAAAAGAACATCAGCGCAGGCTTGAAGAAAGTGATATGGAACTTATCTTAAAAAAGACACAGCTTGAGAAATCCCTTTTGAGAATCAGTGAACTGAGTACTGCAGCGATTCATCTGACTGATGAGATCGTACTGATTCCAATATTTGGAGATTTAACTGTTACATTAATTCATACAAATCAGGAGCGCATTTTAGCAAACCTGTATACAAATAATATTGATGAAGTAATCATTGATCTACAGTCAGTCGGTATCATGGAGCATTCCGGCGTTGATGAATTAATGAAAATGATCAAAAGCTTTTCACTGTTCGGCACCAGCTGCACGATTACTGGAGTAAAGCCAGAACATGCACCATTTCTTCATCAAATTAAAACGATGCAAAAACTTACCTTTATTAATAATCTCGAGGATAAACTTTCCCGGATTGTCTACTAAAGGTATGTGAAAAGAAAGAAGGATTGACATGAACAAACAATTTGCAGTACTTGGGTTAGGCAGTTTCGGAGGACATCTGGTTGAAGAATTCCACGAAATTGGTGCAGAAGTGTTTGCGATGGACCGCAATGCAGAGTTAGTAGATAAATACTTTGATATTGCCACTCATGTCATCCAGGGAGATGCACAGGATGAGCAGCTTCTGATTCAGGCCGGAATCAGAAATTTTGACCTTGTTGTTGTATCTTTCGGTGAAAATATAGAGGCAAGTATTTTAACAACGATTATTTTAACTGACCTTGGTGTAAAAGAAATCTGGGTGAAAGCTTCAAGCCTTTACCATCAGAAAGTACTTGAAAAGATTGGCGCAACACGCGTGATCAGACCTGAAAAAGACATGGCACGCCGGATTGCACACAGACTGGCATCCAAGCATTTTATTGATTATGTTGAACTGACAGAAGAGCACTCAATGGTAGAAATAAAAGCAACACCGAAAATTATCGGAAGAACCATTGCAGCGCTGAATGTCAGAAACCGCTTCGGCTGCAACATTGTCGGGATCTATAGAAAGCATGATATGCTCGTATCTCCAAGTGGAGAGGATAAAATTGAAAAAGATGATGTCCTGATTGTCATCGGTGAGAACAGAAAGCTTCACCGCTTTGAAAAACAGGGTGTCTAATGATAAAAATCCGTCGTCTCTATTGTGAGGCGCCGGATTTTTTAAATCTGTCTCCTGATATGGCTTCAGCAGTCAGCAGTTCACTCGCGCAGGGCTTCAGCAGCTTTTGAAGAGATTCTTTGTTCTCTTCCGGGTCAAGCCATTGATCGAAACTGTTACGCTCTAAAATAACAGGCATTCGATTGTGAATATCTGCCATCAAATCATTAGGCTCAGTGGTTAAGATTGTACAGCTTCTGACAATCTCGTCATTATGACGCCAGGACTCCCACAGACCGGCAAACGTAATCGGCTCCCCGTCACGCCTTTTGATTTCAAATGGCTGTTTATCTTTCCCCGACTTTTTCCATTCGTAAAATGATGAAGCAGGAATCAGACATCGCTTTGATTGAAAAGCTTTTCTAAAACTTGGCTTCTCCGCAACTGTTTCAGACCGGGCGTTAAATGTCTTATAACCGATTTTTTCATCCTTTGCAAAAGGCGGTATTAATCCCCATCTGAACGAGGCAGGATAACGGTGTCCATTCACCTGTACAATCGCGGCAGCCTGCTGACTTGGCGACAGGTTTCTGTTAGGTGTGTACAAAAAATCCTCTCGCATTTCAAACTGGTAATACTGTTGCAGATCATACATCGCTTCCACTAAAGAAAATCGTCCGCACATACCGCATCTCTCCTTTATAATCATTCTAACAAAATATTGCGAAGATAGAGAAGATTACAACTTATTTCCTTTTAAAGGTAATTGGTTGATTTATTTCGTTGTACGAATCATACTGAGGTCAGACATACATATTCAGGAGGGTTTTCCATATGAAGAAATTTTGGTTAGTATCTGCAATGGCAGCAGCACTTATGCTTGCCGCGTGCTCAGATGATTCATCAGAGCCGGCAGAAACAGAAGAAGCTGCAGAAGAGACAGAAGCGTCTTCAACAGAAACAGAGGAAGCAGCTGAAGAAGAAGGTGCTGAACCTGAACTTTATCTTGTAGGAGACGAAGTAACTTCGGGTGACCTGACAGTTACAGTAACTGATACCGGTGTTGCTGAACAGATCGATGATACAAACCGTGTATATGAAATCAATATGACGGTGACTAATAACGGTGAAGAAGAAGTAAGCCTCTCTTCAGAAAACTTTACACTGACAGACCTTGCTGATGAAGAAAAAACAGCATATGGTGACGCAGCAGAATGGACAATCGCTCCAGGAGAATCAGCTGAAGGCTCACTACAATACGAATCAGCAGCCTCAACAGCATTCAAACTTTTCGGCACAATCGGTGAAGAAGAAGTAGAATGGAGACTGCCGGGGATTACTTCTTTAGATTAATAGTATCTTAAGAACGTGACATTTATAAAATGTATACGATGTTTTAAATTATACCTAAGTGTAGCGGAGCGTAAGGCGGCGACTCCTACGGCGGAAAGGGACAGGTGAGACCATACGGCGAAGCCGGAGGGGCTCACCGCCCAGCAGTGGAAAGCGCCCGCCTGAAGCGAAGCGAAACGATTAAAGGGGCTCGGACAAATTTGTTCAGCCTCTTTTTGTATCGAAAAAGTCCATCTTACAAGTATTTTAATCACTGCTTCTATTGACACAACAGCCCTATTCTTGTAAAGTTGTCATAATTAATTGAATAGCGTGGATTCTTATCAAGAGAGGCGGAGGGAACAGGCCCGTTGAAACCTCAGCAACCTACACACAATGTGAAAAGGTGCTAAATCCATCCTGCAATCATGCAGGGAAGATAAGAAGCTTAGTAGTCTAAAGCCTTCTTATCTATGATGATAGAAGGCTTTTTTGTATATACAACAGGAAGGGTGAAATAATGAACTTACTCGAAGAAATGAAACAAAGAATTCTGATTGGTGACGGCGCGATGGGAACCCTCCTGTATTCATATGGTTCAGATCAGTGCTTTGAAGAGTTGAATCTGTCGCATGCAGAACATATTCAGCAGATTCATCAGGCTTATATTGATGCAGGTGCTGATGTGATACAGACAAATACCTACGGCGCGAACTATCATAAGCTTGAGCGCTACGGACTTGAAGAAAAGGTAAAAGAAATTAATACTGCAGCTGTAAAGAATGCTAAAGCTGCAGCGAAGGAAAATACCTTTATTCTCGGTACAATCGGCGGGATCAGAAGCTTCCGTCCGCAATCCATTGACCTGAATGAAATCAAGCGTACATTTAGAGAACAGCTTTACTGTTTACTGTTAGAAGGAGTAGACGGATTACTATTTGAAACATATTACGATTTTGAAGAACTGGCGGCGGTTATTGAAATCGCCAGAAAAGAAACGGACCTGCCGATCATTGCGCACATTTCAGTCCAGGAACCGGATGTCATGCAAAATGGTAAACCGGTTGCTGAAGCGCTGCTTGAGCTTGAACAGCTTGGAGCCGATGTAGTCGGATTGAATTGCAGACAGGGACCTTTTCATATGATCAAGTCTCTTGAACAGGTACCACTTCCTGAGAAAGCATATTTATCTTGTTATCCAAATGCGAGTCTTCCATCGTACTCAGAAGGGGCTCTCCAATACAGCAATAATGCTGAATACTTTGGAGAAGTAGCGCCTCAGTTCAGAGAGCAGGGAGTCAGGCTGCTTGGGGGTTGCTGCGGAACGACACCGGATCATGTAAGAGCATTCAGCCAGGCACTTAAAGGACTTGCCCCAATTACTGAAAAAAGAGTGGAAAAGGCTGAAAAGATTGTAGTGCAATCAAGACAAAGAGATCTGCCTGAACCGCTCACAGATATTGTCAGAGATCGCAAGTCAGTCATTGTTGAACTGGATCCACCGAAAAAGCTCTATACTGATAAATTTATTGAAGGTGCAAAAGCACTCGGTGCCGCAGGAGCGGATGCCGTAACACTTGCTGATAACTCGCTTGCAAGCCCGCGTGTATCCAATGAATCACTTGGTTATCTGATCAAACAGCAGGGCGTACGTCCGCTCGTTCATTTGACGTGCAGAGACCGTAACTTGATCGGACTTCAAAGTCATCTGATGGGACTTCACACACTTGGACTTCACGATATACTTGCTGTAACAGGTGACCCGACAAAGGTTGGAGACTTCCCGGGCGCAGCCTCAGTCTACGATGTATCATCATTTGAACTGATTGAAATGATCCAGCAGTTGAATAACGGTATGTCCATGTCCGGAAAGGACCTGGGTGAAAAAGCTTCATTTACAATTGGAGCCGCATTTAACCCGAATGTCAGAAGTGTGGAAAGAGCCGTGCAGCGTCTGGAGAAGAAGATTACTGCAGGGGCTGATTACTTTATGAGTCAGCCGGTATTCTCTGAGGAAAAGCTGATCCAGACAGCTGAAGCAGTAAAGGATCTCGGAAAACCTGTATACATCGGGTTAATGCCTCTAACCAGCAGTAAAAATGCTGATTTCCTTCATAATGAAGTACCGGGTATTAAATTGACTGAACAAGTAAGGGACCGGATGGCAGCAGTATCTGGTGACCGTGAAAAATCATATCAGGAAGGGCTTGCGATTACGAAGTCACTGATTGATACAGCGCTTGATCTGTTTAACGGGATCTATCTGATCACACCATTTATGCGCTATGAAATGACAGCAGAATTAACACGCTATGCCAATGAGCAGGCGGCAAAGCGAGGAGGAAACCAACGTGCGCACATTATTCAATGAACAGCTTGAAAAAAGAATCCTGATTATGGACGGGGCAATGGGTACAATGCTTCAGGATGCGAACCTGACAGCAGAAGATTTTGGTGGTGAGGATCTTGAAGGGTGTAATGAAAATCTGAACCGTACGCGTCCTGACCTGCTTGAAACGATTCACGATGCCTACTTTGAAGCGGGCGCAGATATCGTGGAGACGAATACATTCGGCAGTATGAGCGTTGTATTAGAAGAGTACGATATTGCAACTGATGCTTATGAATTATCACGACTCGGCGCAGAAATCGCCAAGAAATCAGCTGCAAAATGGTCAACAGAAGAACGTCCGCGTTTTGTCGCAGGTTCAATGGGTCCGACAACGAAAACGCTGAGTGTAACAGGCGGCGCGACATTTGAACAGCTGAAGGATTCTTATGCAGAACAGGCAAGAGGGTTAATTGACGGTGGAGCAGATCTTCTCCTGATCGAAACGAGTCAGGATCTATTAAATGTAAAAAGCGCGTTTCTCGGAATTCAGGATGCATTTAAAAAAACAGGTAAAGAACTGCCGCTGATGATCTCAGGTACGATCGAGCCGATGGGTACGACACTTGCTGGTCAGACGATCGAATCATTTTACATCAGTGTAGAACATATGAACCCTGTATCAGTCGGGCTGAACTGTGCAACCGGACCTGAGTTCATGCAGGATCATATCCGTTCACTTTCAGAGATCAATCAGTCATATGTGAGCTGCTATCCGAATGCGGGACTGCCTGATGAAGAAGGGATTTATCATGAAACACCTGAAACACTTGCTAAGAAGCTGAGCGGATTTGCTGAAAAAGGCTGGCTGAATATAGTAGGCGGCTGCTGCGGAACAACGCCTGCACATATTAAAGCGATTGCTGAAGCGATGGAGCAATACGAACCGCGTACATTCCAGCCGGCAAAAGAGCATACAGTATCAGGCATTGAACCGCTGATCTATGATGATCCTTCCATGCGTCCACTGATGATCGGTGAACGTACAAATGTCATCGGTTCACGTAAGTTCAAGCGCCTGATTGCAGAAGGCAAAATTGAAGAGGCTTCTGAAATCGCACGTGCCCAGGTGAAAAAGGGTGCACACGTCATTGATATCTGCTTGGCCGACCCTGACCGTGATGAAGAAGCGGATATGGAAGTATTCATGCAGGAAGTCGTGAAAAAGGTTAAAGTACCGCTCGTCATTGATTCCACAGACGAAGTCGTCATTGAAAAAGCACTTCGTTACTCACAGGGTAAATCAATTATCAATTCAATTAACCTGGAGGATGGACTTGAACGCTTTGACGCAGTTGTGCCCCTTGCAAAGAAGTATGGTGCTGCACTTGTTGTCGGTACAATCGATGAAAAAGGAATGGGCGTCTCCGCTGAAAGAAAGCTTGAAATTGCTGAGCGCTCTTACAAAATTCTAACGGAAGACTACGGAGTAGACCCGACAGATATTATTTTTGATCCGCTTGTCTTCCCTGTCGGAACAGGTGATGAGCAGTATATCGGATCTGCCAATGCGACAGTTGAAGGGATCCGACTGATTAAAGAAGCCTTCCCGCAAACGCAGACAGTGCTTGGTGTCAGTAACGTTTCATTTGGACTTCCACCGGTTGGCCGCGAAGTATTAAATGCAGTCTATCTTTATCACTGCACGCTCGCAGGACTCGATTATGCGATTGTAAATACAGAGAAGCTTGAGCGTTTTGCTTCGATTGACCCTGAAGAGGTGAAGATGGCTGAACAGCTATTATTTGAAACAACTGACGAAACGCTTGCAGCATTCACAGCGTTTTACCGTGGTAAAAAGAAAGAAACACTATCTGATTTGCCGGATATGACGCTTGATGAAAGGCTTGCCTACTATGTTGTGGAAGGCACAAAAGAGGGGCTGCTTCCTGACCTTGAGCTTGCACTAAAAGAGTTTGATGAGCCGCTGTCTATTATTAACGGTCCTCTGATGACAGGAATGAAAGAGGTTGGCAGACTGTTCAATGACAATCAGCTGATTGTAGCTGAAGTGCTGCAGAGTGCTGAAGTCATGAAAGCTGCAGTTGCTTTCCTTGAGCCGCACATGGAGGCGTCAGACGACTCTTCTTCAAAAGGGAAAGTCATCCTTGCTACAGTAAAAGGTGACGTACATGATATCGGTAAAAACCTTGTAGAAATTATTTTAAGTAACAATGGCTATGAAGTCGTGGATCTTGGCATCAAGGTCACACCTCCTGAGCTGATTGAAGCCATAGAGCGTGAGAAGCCTGATATTGTCGGACTGTCCGGACTGCTTGTGAAATCAGCGCAGCAAATGGTGATTACAGCCGGGGATATGCGTGAAAAAGGTCTTGAGGTACCGATTCTGGTTGGTGGTGCAGCACTGTCCAGAAAATTTGTTGATACAAAAATTTCAAATCACTACGACGGACTCGTTCTATATGCCAAAGATGCAATGAACGGCCTTAGCCTAGCGAATCAGCTGCAGGATGAGCTTGAGCGTGCAAAGCTGAGTGAAGAGATTTTTGCCAAGCAGGAAAAGCTTCAGTCCCAGGAACCAAGACCGGCAAGAGAAGCAGCAGTCAGTGTCCTTGACAAGCCGCAGGTTGCAGAAGCACCTGTCTTTGTACCAAATGATACAAAGCGTCACGTGATCAGCTCCTATTCAGTTGCGCACGTCGAAGCCTATATCAATATGCAGATGCTCCTTGGTCATCACCTGGGTGTTAAAGGAAAGATATCAAGACTGCTTGAAGAAAAAGATGAAAAAACATTGAAAGTAAAAGACACAGTAGATCATCTGATTCAGGATGTGAAGCGGGAAGGGCTCATCACACCGGCTGCTGTCTATCAGTTCTTCCCGGCCCAAAGTGAAGGAGACGACGTCATTATCTATCACCCGGAAACCGGTGAGGAAATCGAACGCTTTACGTTCCCGCGCCAGCCGCGAGCACCGTATCTGTGCCTTGCAGATTATCTCCGTTCAAAAGAAAGCGGCGTAATGGATTACGTAGGATTCTTCACTGTCACAGCGGGCAGAGGTATCCGTGAAAAAGCACAGCAATATAAAGAAGAAGGCAGATTCCTCGAAAGCCATGCCCTTCAGGCGCTCGCACTTGAGACAGCAGAAGGGTTTGCAGAGCTGCTGCACCAGCAGATGAGAGACCGCTGGGGCTTCCCGGACCCTGTTGACTTCACCATGCAGGAACGTTTCAGTGCCAAATACCAGGGACAGCGATTCTCATTCGGCTACCCGGCATGCCCTGAGCTTGAAGATCAGGAAAAACTGTTTAAGCTGATCAGTCCTGAGGAAATCGGTGTGCAGCTGACAGACGGCTTTATGATGGAGCCTGAAGCGAGTGTGTCAGCGATTGTGTTTGCGCATCCTGATGCGAGGTATTTTAATGTGATGTGATTGGGCGTTGTGTGTCGGATGATGGTTCGAAGCTCGTTCGATGGTGTTCGGCGTTTTAGTAGGCATGTTCGAGAGTAAATGTGCTGTGTTCGCTGTTTGCATAGTGATGTTCGACGTTTAACTGATACTCTTCGACACTTCAGGACTATTGACTCACCATCGAAACATGTTCTAGCCAACCAAAAAAGCCGGGGAGCAAATCCCCGGCTTTTCGCATATGAAAATATTAAAGTTCCTCCGGCCGCGCACTCGGCACCTTTACAAACGATCTGCGCTTTTTCAGCAGTGCATGAATCGTTAACAATTCAAAATAAATATAACTTTTATCGGGCAGCTCATCTTCATCGGTCTCACCCTTCAGTTCATGCCGGAGCAGCGCGAGTGCATCTGCGTCCATCGGCTCCTGTTCGCCTGTTCTAATGATTCGGTTATTCAGCTGTGAGACGAGTGTTCGGACTGCCTGTTTCTCTTCAATTGACCAAACTGGTGCCTCATCTGAAGGCAGCGAGATCAGGTTTGCTAAATGAAAAGACAACTGTCTCAGCAGGTAAATCTTCTTTTGCAGTGTCTGGATTTCATTCATTTCCTCCCGTTTATATGAATGGTAATGCCATTCCTGAAGCTGGAATCTGCAGAACATATCTGCACGGTCAAGCTGGGTGCGAAGCTGGTTGGATGCAGATTCAAGATTCATTGCTGAGTCTTTTTGATCCAGCAGTTCATTCATTCTTTCAGCAAGCAGCTGTGTGAGCTTGGCCTGTGAATCAGAAATAAGTGAAACGATCTGATCTTTATATTTTGGCGGCATCAGTAAAAAGTTAACGAGTGTGGAAGTTAAAATTCCGATTCCAGTTGTGCCAAGTCTTTTAACGAATTCAAGCAGAAAGTGATCTTCTGTTCCAGGGATCATCGCAACCGCAGTTAGTGTTGCGACGAGCATGCCTGCGTCAAGCTTCAATTTATAACAGATCCAGATTGTCAGGACCGCTGAAATGGTATATGTAATTGCCGTATCGCCAAGTAAGAACGTGGCAAGCATTGCAATAGAGGCCCCGATCGCTGATGCAGGAAAACGGATCATACCCTTTTTAATTGAATCGGCTGCTGTTGGCTCGATCGTTACAATTGCAGTAATGACGGCAAATACAACAGGCAGATTGAACAGCTGACAGATCAACGCAGTTAAAAATACTGCCACACCCGTCTTTAGAATTCTGCCGCCGATAAATCTTCTTTTCAACCATTGCATGTGATTCGGGAACCTCCTTTTTTAGTAAATTAGACGTGTTATAGTATAGCATACAAAAAGTAGGGGAGATGACATGATTCAGAATATAAGTTACAATGTTGATAGATGCAATTTCCACAAGGGGAGCCATATTGGCTGAGAGTGAACAAATCTGTTCAGACCCTTCGAACCTGTAAGTTAATGCTTACGCAGGAATGTGGATGGAAACGGACTTTTCAAGGGTCTCTGGGTTTCTATCCCCGGGGGCCCTTTTTATATTGAGTGGCCCGTTGAATTCCCCTGTGTGCGAGCTGCATCGATTTCGCAAAAGGAGGAAGAGAGATGGAGCGTAAAAAGTTATTATTTTTAGTTGAGGTTGCGATCTTTTCAGCAATCGGGATTATTCTTGACCAGTTTTCATTCAGTCTCTGGCCACAGGGCGGATCTATCAGCTTTGTGATGGTGCCGATTATTTTGATGGCATTTCGCTGGGGCTTAAAAGGTGGGCTGTTAACAGGATTTCTTGTAGGTCTGCTGCAGACGATGTTCGGTGCTTATATCATTGATCCTGTACAGGGGATTCTTGATTATCCGCTGGCATTCACTGTGATTGGATTTGCGGGTCTGTTTGCAGGAGTTGTGAAGCGTTCACTTGAAGAAGGGTCAATGAAAAAGGCGGCAGTGTATATCACAGCTGGCGTGTTCATCGGTGCACTGCTGAGATTTGTATGTCACTTCCTTGCCGGTGTGATCTTCTTCGGTTCAGGAAGTGAAGGTGTTCCGGCATGGCTGTTCTCACTTGGCTATAATGGCTCATACATGGGTCCAGCGTTCATCCTGACATCCATTGTCCTTGCGACACTGCTGATCTCAGTGCCAAGAGTTGCAACAAACCGTCAGATGACAAGTGCCTGACTCATACGTATAGAAATAAAGGGGTGAGACATAAAGTTGTCTCACCCTTTTAATCGTTTCACTGCGCTTCGGTTTTATTTCAGAACTTGTTTTAGTAAATATAATAGTTTATTTGGAGTTAACAAGTTAAATAAATATATTTATGTTTCAATCGACACATCGTTTAATTGGAGCGGAAGCCGGGGACTCCGGGACGAGTAGCGGGACAGCTGAGACCCCGCAGGCGCTCGCGCCGAGGAGGCTCAGCGACCGCCGTCCGGAAAGCCTCCGGTTGCAGCGGAAATTAAACGGTTATTAATACTCAGCATCTTTCATGCAATCCACACCATACATATGATATAGTGAACCATTATAAAGCAAGGAGAGAATCGGTATGATCGTAAAAACGAACGAAGAATTAGAAGCGCTGAAAAAAATCGGCGCAATCGTTGCTGAGATCCGCGATGAGATGCGTGCAGCAACAAAGCCCGGCGTAACGACTGCTGAGCTTGATCAGATCGGCAAGCAGAAATTTGAACAATACGGTGCCATTTCAGGTCCTAAAGGTGAATATGATTTCCCTGGTTATACGTGTATCAGTGTAAATGATGAAGTCGCGCACGGGATCCCTGGCGACCGCGTTATTCAGGACGGAGACCTAGTGAACATTGATGTTTCAGGTTCTCTTGACGGCTATTTCGCTGATACAGGTATTTCTTTTGTAGTAGGGGAAAATGCAGCACTTGAAAAATTATGTGCAACAGCAGTAGAAGCTTTCACACTGGCGCTGAAAAAAGCAAAAGCCGGTTCTAAAAAGAGCCAGCTTGGAAAAACAGTTTCGCGCGTAGCCAGACAAAACGGTTATCAGGTCATTACGAACCTGACAGGACACGGTGTCGGAAAATCACTTCATGAAGCACCGGATCATATTCTGAACTACCATGATCCATGGGATAATGAGCTGTTAGCGGAAGGCACTGTCCTTGCGTTTGAACCGTTTATCTCTTCTGGCGCAGATTTTGTGGAAGAGCAAAATGACGGCTGGACGTATAAGACGCCGGATGGCAGCCTGGTCGCACAGATCGAGCACACGATTGTTATCACAAAAGGTGAGCCGATTATTTTAACAGTATCTAAAAAAGCATAAGAAAAAAGGACTTGTGACATTCACAAGTCCTTTTTCTTATGCGGTTTCCTTCGCTTTTTTGCGCTGTTGCATAAAAATCGCAGCTGCCAGCAGGAAGAATGACAGGGCAGTAGGGACGGAAATCCATGATGAGATTAACAGCATCACGAGAACGCCGGTACCCCCTGGTGTCGGATTCAGCGTAGCAATCTGATCCATTTGCAGCAGGTAATAAGCTGAAATAATGAAGGTGAAGATCAGAAATACGACATTCGTAATCCAGAGCCATTTAATATTTTTTCTGAAACCGAAAACGATTGAAATCGTCATTAGGATCGGTCCCACTAAAAGTGTGATCAAAAACATTGCGAATAATAATTGCCCGTCCAACATAAAACCTCTCTTCAAAAAATCGTCTTTCACTATTCTAACCTATTTGAGAGGTAAATGCGCCGTTGATTATTTAAAACTTAGTGTCCTGCTGCTGTAGCTGGACTTTTTCTTTTTGCGGAAAATAAACAGTCCGATAAAGATAACGACACTTAATACGTATGCGGTGAACACGACTGCAGATTCGCTGCCTTCATTTTGCACACCAATTCCGATAAATGCCCAGATAAATACGAGCGGATAGATCCAGTCGCTTTCCTTATAACGGATTCCAAGTGCAAGTGCTGTTGCGATTAACAGCAGCGCGATCGTCCAGACGGGTGATGAAATCCCAAGTCCGTCCCAGCCGGCTTCATTCACGGTATAAGCCGTGTTCGCAACAGTCGCCACACTGACCCAGCCCATATAAACTGAAAATGGCAGAATGTCAAAGAAGCTGTGCTTTGTCTGTTTGATTTTCGCATAAATAATAATGATTGAGATTAATAAGCCGACAATGACTGCGACTGATACAGGGAAGAATTCGTAGTGCCAGAGCAGAATCCAGGTAATGTTTAAAAGGCAGCTGATCAGAAACATAAAAGAAGTAGTTTTATAGACTTCCCGTTTTCTCTGAGATTTGAATGCTCCTTTTAACACCCATAAGCCAAGCAGTATGTAGATCACTCCCCAAATGGAGAATACATAGCCTGCCGGAGTGAATAAAACATTCAGCCGGTTTGAAATTTCGCCTGTCGTCTGACCGTTAATTGGAATGATGTTAGCGAGTGCATTAACGGTGATGACTGCAGCAAGTGCAAAAAAATTAACCCAAAACTGTTTCATGTAAAAACCTCCTGTCCGTTGTCTATTCCCTTCAGACAGAAAAAAATCCTTCAGACAAGCTGGTTTTTTACAAGTGTCATTTTAATTTGTAGATAACTGACTTCTTCAGGCAGTGCTTCTTTTAAAGGCTTCAGTCCAGGTACTTCCATCTGTTCCCTCGTTGAAAGAATCAGGCGCTCTGTTTCTTCATCAAACCACTTTTCAAAATCAAGCGGATGTCCATCTTCGTAAGCTTTTTGCAAGTGACGTTCGATCGTTTGTGTTGTCAGTGCTCTGAGCTTTGCGATTTCTGGAATTGATTTTCCGTCATGGTAAAGCTCGTAGCTGAACAAGTGACTTGGCTGATCAGGGTCTGCAGTTACTTCCGGCTGCTTTGGTGCAGGTGACTGTTCAGGGACAGGTACCATGTTTTTATTTTTGCCGTGTTGCGCTGTATAAGCAGCAATGACTTCTGTGAATGGTGTTCCGTAGGACTGAAGCTTTCTCTCACCGACTCCTTTAATGTTCCGCATCTCAGCTTCTGTCTCAGGATAATGCTGAGCCATTTCCCGCAGCGTAGCATCTGAAAAAATGACATATGGCGGAACTGCATGTTCCTTGGCAAGCTGTGAGCGTACCTGGCGCAGTTCCTCAAATAACGCTTCATCATAATCTGCCTGCTGCTGATGAAGCTGGAAGCCTGATTTCAGCCAGACGGCCTGCTCGCCTTTTAACACTGGAACTGCATCCTGTGTGAGTCTGAGAATCGGATACTGGCCGCCTTCAAGCGCGAGATAGCCTTCAGCAATTAACAGCTGAATCAGTTCAGTAATCTGTTTTTCTGATTTCTGGCTCATGAGTCCATAAGTAGTAACCTGATTGAGTCCGCCTTCTAAAAGCTTTTTATTGCGTGAGCCCTTTAACACTTTTGAAGTCATGCCTGTTCCGAAGCGCTCGCCCATCCTTTTAACCGTGGAAAGGATCATCTGCACTTCCCGCGTGCGGTCTGTTTTTTCACGGCTGTCGAGACAGCTGCTGCAGTGACCGCAGTCAGCAGTCATCTGATGGTCCTCGAAATACTCAAGAATAAAGCGCGGCAGACAGCTGTGACTGTGACAGTAATTGATCATTTGCTGAAGCTTCGCATATTCCTCATTACGCTTACGCTCGTTAGCAATAGACTGTTCTATTAAAAATTTCTGCAGCATCGAATCCTGCGGGCTGTATAGCAGGTAGCAGTCCGCAGGCTCTCCATCACGCCCTGCACGTCCTGCTTCCTGATAATAGGATTCCATATTCATCGGCAGCTGATAATGAATGACAAAACGCACGTTACTCTTATCAATTCCCATGCCAAATGCGTTCGTTGCCACAATCAGCTTTGCTTCGTCATAAATAAATTGACGCTGCGCTTCATTACGTTCATCTTCTGAGAGACCCGCATGATAGCAGACTGCGCTCGCATTCTGCTGGTTCAGCCAGCCTGTCAGCTGATCCGCTTCTTTTCTGGTAGCTGTATAAATAATGCCTGTCTCATCATGCTTTTCTTTTAAAAAGCTTGTTAAAAATGAGTGTTTGTCAGCACCTTTTACCACATGAAAGGACAGGTTATCACGTGCAAAGCCTGTGTTGACGATGTGGTGCGGGTCAATAGAAAGCAGGTCAGTGATATCCTGAATCACTTTGTCTGTCGCTGTTGCAGTAAGTGCAGTCAGTACAGGTAAATTCGGCAGGAGTCTGATCGTATCAACGATCGTCCGATAGCTTGGACGGAAATCATGTCCCCATTGTGAAATACAGTGCGCTTCATCAAAAGCAATCAGTGACAGATCAATGTCAGAGATCGCATTGAAGAAAGAGGCAGAATCAAATCGTTCAGGTGCTGCATAGACAAACTTATAGCGGCCTTCACGCAGGTTCTGCAGACGTTCTCTCGTCTCTGCAGCTGATAATGTGCTGTTTATATAAGTGGCGGAAATGCCGTTTTCATTTAAGGCATCCACCTGATCTCTCATGAGTGAGATCAGCGGTGAAATGACAAGTGCTGTTCCGTCCATGACAAGGCCTGGTATTTGATAGCAGAGTGATTTTCCTCCGCCTGTTGGCATAATGCCGAGTGCGTTTTTGTGGTCGAGAATGGATTCGATCATCCGGTCCTGGCCGGGTCTGAACGAGTCGTATCCGAAGTATGTATGGAGGACTTGCTGTGCCTCATTCATCATGGTGATTCATCCTTTCAAATGGTGCAAAGTTTAGCTCTATCGCTGAGGGCGTAAGATCTACGTTCCAGGCGGACGCTTTCCGCGGCCGGGCGGTGAGCCAGCAGGCTTCGCCATGCTCTGTCTCACCTGTCCCTTCCTGCCGCAGGAGTCGCCGCCTTCCACTCCGATCTTCGCTGTGCATATAAAATAGTCTGGAATTAGTCAAGATGAGCAATAAATCGCTCGACAAAATCATGCATTCTGTTATTTTATCATGAATTTGATAGGAGTTAGTGAGGAGAAAGTAAGTGTTTCGAATGGCGAAGTATTGTGTTAAGATAGTACATGCAGTGTTCAGAATATTTAAAACAGGGGGAATGACAATGTCTACAGCGACGTATCCGGAAACATGGGATTTAGATGTGTTTTTTAATGGTGGAAGTGAATCAGAGGAATTGAAACAGCATTTACATACATATGGAGAAAAAATTGAGGTTTTTGCTAAAAAGATAGAGCAGTTCCAGACGCCTGCTTCTTCTGAGAGCAGTTATCTTGTGTATCAGCATATCCAGGAAGCAAAAGGCATTATGATGGGACTCGGGCAGGCAGGTGCGTTTGCAAGCTGTCTTGAAGCGCAGGATATGAATGATACGGGTGCCGGTGTGATTCGCGGGAAGGTAACATCGATGGGGGCTGACTTTAGTGCAGCGTTCCAGGCATTCCAGCAGAAGCTTTCTAAAACTGAGGATCAGGTATGGGATGAACTGCTTGAAGATGATGGGCTGAAGGAATATACGTTTATTATGACAGAATGGCGTGAAGCAGCAAAGGATAAATTATCAGAAGCGGAAGAAGGACTGATCAGTGCGCTTGGCGTTGATGGTTATCACGGCTGGGGACAGATGTATAATGCCCTTGTATCAGAAATGTCGATCGAAATTGAAGTGGACGGCGAAGTGAAGACGTTATCTGTCGGTCAGGCGAACAACCTGAGATCTCACGAGGATCCAAAAGTGAGAGAAGACGTTCACCAGAAGCTTGAAGAAGCATGGTCAAAAAATGAAAATCTTTTTGCCCAAACGCTGAATCACCTTGGCGGCTACCGTCTTGCGATGTATAAAAAGCGCGGCTGGGATGATTTTATGAAAGAGCCGCTTGAGTACAACCGTATGAAGCCTGAGACGCTTGACGCAATGTGGGGCGCGATCAGTAAGAGCAAGGATGCATTCGTGAAATTCCTTGATCATAAAGCAAAGCTGCTTGGACTTGAGAAAATGTCATGGGCGCATATCGGTGCCCCGATCTCTGAAAGTGTGAAGAAGCTTTCATATGATGAAGGTGCAGCATTTATTTTAAAACACTTTAAAAAGTTCGGACCTGAAATGGCTGCTTTTGCAGAAAAAGCATTTGAAGACGGCTGGATTGAAGCAGAGGACCGTGCAGGCAAGCGTCCGGGTGGCTTCTGTACAGGATTCCCACTCAGCGAGCAGTCGAGAATCTTTATGACTTACAGCGGCTCAATGTCTAACGTGGCAACACTTGCACACGAGCTTGGACATGCGTTCCATACTTATGCACTGCGTCCAATGGATCCATTAAATCGCCGCTATGCAATGAATGTAGCAGAAACTGCTTCCACTTTTGCTGAAATGATTGTATCAGATGCAGCGGTAAAAGAGGCGGATTCAAAGGATGAGCAGGCAGCGCTTTTAGAGGATAAAGTATCAAGAAGCATTGCATTCTTTATGAATATCCACTCGAGATTTATTTTCGAGCAGCGTTTTTATGAAGAGCGTAAAGAAGGTTTTGTAACAGCGAAGCGTCTGAACGAACTCACTGTGGAAGCACAGAAAGAAGCATATGCCGGTGCAGTGACTGACAATGAGCCGCACTTCTGGGCTTCAAAGCTGCACTTCCATATCACAGGCGTTCCGTTCTATAACTTCCCTTACACATTTGGTTACCTGTTCTCACTCAGCGTGTATGCAAGAGCGCTTGAAGAGGGTACAGCGTATGAGGAAAAGTATATGGCATTGCTGCGTGATACGGCTGTTATGACGACAGAGGACCTTGCGATGAAGCATCTGGGTGAGGATATCACAACAGAAGCATTCTGGATGAAGGGCATTGAGCTTTGCATTCAGGACGCGGAGGAGTTTGTACGACTGACTTCTGAATAAGTAAGGTGAGATCAGGGTTGCGGCCCTGGTCTTTTTTATAGCTCAGTGCGGGGTACATCAAAATATTTTCAAAAAATTTTGCGTGTCAACAGTCGATCTTTTTGTCTCATGGGTATACACTTAATATAGAATCTTGAAATGGGGAGAACGTATATGGTGCTATTAAAAAGCAGTCGGCTTTACTTTCGTCCGCTTACAGAACAGGATATTGATGAATTTGTAGACCTGCTTATCCGCAATAAGCAGTTTTGGACGATTTTTGAACCGAAGCATCCTGAACCATTTTACACGCGCGAAGCACAGCTTGAGAAGCTCGCTGAAGCAAGACAGGCACAGCGCCTTGGGAAAGAATACAGCTGGGGGATCTATCACAGTGATACAAACCGGCTGATTGGCAGTGTATCGATCTATTCAATCAGGAGACTGCCTTTTGCCTCGGCGTACATCGGCTACTCCCTTGATGAACATCATACAAAACAGGGTTATGGAACAGAAGCAGTTGAAGCTGCACTGCGCTTTGCATTCCGGGAGTTTGGTCTTCACCGGGTTGAAGCAATGGTTTCACCTAAGAATGAAGCGTCTCAAAAGGTGCTTGAAAAGGTGGGGATGTTCAGAGAAGGAACACTCCGTAAGAACCTTTTTATTAATGGGGTCTGGGAGGATCACTATCTATACAGCATGCTCGAGGAGGATTTCTGAAAGGGAAAGCCCTTTTGGGACCGGGTACTCGGCAGGCTGATCAATAAAATGAATCGATGAACTGCTCCTTTTAGAGGAGCGGTTTTTTGTTGTGTGTGATTGTTTTTGAGCTTGGGTTCGTGGCGCAGGGGCTGGTATTCGGCGGGCCAGCGCATAATTCCTTCAATTTGGCGTTTTATCGTTCAATTTGTGAATCAATTCCCTCATTATTGAAATGCATTCATTCAATATACGATTTATTCCCTCAGCGACCTGTTTTGCCGTGTTAATTCCCTCATTACGCATACGAATTCCCTCAGCCCAGACCCTATTTCCTTCAAAATCTAAGTTCATTCCTTCGCCCCCCAACCCCCACACCCCCGTCCGCACCACGCGAACCACCCAATCCCCACTGTCCTACAACCTTCTACGCCTCAAGTCCTACTCTAAAATCAAGCCGAGGCTCCTATCGGCAAAACGGTAATCCGCGTACACTTAGGTTACAAATAACAAAGGAGGCAACAACATGAACAAATTCTGGTTAACAGTCATCGGTATTACAGCTACAATCGTTGCATTATCAAATCTTGGATCGATCGCAGGACTTGCAGTCAGCCTGCTGATTACTTACATCGGTGTGAAATGGTATTTCTCAAGCGATAAAACCTGGGTGAAAATCACATCAGCAATCGTTGCAGCAATCGCAGGTCTATCAGCCGTCTTCAACGTACCAGCCATTCTTGGCGTCATCGCAGTCTACGTACTATACGTAGTATGGAAAAAGTGGAATAACGAAGAAGCAGTCAGCGACTTTTCATACTTTGAAAAGCAGTGGCAGGAACTTAAGAAAAAATCAGTTTAATCAAATTAAAAGGAGACGATCAACATGACAAATGTACTGACAAAAATAACTGAAGTAATTAAGCAGGATATCCTTGAAGCAAAGTGGAATAGAGAACAGTCGAACCCTGTAAATGAAATCCAGCGTGAAATTAAAGAATGCCAAGGCGCTGTAAAAAAAGCGAAACAGCTGACAGAGCGCCAGGAGCTTTTAAAAAGAGAATTTGAAAAAGAGTATTCTCACGCAAAATCAATGGCAGCAAAGCGTAAAGAGCACGTGCAGCTTGCAGAAGAAGCGGGTGAAGAATCACTGGCAGCTGCAGCGCTTCGTGAATATAATTTCTACAGTGACCGCGCTGAGCGTCTTGAAAAAACATGTTCAGAAGCAGATGCACAGCTTGAAAGGCTTGAACTTCAGCTTGAAGAACAAACATTCAAACTAAAGGACCTTGAACTGAAGCGTCTTGAATATATGGCAAAAGAAAATGCTGTGATCGGTGAGAAGCAGGCTGCACCCGTTAAAGAAGTGACAGATGAAGACCGCCGCTATGAGCAGATCGAAAAGCATCTGAAAGAAAACGCGAAGAAAAAAGAAGAACTGACAATCGATGAACAGATCGAACAGTTAAGACAATAAGCTTTCGGGAGCGGGTTTATCACCTTCTCCCGAATTTAGTCTTTCTGAATCGGGCTTCAATCGATAGAATAGAAGAGCAGGGAGGTGGATGGTATGGAAAAGCTGAGACAAATGTCATTATCCAATTGGCTGACAGCTGGTTTGATTATCGTGCTAATTGAAATTGTTTTATTTAACAGCGGGATGATTTTTTCGCTGGTGCTCTCAGGCGGTCTGCTTTACTTCGGAAAACAGGCCTGGCAGCATATGTACGGTAAAATCCTGGTTGGTGTTGGAGCGATTATGCTGCTGACAGCCATTCTTTCAATGGTCACCCTCCGCATTCTATTTGTCATACTCATCATTAATCTGATTTTAAAATACATGGAAACAAAGAAAAATCCGCTGATCTTTGAGCCTGTTGTGAAGACTGAACAAGAGAATCAAGGAAAAGAGCAGTTATTTGTCACAAAAAGACCTTTCTTTTTTAATCAGTGGGTGGGCTCTCATGAAACACCGAACCACTCTTATGAATGGGAAAATATCCACCTTCAAAACGGAATTGGGGATGTCCAGATAGATCTGAGCAATACGGTCCTTCCTGATAGAGAGGTTTTTATCTCACTTAGAAATGGTGCAGGTAAGATCACCATACTTGTACCGTACGAACTTGAGATTTCTGTTCAGCACTCTGCTCTAGCAGGGGAAGCTTCTATTTTATCCTCCTATACAGCAAGGCTGTGGAATGAGAACGTTGTCTATCAGACTGAAGGCTACGAGCAGGCGCAGCAGAAATGTACGATCCTTTCTTCAGTATGGATTGGAGATATTGAGGTGAGGCGCGTATGACGGCGAAAATTGTACTGCACGCAGTCAGTATCAGCCTTTTCAGTGCACTGATGACACTTGGCTTATATGTGATCTTTTTCCCGCCGGAGGAATGGGGAATGCTGTGGAATGTCACGATTCTTGATGTTCCATTTATTTTCTTTTTACTGATTCAGCTGTTGTTAATCGGATTTTTATGGGGCGTAATCCAGAGTGGCGGAATGAAAAAGCAGGTGCTATCCATTGAGCAGCAGGTGGATGACCTGAGACAGGGACGCACATTTTCAAAGGCTGCGCAGCCACAAACTGCTGAATTTTCAAGACTTGCTGATAAAGTATCTGACCTGCAGCGGATGTGGAACGAGCAGGTTAAAATGAATCAGCGGCTCGCGAGTGAAAAAGTGGAGCAGCAGGAACAGAAGATTCAGGAAATGGTATCGCTTGAACGGCAGCGTCTTGCACGCGACCTGCATGATTCGGTCAGTCAGCAGTTATTTGCCGCTTCCATGCTGATGTCAGCAATTAATGAAACAGAACCGGAAAACCGCCAGCTTCAGATGGTAGAAAAAATGATTCATCAGTCACAGGTTGAAATGAGAGCACTCCTGCTCCATCTGAGACCGGCTGCCTTAAAAGGAAAGACGCTTTCTGAAGGGATTGATGAACTGCTGGTTGAACTGAAGCAGAAAGTACCTCTGGACATTTCGTGGAAAACAGAGCCGATGGAGCTTGAACGCGGGATTGAAGATCACTTGTTCAGAATTTTGCAGGAATCTATTTCAAATACATTAAGACACGCTGAAGCCTCTATGCTGAATGTATTGTGCATTTTAAGGGACGGGGCAGTGATTTTAAGAGTGACCGATGATGGAAAAGGGTTTGAGCTATCAGAGGATAAGGCAGGGTCATACGGCCTGAATAATATGAGAGAGCGGGCTGCTGAAGTTGGTGGTACGCTGAAAATTGTTTCGCTGCCTGATCAGGGCACGAGGCTTGAAATTAAAGTACCTTTTGAAGGAAAGGAGGAACTGACATGATCCGCGTATTATTTGTAGATGATCATGAGATGGTCAGAATCGGAGTAGGATCATATTTATCCTCACAAAAAGATATAGAGGTTGTGGGGGAATGTGATGATGGCGAACCGGCCGTTGAGCTGGCGCTTGAGTTAAAACCGGATATCATTCTGATGGATCTCGTGATGAAAAGAATGGATGGCATTGAAGCGACGTCAAAGATTATTGAACAATGGCCTGAAGCAAAAATCATGATTGTTACAAGCTTTCTTGATGATGATAAAGTATACCCGGCCCTTGAAGCCGGAGCGGTCAGTTACCTTTTAAAAACTTCAAAAGCCAGTGACATTGCAGATGCAATCAGAAAAACCCATTATGGTGAAACTGTCCTTGAACCTGAAGTAACAGGAAAAGTGATGCAGCGAATGAGAACGAAGGAAGTAAATCTTCACGAGGATCTCACCGGCAGAGAACTTGAAATTCTGATGCTGATCGCTCAGGGGAAGACGAATCAGGAAATTGCAGATGAGCTCTACATAGCGCTGAAAACAGTCAAGACGCACGTCAGCAATATTCTTGCAAAGCTAGAAGTGCAGGACCGCACGCAGGCAGTTATTTATGCATTTAAACATGATCTTGTAAAATAGTTCCTAATGGGGTGTTATGGATCTGGCTTTATGGGTAAACATGAAGTTAGAACCATCACGAAAGGAGCCTTTACCATGCTTTCATTACTGGATGATCAGGGAAAAGACTGTTGCTGGCTGAATCAGCCGGAGAATTGGTCTCTTAATAATAAGGAGCTCAGTATCACCACGCAGCCAAAAACTGATTTCTGGCGGAAAACATTCTATGGTTTTGACCAGATGAACGGTCATGCCTTTTATAAAGAGATACTGGGTGCTTTTGAAACAGAAGTTACACTCACAATGAAGGATCCGAAAGAGCGGTATGATCAGGCGGGCTTAATCATTCTTGTATCTGATGACTGCTGGATGAAGGTGTCGCTTGAATACGTTCCTGAAAAATATTCATATTTGGGTTCAGTTGCAACGAACAGCGGTTATTCTGACTGGTCATCCAAAAACTTCCCTACGCCGGATGGAGACATTACCTTAACATTTAAAGTTACACGTGCAGGAGGGGATTACCGGATATGGGCAAAATCGAATCCAGAGGATGAATTCGAACAGCTCCGGATCACAAGGCTCCACAATGAACCGAACGGACCCGTCAAGCTTGGACTGTATGCCTGCAGTCCATCAGCTGAAGGCAGTTTTACAACCGTTTTTCATAAATGGACTGTACAAAAAGAAGTCAAATAAAAAATGTGTGCGGATTGCGATCCGCACACATTTTTTATTTTGCATATCCTTCTTCAACCAAATCAAGCTTCCCGTTGCTCGGGTCCACAACAAGACCGTGAACAGGAACATTCTTATCCATCAATGGATGATTACGGACCATCTCAACACTGTTTTTCACACTTTCAGTTACGTCATCAAAGCCCTTCAGCCAGCCGTGAATATCGATACCTGAGTAGGAAAGTGTATTAAATACATCGTCTGAAACGCCGCGTGCTTTCATTTTTTCAACCGTTTCATGACTGTTAACTGCACTCATGCCGCAGTCATAATGTCCAATCACAAGCACTTCTTCAGCCTGCAGTTCATAAATTGCAACAAGAAGACTTCTCATAATACTTCCGAATGGGTGAGTAATCACCGCGCCGGCGTTACGGACCATTTTTACATCGCCATTTTTTACGTTCATTGATTTTGGTAACAGTTCTACCAGTCTTGTGTCCATACAAGTCAAAATCACAAGCTTTTTGTTAGGAATTTTCGTTGTTACATAAGGCTCGTACTGCTTCTCTTCAACAAATGTTTCGTTAAATGTCAGAATATCTGATAATAGTGTCATATGTATCCTCCTTAGCGTAACTTAAATCTATTTTATAAAAAAGAACAGCTATCTGTCTAATTATTTGACAAATAGCTGCTTTGATTATGATTCAAACAAATATGAAAATTCGCTATAACCCTCTGCTTCAAGGTCTTCTGCCGGAATAAATTTCATGGCGGCTGAATTCATACAGTAGCGAAGTCCAGTCGGCTCTGGTCCGTCTTCAAAAACGTGTCCAAGGTGTGAGTCAGCGTATTTACTTCTGACTTCAATTCTCATCCCGAAAATACCCGGGTCTTCTACTTCAACGATATTTTCAGGTACGAGCGGCTTTGTAAATGAAGGCCAGCCTGTACGAGAATCATATTTATCTGTTGAACTGAATAACGGTTCTCCTGATACGATATCCACATAAATACCGTCTTCATAAAAGCCGTCATATTCATTATTAAAAGCTTCTTCTGTACCGTCTTCCTGCGTCACTTCATACTGGATATCTGTCAGCATCTCACGCAGTTCCTCATCCGTATAATTGACTGCATAAGGGCTTTCAGCTTCTACTTCTTCTTTTGTCGGCAGATCGACTTCGCGCTCATCCTCATCCCAGTACTCATTTAAAAACTGGTCTCTGCCTGAACTTGTGCGGTAGAAATAGTAGCGGTCACCATTTTTAATGTAGTAATCCTGGTGATATTCTTCAGCGATATAAAATGTTGAGGCGTCAGTTACAGGGACCACAATTTCCCCGTCAAATCTGCCGGAATCAATGATTTCCTGTTTAGAGGCTTCAGCAGCTGCTCTTTCTTCTTCATTTTGAACAAAGATCTCAGGACGGTACTGCTTTCCGCGGTCTACGAATTGCCCATCTGCATCAGTCGGATCAATTTGTCTCCAGAACACATCAAGCAGATCTTCATAACTGATCACATCAGGATCATAAATGACCTGAACAGCTTCAGTATGTCCTGTCTCACCGTTTGCAACTTCTCTATACTCAGGGTTTTCTTCATCCCCGCCTGTATAACCTGAAACCGCATCACGAACACCTGCAAGCTTTTCGAAAGGTGGCTCCATACACCAGAAGCAGCCGCCTGCAAAGATTGCAACTTCTTCATTCGGTGCAAAATCAGCTGCATTACTTGCCTCACTGCCATATGATCGGTTCAGTATTTCATCTGAAAATACGAAAAAGATGATGGCACCGATTAAAATTACACCGGGAATCAGCATCACCCAACTTTTCTTCTTCATTTCTACACCCCATTTAGCAGATTAAAAGCTGGTTATGCCTTTAAAATAACATATTCTACGATTGTTTAATAAAAATAATGTGTTGATTTAACCAAAAGTATTCAGAATTTGCTAAAATATAAGAATAATCGCTTCCGTATGAAAGGAGTGCAAAAATGGCTGACTTTGAAATCGTAAGGAAATCCAGCTTTTACTTTATAGGATTGAGATGGACAGGTACTTATGAAGCAGCTGCACATGGAGATATTTTTCCTGTAATGGAAGAAGCGCGTGACAGGTTACTCAGCATGGGGATCGCACAGGAAAACTCAGATTTTATCGGTTTATCTTATCAGGACAGGCCGGGGGGCTTTACGTATTATTTTGGAACGGAGGCATTCAGAAGCACGGCATTTCCTTCTGATATGTACAGAATTATTGTGCCGTCGCACGACTATGCAGTAACAGAGCATAAAGGACCGCACGCCTGGAAAAGCTATGAAAAATTAATGAAGTGGGCGGTAGAGCAGGGGTTGCAGGTACAGCAGAACGGGCTCGATCATATTGAAGTGTATGATGCAGATGCGACGCCTTACAAAATGTCACCGACTTTAAAAATCGGTATTCCGGTTAAAAACGCTGACCTTGCTTTTGTCAGGGGCAGTCAGTAAAATAATCTTACAGGCTAAAAGCATCTGGGATGATGCTTTTTCTGCGTGTTTTAAAATAAGTCCATATTAAAGTTGGCTGATGATTTCCGCTTTGCATAAATAAAAATGGGCTTTATCAACAAATATAATAATTAAAGATCAGTATTTTTCTGAACTTATACATGGAGGGAATACACATGTCAGGACGTAATGAAAAAGAGCTTGAAGGCGTAAATCTTCTTGGGGAAATGAATGTACCTTATTCATTCGATTATGCCCCTGAAGTACTTGAAGCATTTGATAATAAGCACGTAAACAGAGACTATTTTGTGAAATTCAACTGTCCGGAATTCACTTCACTCTGCCCGAAAACAAATCAACCGGATTTTGCCACGATTTATATCAGCTATATCCCTGATCAGAAAATGGTAGAGAGTAAATCACTGAAATTATATCTTTTCAGCTTCAGAAATCACGGGGACTTTCACGAGGACTGCATGAATATCATCATGAATGATCTGATTGAACTGATGGATCCGCGCTATATTGAAGTGTGGGGTAAATTCACACCGCGTGGAGGGATCTCAATTGATCCATATACGAACTACGGGAAGCCGGGAACAAAATATGAAGAGATGGCTTATCACCGTCTGATGAATCATGATATGTATCCAGAGAAGATTGATAATCGTTAACATGTAAAACCGGCTGACGCAGCCGGTTTTTTGTATGCCTGAAATCAGATTTGGAGAAGATAATGCATAAAGGAAGTGACCTGAATGCAAAATCAAATTGAACAGCTTGAGCAGCAGCTTTTCAGGATCCAAAAATGGATTGAAGATAAAGATAAAACGCTTGAGTATGCTGATATTTATGAAGAGATTTCAAGAATGGAAAAAGAATTGAATGATTTAAAGGGGAGAGATTCATGAGTGACTGGCTGTTAGTGATTATCAGTGGTCTGCTGATGGTTCTTGTACTTTTTGTCTGCACTAAATTGCTTGGAAAAAAACAGATCTCACAGCTGTCTTTCTTCGAATATGTCACAGGGATCACCATTGGCAGTATTGGAGCAGAAGTCATTACAGGACTGGACGGTCAGTTTCTGCAGGGTGTATAGGTATCTTATCATTTATTTCAATCCCGCTCTTAGTGGATTACCTATCATTGAAAAGCAAAAAGGTTAGAGATCTAGTTGAAGGCGAAGGGACTGTCTTTATCCAGCAGGGAAAAATTATAGAAAAGAATTTAAAGAAGGAAAGATATACGACTGATGAATTAATGGAGCTGTTGAGGAAAAAAGATGTCTTTGCTGTGTCAGACGTCAATTTTGCCATACTTGAACCTTCAGGCGAGTTGAATGTCATGCTTAAGAAATCAAAAATGCCTGTTGTATTGGAGGATCTTAAGAAAAATATTCAGCATGGTAAGCCGCCGGAAGTCATCATTATGGATGGTAAGCCGGTTGAAAAAACGCTTCAATCAATCGGCAGAGATGTTAAATGGTTAAGAGACCAGATGGAAAAGAAAAATGTCAGGATCTCTGACGTGTTTTTAGCACAGATACATGATGATGGAAAGATCTTTATGGATCTCTATGACCGGACTGAGGAGGAGCACGAACTGATCTCTCTCCTCAGACAATGTCAAAAGAATTTTCTTATTGCCGGTAAAAATACAGAAGAAAAAGAAAGACTTATTTTTTATAAAAATGCTGAAATTCTCGAAGAATGTATGAATATGGTGCGTTAGCGTGTATGATTATTCACCTTGTGGAATCAATAAAAATGTCTGAAAAAGTCTACGATTCTGTATGAAACGTTCCTTCTTTACATGCCGTCATAGAGGGCGTATAATGCGTTTTTGTGAATGAAAAACGTATTGATTTGACTGAAGAATATACAGCTCCGGGCGCCAGATGCAATCAGCATAAAAAGGCGCCCTGCGCTTTTATAAAGGGAGGCGTTTCGTATGACTAAAAAGCTTATAACATTTTTACTGATGAACCTCGGTGCCTTTTTCGTTGCCATCAACGTTCATTTTTTCTTATCACCGAATAACCTTGCAACAGGTGGCGTCAGCGGAATGTCAATTGTGCTGAATTCACTGTTCCCGGGTATCTCAATTGGACTGTTTATGATTTTTGTTAATATCGTATTATTTATACTCGGCGTTATTTTTCTCGGGTTCCAGTTTGGCGCGAAGACGATTTATACAAGCTTTGCTCTATCAGGTTATGTATGGCTGCTTGAGCTAGTGGCCCCGATCACAGCACCGCTTAGTGATGATATTTTAATCCAGCTGATTATCGGTCAGTGTATCGCTGCGATCGGTATGGGAATTGTCTTTCATCAGCGGGCATCAACTGGTGGTACAGATATTATCGCAATGATTTTGAATAAATATATTAAAGTTGAAATCGGCAGAGCCGTTCTATTCTCAGACCTTGCTGTTGCACTTTCATCATCACTACTATTCGGTGCACAGGCTGGAATGTATGCATTCTTCGGTGTCATTTTAAATGGTCTGATGATCGATTATACGCTTCAGCAGTTTAATGCGAATAAAGAAGTTGTGATTATCAGTCAGGAGAGTGCACTGATCCGTGCATTCATCGTAGGAGAGCTTGGCAGAGGCGCGACGATTCACACTGCAAAAGGTGCTTTTAATTACGAGCAAAAAGAAGTCATTACAACCATTTTGGGACGTAAAGATCTGTCACGTCTGAAAAACTATGTTGGTAAGCAGGATGAGAAAGCTTTTATTACGGTACACAATATGAATGAAATACTGGGTCAGAACTTTAAAAGACTCGCTTAATGAAGACAGCTTCCGGGCTGTCTTTTTCTTATGCTGATGCAGTAACAGCCTTTTAGCAGCTAATTCCAAATGAATGTTCAATAAATAGTGCATATCTATATGATACCCGCCGGAATATTCTGTGTTAAGATGAGCCATATATTACTACAGGGTTGTGAAATAATGACAGAACATCCTATTTATCAAAAAGCAGCGTCATTTATCAGGCAATTTTACAGTGAAAATCACTTAAGTGAAGCAGATTGTGAAGATAGATTATTAGAGATTGCAAAGTCAATCAGGGAACATGGAACCTATGAGCATACGAGTGATGAGCTTTTGTATGGAGCGAAACTTGCCTGGCGCAATAGTAACCGCTGTATCGGCAGACTATTCTGGAATAGTCTGAACGTCTTTGACCGCAGAGATGCAGTGACGGAGGAAGAAGTAAAAGAAGCACTGCTTGAGCATATTGAATATGCGACAAATGGTGGTAAAATCCGATCTACAGTAACGATCTTTAAGCCGTCACAGAAGACACATGATCCGGTCAGAATTTATAACCATCAGCTGATCAGATATGCAGGTTACAAGCAGGAGGACGGCAGTATCACTGGTGACCCTCACTCAGTCGATATGACTGAATTTTGTATTGCGCTTGGCTGGCAGGGAAGAGGGACCCCATTTGATATATTACCTCTGGTGATTCAGGTTGGTCAGAACGATCCATACTTATTTGATATTCCTGATCGTTATATCAAGGAAGTGCAAATCACACATCCTGATAATCAGCTGTTTAATGAACTAGATCTAAGATGGTATGCAGTGCCGATTATTTCTGAAATGAAGCTTGAGATCGGGGGAGTTGAGTATCCTGCATCCCCTTTTAACGGCTGGTACATGGAGACAGAAATCGCTGCCAGAAACTTCGCTGATGAAAGCCGATATAATATGCTGCGTCCTGTAGCAGAAGCATTTAACCTGAATACTCAGCTGCATTCAACGATGTGGAAAGATCGCGCCGTTCTTGAATTATGTACAGCAGTCATGCATTCATTTAAGCAGGCAGGAGCAAGTATTGTTGATCATCATAGTGCAAGTCAGCAGTTTGAGCTGTTTGAGCAAAAAGAAAAAGCGGAGGGAAGAGAGGTTACAGGGGACTGGACATGGCTGATTCCGCCAGTATCGCCTGCATCCACTCATATTTTCCATCAACAGTATGATAACACGTGGAAGTCACCTAATTTCTTTTATCAGAAATCAATGTTGAACAATCAGGTTCCCGAGAAGCTGACATGTCCATTTACAGGAGCAAATTCATAAAAAAACAGGACCTTTCACGAGGTCCTGTTTTTTCTTTATTTGGCTGCTTTTTGAAGCTTATCAATGACTGCTAGTGATTTTCCTGTACCAATCGCTACAGATTCAAGCGGGTTTGGTGCAATATGAACAGGTACAACGATTTCTTCACTCAGCCATTGCTGAAGTCCGTTCAGTAATGCGCCGCCACCAGTTAAGATCACGCCGCGGTCTACAATATCGCCGCTCAGTTCAGGAGGGCAGTTCTCAAGTGTTGAGCGAATGGCTTCAAGAACACTTAAAAGTGATTCCTGGATCGCTGACTGAACTTCAGTAGACTGAAGTGTAATCGTCTTCGGAAGACCCGTTACAAGATCACGACCGCGAATTTCCATTTCTCTCACTTCATGTTCAATTGGTGCATGACCGACTTCCATCTTGATCTGTTCAGCAGTACGCTCACCGATTAACAGGTTATAAGCCTTTCTGACGTGCTGAATGATATCTTCATCCATTTTGTCTCCGGCTACACGGATTGTATTACATGATACAACTCCACCATATGAAATAATAGCAACTTCTGTCGTACCGCCTCCGATATCGACAACTACGTTCGCTACAGGCTCGCCGACTGGCAGGTCTGCACCAATTGCAGCTGCCACAGGCTCTTCAATTAAATGTACATGCTTAGCACCACTGTGTTTCACTGCATCCTGAATCGCTCTGCGTTCAACAGATGTAGCACCTGATGGCGTACATACAACGACGCTTGGCTTACGCAAGGAAAAGCCCATCTTTTTGCCGATTGAAGACATAATGTGCTTCAGCATTTCAGTTGTGACATCAAAGTCAGCAATGACGCCGTCTTTTAATGGGCGCACAGCGACAATGTTTCCAGGTGTTTTACCAATCATGCTTTTAGCGTCTGTTCCAACAGCCAGCACTTTTTTTGTATTCACATCGATCGCAACAACCGATGGCTCATTCATAATAATTCCTTTACTTTTACTATACACAAGTATATTAGCAGTACCTAAGTCGATACCGATCTCTGCATTCGATAGCATTTAACATTCCTCCGTTATCATCTTCGTCCGAATTTAACAGTGTTCTCCGAGTAGTATAGACTAATTTAAGTAAAGCGTAGAGTGACAAAGGTAGGTGGGGAGGAATGTTACATCTCCAATCAGCTGATATAAGTCAGATTATTAGCCCGGACTCCTTTGATAACAGTGTTTACAAACACTGCTAGATTTCCGTTATCCGGGTTTGTAATAAAAGAATAATGAATTTGTAACGAAAAAAACCCTTTCATCATTTAATTTGAAAGGGTTTTTTAATCGCTTTTCTAACTTTCATCCCCGTTTCTGGGTAATTTGAATCTTCTCATTTGAAGCTCCATCGTGTGACTCATTTCCTGTAAATGAACAATCGATTCCCTTACTTTTCCAAATGAAACCTGTTGTTCTTCAGCAGATGCCGAAATTTCTTCTGTACCTGCAGCCGTTTCTTCAGTTACTGCAGATACATTTTCCATCGAAGCAGTGACTTCAGAAGTATAAGCAGAAGACTGCTTCATGCTTTTTGTCAGTGAATCTAGTTCTTTGTCAATGTCCTGTACTTTGTTTGCAATCTCTTCGAACGCAAGCTCTGTCAGGTTCATGGATTTAATTTGTTCAGATGACACTCTCTGTCCGGTTGAAGCGGCAATCGTGATGCCGGACATGCCATTTTGAATATTTGCTACCATAGCTGTAATTTTTTCAGTTGCTTCAGCTGATTGTCCGGCAAGCTTTTTAACTTCATCTGCAACAACAGCAAAACCTTTACCTTGCTCACCGGCTCTTGCTGCTTCTATTGCAGCATTTAAAGCAAGAAGGTTGGTCTGATCAGCAATTGCTTTTACAAAGGTTGCCGCATCCTGAATTTCTGTGGTAAATGCTGAAAACGTAGCAAGCTCTTTAGAAATTAGTGCAGCAGCTTCTGTATTTTCTACTGTGTAGATTTGCTGCTTTTCAAGCGATTCACGGCCAGCCTTAACAGCAGTTAATGCCTGACTGCCTTTTTCTGCTGAGCGAATGGCTAGTGCATCGCTTTCAGTAAAGGTCCGGTTCAATTCAATCATTTTTTCAGATGTCGATTGAATATCCTCTGAAATCGCCTGACTGCCTTTTGCGAGATCATCTGTTGAAGCGGCGATTTGATTACCGCTTTCCTCTAATTCACTGATCTTACCCGATACTTCCTTTGAAAATTCTGCTACACGTGAGCTGGTATTTTCAACTGACATGACCGTCTCTCTCAGACTAAGAATCATTTTTCTGAACGACTGAGATAAAAGGTGTATCTCAAACTTTGTATGTCCAGTATGTTCGGGTACATCCACTGTCAAATCACCTTCAGCAACCTGTGCTGCCTGCTTAAGCATCGTATGAAGTGGACGCGTGATATTTCTTGAAATAATCGCAGCAGCAATAAGGGAGATGATGATAATGATAGCGATTGCACTCAATGAAATGAGGACGATGATAGAGATCTGGCGTGACGTTTCAGCCAGCTTATTACTATACCAGTCATCAGCAAGGATCTGCAGTAAATAAATATCATTAGTAATTCCACCAGTGCGTGCTGCCTGGCGACTGGCTTCTGCGATATTCTGCTGCTCAAGCGCCTCAGTGGCCTCAGATTCAAGCTGCTGATATTTTTGCTGGATCGTCATCAGCTGGCTTTCCATCTCCTGAATCGGCATAACACCTTCTAATTCAGTGATCAGAAGGGCTGTTTGTTCTAATTGATTTTGAGTAGTCAGGCGGTTATTTTCAGTAGGACTCAGACTGAAGTTAGATAGTGACTGCTGAATAATCAGCAGCTCGCTATTCAATTTCTCTAGATCCGTCAGAATCTCTACATCTTCCTCAACTGAAGCATTCAGACTGACCATCTGCCATACGATAAACAAAATAATGACGGATGATAGGATTAATGGAATCAACGTTAATAAAAACAATCTTTTGCGCAGTGTCATAGTTACTCCTTTACTGAACAGATTCAGGCACAATAATCTCGCCTGAAATGATTTTCTTTTGTGTTTCTAACACAATATCGCGATCTTTCTGGTTTAACTGTAAAAGTCTGATCTCAGCAAGCCCAACACCATTCTCAGCCAGACCAAGCTCATACTGCTGAGAAGAGAGTTCTTGCTCAGTTAATTGCTGAACAAGATTAAAAACCGTTGTATCAATGTTTTTGACCATCGAAGTAACTACGGACTGCTCTGCTGTGTAAAATTGGTCTGTATCAACACCAGCAGTATAGATGCTCTGGTCCTGCGCTTCTAAAATAGCCCCGGTTCCTGTAAAGCCGGCAGCAGGATAAATAAAGTCAGCACCCAGCTGAATTTGTTTATCTGCAATTGTCCGTCCCAGGTCAGCATTTCCAAAATCCCCGGCATAATCACTCAGAATCTTAATGTCTGGATTAACCATTTCAGCGCCTGCCCTGAAGCCCGCTTCAAACCGGTTAATTACAGGTGCATCAACACCTCCTATAAAACCAATCACTCCGGTTTCTGAAGCCAGTGCAGCAATTGTTCCAACCAAATAACTTCCTTCATGATCTTTAAAAGTCATAGAAATAATGTTTTCTGCTTCTGATACTCCATCAATCAATACATACTGCTGATCCGGATAATCTGCCGCTACTTCTTCAAGTGCTTCCTGAACTGAGAATCCAAGACCGATGATTAAGTCATAATCCTTTTCGGACATATCCTTCAAATGCTCTAGATAATTCCCTTCAGGTGCTTCTCTGTAATCAAACAGTATATTTAGTTCATCACGGGCACGGACTAACCCTTCAAATGCCCCGTCATTAAAAGATCCATCTCCCAAACCGGTATCAGACAGCATAATACCGACTTTGGCTGAGAACGCTGTCTGTGCATTCTGTTGTGACGAGCACCCTGAGAGTATTAAGGCTGCTGTCAGAAAAATAAAACCTGTTATTCTTTTCATCCTAATAAATCCTCCAATAAATCAACTGTTAGAAGTGAATAGTAAAGTCAGTTATTCACATACTTTAATACTATCGACAAAAAAACCTCTCCCTTTAACGCAAAGGAGAGGTTTTAAAGATGTCTAACAATTAAATTTATTCATGCGGCTTCGGTGTGAAGAACGCTGCTAGTTCCTGGCTGTGAAGCTTTCTTGCTTTTCGGTGTCCGGCACGATTTTCAGCTGTCTCATTCAGCCATTTTTCTTCTTCAGTTTCAGGTACAACATCCGGTACCGGAATCGGTTTTCCTTCATTGTCGATTGCTACAAATGTCAGGAATGAAATGGCTGCAACTGACTGATCACCTGACAGCAGGTTTTCTGTTGTCACTCTGACAAAGACCTCCATTGAACTCTTCCCGGTATAAGAAACAAAAGCTTCGAGTGTCACAGCATCTCCTACACGGATCGGCTTTAGGAAATCAACAGAATCTGTTGAAGCTGTTACGACTAATGAACGTGAATGTTTTGTAGCTGCAATCGAAGCAACATTGTCAATATAGGCCATCAGCTGACCGCCAAAAAGGGTACCGTGATGATTTGTATCCGGTGGAAGTACGTGACTCGTCTGGATCGTTCTGCTTTCTTTCATTGTTTTTCCCATACAATCAGCTCCTCTAAAAAACCAGACCTCCCGGCTGCAGGGCGCAGCAAAGAGATCTGGTGATTTTTAATATTCGTTATGTTCGGGTCTTGGGTCAATTCTTTCTGCATCCTTTGTATTTAAAGGAATACGTAAAAAGTACATTAACGCTCCACCCACTAATCCGATTAGCGCACAGAATCCAAGCAATACTGAAGTCATGTATAACATCAGTGAGCTCCTCCTTTCACCGTACAAATAATTTGTATCAAACTCATTATATAGGATTACAGGAGATTAGGAAATGATTTTTAAGATAACTTAAAATGCCCAGTCGCCATTTCTGAATACAGGTTCTGAAGAGCCGTCTTCTGAAATACCGTCGATATCCATCTTGTCTGATCCAATCATAAAGTCAACGTGTGTGATGCTGGAGTTCAAACCTTTCTCAGCAAGCTCTTCCTGAGAAGCCGTTTTTCCGCCTTCCACACAGAATGCATAAGCACTGCCGATTGCCAGGTGATTAGAAGCATTTTCATCGAACAGCGTATTAAAGAAAAGTACGTTCGACTGTGAAATTGGTGACTGATGCGGCACAAGCGCCACCTCACCAAGGCGGTGTGAACCTTCATCTGTCTCAATCAGCTTTTTAAGAATATCTTCACCTTCATCAGCCTGTACATCCGTAATCCGGCCGTTTTCAAACGTAATTTTAAATCCGTCAATAATATTACCGCCATAGCTTAATGGCTTTGTATTTGTTACATACCCGGATACGCCGTCTTTATGCGGTACAGTAAACACTTCTTCAGTCGGCATATTGGCCATAAACGTATGACCTTTTTCATTCACACTTCCTGCGCCTGCCCAGATATGACCTTCAGGAAGTTCAATTGTCAGGTCAGTACCAGGAGCTGTGTAATGAAGCTTTTTATACTTCTTATTATTCAGGTAATCAGCTTTTTCATGCAGTGTTTCGTCATGTTTTTTCCATGCTTCAACAGGATCAGCCTGATCAACTCTTACTGCTTTAAAAATCGCGTGCCAAAGCTTTTCGATTGCTTCGTTCTCATCAGCTTCCGGGAATACCTTCTTAGCCCATCCTGCAGATGGTGCAGCAATCACCGTCCAGCTGACTTTATCCGACTGAATATACTGTCGGTACTTCTCAAGCGCCTGTCCTGCAGCTCGCTGGAAATCCGAAATGCGCTGGGAGTCAACACCCTTCATCAGGTCAGGGCTTGCTGAGACGATATTCATGAAAGCTGCGCCTTTTTCAGCAAGTGCTTCACGCTCAAGCTTTTTCCACTCAGGGAATTCACTGAATGAATCCGATGGTGCCATCTCATAACGCATTTTGGATACTTCATCATCTGACCAGTCAACAAATACCTGACGCGCGCCTGCTTCATATGCCTTCTTCGTCACAAGTCTGACGAATGGTGCATTATCAATTGACGCACCTATGTAGAGCAGCTGATCTTTCTGAATATTAACGCCAACTTTAACAGCCAGGTCAGCATATTTTTCAAACATTTCTGTATGACTCATTTTTATTACCCCTTTTCATGTGTTTAGTTCCATTAAACATTTTACCAGTCGTTTGATAAAAATCAAAAAAATATGAACATTTCATATTCGCAAAATGAAATGTATGAGTAGAAAGGTCTAAAGTCATTAGTTTTTTAGCCGATATACATTGTGTAGAGATAGAAATTTAGTGATTGTGGGTGAATGTTTTGGATAAATCCTCGCTTATTGGCGTTATTTTAGGACTGATTGCGGTTGGAGTCGGAATGGTTCTAAAAGGTGTACCGGCCACCGCTTTATTAAATGGCCCTGCATTTATGATCATCATTTTAGGTACTGTTGCAGCGGTCATGATTGCATTTCCAATGTCTGAATTGAAAAGAGTGCCTAAGTTATTCGGGATTCTTTTTAAAGAAGCAAAAGGGACTGAAGTGCGGGATGTGATCCGTATGTTTGGTGAGTGGGCAGAGCTTGCGCGTAAAGAGGGACTGCTGGCGCTTGAATCTAAGACGACTGAAATTGAAGATTCATTTTTGAGAAATGGTCTGGGTCTTGCGATTGATGGACAGAACGCAGATTACATAAGAGATGTGCTGACTGAAGAAATTGATGCCATGGAAGACAGACATTTATCCGGTGCAGCGATCTTCTCTCAGGCAGGAACCTATGCGCCGACGCTTGGTGTACTTGGAGCGGTTGTTGGACTAATTGCAGCACTTGGTCATATGGAGGATACAGCAGCCCTTGGAGAAGCGATTGCTGCTGCATTTATTGCAACATTACTCGGGATTTTTACGGGTTATGTGCTGTGGCATCCATTTGCAAACAAATTAAAGCGTAAATCAACAAAAGAAGTCATGGTTAAATATATGATGATCGAAGGGATTTTATCTGTTCTTGAAGGTGAGGCGCCACGTGTGATTGAACAAAAGCTTGCCTCTTATCTGCCTGCCAAAGAGCGTGAGCAGCTGATGGCTGAAGGCGGTGTAAAAACAGATGAAGAAGCGTAAACGTAAAAAGCATGATGAGCATATGGATGAAAGCTGGCTGATTCCATATGCAGACATTTTGACGCTGCTGCTGGCACTATTCATTGTTATGTTTGCGAGCAGTAACGTAGATCAGGTTAAATTTAATCAAATGTCTCAGGTATTCAACGAAATTTTTGCCGGCGGGGAAAATGTGCTGGATTATGCCAGCCTCGTAGAAACAGATGATACTGAGGATGATATTGATAACGCTGAAGGAGCTGACCCTGAAGAGCTGACTGAGGAAATGACTGAAGAACAGCAGCAGATGCAGGAGCTTCTGGCAGAGCAGACTGAGCGTGAAAGTGCAGCTGCAGCAGATCTTGAAGAACTGCAGGTTATACAGGAACAGATTAACGAATATATTGCAGCCAATACACTCGGAGAACTATTTGAAACTGAACTGACTGACGAAGGTTTACTGCTGACAATCAGAGATAACGTATTATTTGCATCAGGATCAGCAGATGTCAGATCAGAATATCAGGGTATCGCACAGGATGTGGCGGCGCTGCTCGAATTTGATCCGCCGAGAAATGTGATTATTACCGGGCATACAGATAATGTTCCCATCAGTACAGCTGCTTTTTCATCAAACTGGGAGCTGAGTGTAATGCGGGCGGTGAATTTCATGAAACTCGTGATTGAAAATCCGAACCTAGACCCACGCTGGTTCAGTGCAAAAGGATTCGGGGAATTTCAACCAATCGCAACAAACGATACCGAAGACGGCCGTGCAAAAAACCGTCGCGTAGAAGTATTAATTCTGCCGCGTGTGACGAGTGATGGGACGGTTACGAATACACCTTAACTGCTGCAGGTTTGCGGCAGTTTTTTTATGGGTACATAAACCACGGGGGAGTATAGCCTTATTTTTAACAACGCCAGTTTAATTTATAAAAGTCAGGGAAAAAAGATAGCAGCTTCCGAAATCTACTATTTTTAGGAGGAGATCCTATTGGAGGGATTTATTAATGCTGTCACAGTTTTCTCTGAATGGCTGTGGGGGATTCCATTAATTGCCGTGTTATTGTTTTCAGGACTTTTTATGACTTTTAAACTCGGCTTTTTTCAATTCAGACATCCGTTATACATATTTAAACAAACTTTTGGCAGTGTGACGAAGAAGCCAAAGGGGAAGGGGACTGTTACACCTTTTCAGGCGCTGACGTCAGCACTTTCTTCTACGATCGGTGCTGCTAATATTGTTGGGGTGCCGGCAGCGATTATGTTCGGTGGACCGGGCGCGGTATTTTGGATGTGGGTGATTGCGCTTGTTGGTATGTCGCTGAAGTTCTCAGAAAGTGCGCTTGCCGTTCACTATCGTGAGAAAAATGAAAAAGGTGAATTCGTTGGCGGTCCGATGTATTACATGACAAAGGGTCTTGGCATGAAGTGGCTCGGGATCTGGTTTTCATTTGCACTTATGCTTGAACTGATTCCAAGTGTGATGGTGCAGGGGAATTCTGTTGCAAATACAGTCAATGAATCATTTGGCGTTCCTGTGCTCTGGACAGGGATTATTATTGCATTACTGATTGCCATTATTGTATTTGGCGGTATCAAACGGATAGGTCAGGTGACGCAGGTTGTCGTTCCGTTCATGGCGCTGATCTATATTGGCGGGGCGCTGGTTATTTTATTCATGAACCTTGGAGCGTTACCTGAATTTTTTAATTTAATCTTCTCAAATGCATTTTCACCCGCACCGGTAATTGGTGGTTTTGCAGGAGCGGCTCTTGTTGATGTTATACGCTGGGGCTTTGCGAGAGGTCTTTACTCAAACGAGGCCGGACTTGGGACGGCTCCGATGGCACACGCCGCTGCGACAACGGATCATCCAGTCAGACAGGCTTTCTGGGCGGTATCAGGTATTGTAGTTGATACGCTGATTATCTGTACAGCAACAGCCTTTGTCGTGCTGTCATCTGGTGTCTGGACAGATGAAGGCGCAATGGAAAACAGCAGTGCGCTGACTACAATTGCTTTTGCTGAATACTTTGGTGACTTCGGAAGTATTCTCGTAACCGTGTCACTTGTATTTTTCGTTTTCTCAACAATTCTCGTTGTCATTTTCTACGGGGCAAAGCAGGCTGAATTCCTATTTGGATTGAAAGCCTCTTATGCGATTCAAGTTGTGTATATTATCGCAATTGTACTAGGTGCAGTAGGGGCTGCGGAAATGATCTGGAACTTCCTTGATATTATGCTTGCCATGATTCTGCTTCCGAACATTTTTGCGATCCTGATGATGAGCAATAAAGTGAAAGAGCTTAAGAATGAATTCTTCACATCCGATCAATACTATTTAAAAGATATCGGTAAAAACAAAAAGTAGCTATGAGCACATTCGCGATTTATTTGCGAATGTGTATTTTTTTTATCAAACAGCGTTTCTAAATGATGAATTAAGGATACACATTAGAATAAGACTGATTATGACTTTATTGGTGAATCCGGGAGTGGCAGAGTGAAGAGGAGGGGTTTTTAAGTGATCAAAGACTTAAATAATATGTGGAAAGCAAGAACGTGGATGAAGACGAATGTACCATTTTTATATAGCTGGCATGCTTATGTCGGATATGAGCTTGATTTGTTTGAAGCCTTTAAAAGGCCTGTAAAAGTTGAAGATGTGGCTGATGCGTATAATCTCGAGGAAGAACTGCTTAAGCAATGGGTAGAAGTTGGTATTGCGCTGAAGCACCTGAAAAAAGATGAGAAGAACCGCGTGAAAATTGCCAGAGCGTGGAAGCTGCCGGGTACGAAAAAAGACAGCCCCTCATCCGGCGACCTGCTAAAAGAAATGATGGAGCTACATATCCCCTCACTTCTTAACTATCCGGAACTGATGAAAGAAAAGAAGAGACAGCATTTTGATAGTGAAAAACATGGCTCCACCGTTGCAAAAACTTCAACGTTACTTGAGATGCTTGCCTTTAGAATGATCAACCAGAATGTGAAAAAACATGAGGTGAAGTCACTTCTTGATATTGGCTGTGGTGAAGGCGGTTATTTGCTTAAGCTTGCAAAAAAGCACAATGACCTGCAGCTGACTGGAATTGAGATTAATAAGGAAGTGGCGGATTCAGCTAAAAAAGCAACAGAAGATTATGATCAGGTGGAGATTGTTCAGGCAGATATTCATGAATATGAGCCAAATCAGTCATTTGACCATGTCATGATCAATAATCTGCTGCACTACATTAACCCTGAAGAACGCCAGGCATTCTTTGAAAAAATCGAAAAAATTACTGAAGAAAACGGGATTATCACCATTATCTCCCCGCTTCAAAAAGCGAAGCACGGAAAGCAGTTTTCAAGTGCTTTTAACAGCTTCTTTATGACATTTGATAACCTTTATCCTATTCCTTCCGAACAGGAATTAAAGAATATCGCTGCTGCCTGCGGGTTTGAACAGCAGACACCATTCCCGATCATTAGAGAAGGCGGCTGGTTCTTTGTGAAATGGGTTAAAAAAGATTAGGTTTAAAAAAGTAAAATTGTGGAATACACAACATGTATACTCATTAAAAGGAGATGTTAATAATGGCTAAAATTGCAACATTAATAACTGATCAATTTGAGGACGTAGAATATACGGATCCGGCAGAAGCATTCAAAAAAGAAGGACATAGCGTTGTAACGATTGAAAAAGAATCAGGAAATTCCGTCCAAGGAAAACAGGGAGAAGCTACAGTATCAATTGATGAATCAATTGACAACGTGAACCCTTCAGATTTTGATGCACTATTCATTCCGGGTGGTTTTTCACCGGATCTGTTAAGAGGCGACGATCGTTTCGTTGCATTCGCAAAAGAGTTTATGGATAGCGGAAAACCTGTACTGACGATCTGCCACGGACCGCAGCTGCTGATCACAGCAAAAACGCTCGAAGGCAGAAAAGCGACAGGATATAAATCCATTAAAGTGGATATGGAATATGCAGGAGCTGAATATCACGATGAAGAAGTGGTCGTGTGCGGCAACCAGCTTGTCACAAGCCGAGATCCTGATGACATTCCAGCGTTTATCAGAGAATCACTCAAACTATTATAATTCATCATTTAAAATCGGACCTGAAAACAGGGTCCGATTTTTTTGGGGCTATTTTTGAAAGCGTACTCAAAAACAACTGTTTTAGGTCGATATACATAAAAAGAGACATTAGTTCAATCAGATTAGGGTTCAGGGGGAGAAAATGTGAAAAAGTTAAAATGGAAGTTGTTATCGGCATTTTTTGTACTAGTCATTTTTATTGGAGGATTAGCAGCCTTTAATATTTATTCAATTACGAATATCAATCAGGAAACGCAGGGTCTGCTTGAAGAGGAGCTTGTCCTGTTATCAATCGACCAGGAGATGCGCTTTAATGTTTCCCAGCAGATTGCACTAACGAGGGGATATGTACTGTACGGGGAGCCTGATTATAGAGAAAAGTTTGATGAGCTGGCCGTAAAAAATGATGAATTTGCTGAAATGCTGCAATCATATAATGTCAGTAAAGAAATGCAATCAGTTCTGACGATTACGAGAGTGTGGCAGGAGGGTGTCAATGAGCGGGTTTTCTCTATGTATGATAATGGCAGGGAAGAGGATGCGAGAGTGCTGTTCAGATCTAACTTTGAACCAACAGCAAGAGGAATCATGGACAGTATTGAAAAAATCTCGACTGCAAGAGAAGCGGAAGTGGATGCAGCAGGTGAGACCATTATCAGTAACGGGGAACAGACCATTCTGACAGTCTTAACGATCAGTGCAATTGTGATTGTACTGGCGATTATTTTAAGTACAGTGATAGCAGGACAGATTACAAAACCAATTGCGATGGTGACAAACAGAATGAAGTCCATCTCCAAAGGGACCCTTCCTGCTGAACCGTTACAAACAAAAAGTAAGGACGAAGTTGGACAGCTTGTTCATGCTGTCAATGAAATGAATGAGCAGCTTAGGGAGCTGGTCGGCGGGGTTTCAGGCATTTCAGGATCAGTACTGGAAAGAGGGAATCAGCTTGCTGAAAGTGCTGAAGAGGTCAAAGAAGGAAGCCGCCAAATCGCAGTAACTATGAATGAACTTGCTGATGGGGCAGGTGCTCAGGCTGAGTCTTCTACTTCTTTAAGTGAGAAAATGAATGGATTTGTAGACGTAATCAAAAGCTCAGCCGACCAAGGAACCTCTGCACAGGAAAAAGCAGATCAGATGCTTCAGCTTTCGCGTGATGGCGGAGAGAAGATGAATGAAACTATCCAGACTGTCAACCAGATTAACACCAGCTTTAGACAGGCAATGGATCGGGTGAATGGTCTTGATGATCAGGCTCAGAATATATCAAAGCTTGTTCAGGTCATTCAGGAGATTGCAGATCAGACAAATCTGCTGGCATTAAATGCAGCAATTGAAGCAGCAAGAGCCGGGGAGCATGGTAAGGGGTTTGCAGTAGTTGCTGATGAAGTCAGAAAGCTTGCTGTGCAGGTGTCTGCGTCTATATCAGATATTACAGGAATTATTGTGTCCATCCAGAAAGAATCAAAAGAAACAGTTGCTGTGCTGGAGGAAGGTTATGGCAGAGTGAGTGATGGCGTCAGTAGAATGGAGACGACTTCAAGCTCATTCAGTCAAATCGATCAGCAGGTACATGCAGTATCTGATCAAATGAAAATCATTGCAGCATCTCTCTATGAGATCGTCAATGCGTCTCAGGAGATGCATCAGGATATTGAGCAGATTGCTTCAGTATCAGAAGAGTCCGCAGCCGGTATTGAACAGACAAGTGCAAGTGCAGAAGAATCAAGTTCAACAATGGAAGCAGTCTATGAGTCATCGAGAGGGCTTATAAATGATGCCAGAGAGCTTAGAGACCGCATCCGCATGTTCAGGGTCGAGGAAGCGGCTGCGGCTGTTATAAAGCAGGATGATGAGCCTGCAGAAGATGACCTGGCATTGATGGAAACGCAGGAAGAGGACAAAGCATCCTGAAGACAATTAAAAAGAGGAGATAACCGCAGCAGGGTTATCTCCTCTTTTATTTGGCTATTAAGCCTTACGCAGACTGCCAAGCTCTTCAGCAATCGCCTGCATCTCACTCGGGCTGAATGAGTCTCTTTTCATCACCATTGTATAAAGAGAATGAAGCTCTTCATACTGTTCTTCATCAAAAGCAGATACCTTGAGGGCACCGGCATTTACGATACGAAGTCGGTCTTTGATTTTTTCAACCATATATTCAGCATTTTCAGTGCTCTGTACTGTTAAATCCATATTGATCAGTCCTTTCATTCGCTAAATACCATCTTTCCATGCTTCGAAGGATCTGTCAATACGCATTAAGCGGCTTTGCTTTCAGCCTTTTCTTCCTTAATCTTCTGACGGATCCGCTTCGTCTCATAAGCAACTACGCCTGACAGACCAAGTAATCCAATTAAGTTAGGGAAGGCCATTAAGCCATTCATTACATCTGAGAAGGCCCATACAACATCAAGTGTTGCAACAGAACCAACCATTACCGCAACGACGAATAGCGTGCGGTAGAAAATATTAAATTTCTTTGTCCCTACAAGGTACTGGAAACACTTCTCTCCATAGTAAGACCAGCCGATAATTGTAGAAGAAGCAAAGAAAATTAATCCAACTGTAACAAGAACCGGACCAATTGGACCAAGGAAGTATTCAAATGATGCTGAAGTTAAAGCACCACCCTGAAGGTCACCGCCCTCATAAAGACCAGCCATTACGATTGTTACACCTGTAATTGAACAGATGATCAGTGTATCAATCAATACCTGAGTCATAGATACAAGCCCCTGACGCCCGGGCATATCTGTTTTTGCTGCAGCAGCAGCGATTGGTGCAGATCCGAGACCTGCTTCGTTCGAGAATACCCCTCGAGCCACACCATAACGAATAATTGCCCCGATCACACCACCGGCAATTGCTTCGTTACCAAATGCCAGAGAAAAAATTGTAGCAAATGCAGAAGGTACTAAATCAATATTTAAGATCATAACAATAAGTCCAGCTAAAAGATAAAATGCCGCCATAAAAGGTACGAAAACAGCTGTTACTTTACCAATACTCTTGATTCCGCCAAGAATAACAAGTGCTGTAAAGACAGTCAGCGCAATTCCTGTAATCCATGTTGGTACAGAAAACGTGTCATTAACGACATCAGATACTGAGTTCGACTGAACCATATTACCAATACCGAATGCAGCGATTGCACCAAATAAAGCAAATAAAACGCCAAGCCATTTCTGTTTGAGTCCGCGCTCAAGGTAATACATCGGACCGCCTGACATTTCACCGTCTTCATCCTGGACGCGATACTTTACTGCAAGTACAGCTTCAGCGTACTTTGTAGCCATTCCGAAAATAGCAGAAAGCCACATCCAGAAAATTGCACCCGGTCCCCCGAGTACAACGGCTGTTGCGACACCGACAATGTTACCGGTCCCGACCGTTGCAGCCATCGCAGTCATTAAAGATTGGAAGTGAGAAATATCACCCTTTGACTTTTTGTCCTGATTACGGGAAAAAGCCAGCTTGAGTGAATAGCCGGTTAAAGCGAACTGCACCATTCCGAGACGGAAAGTCAGGTAAATACCTGTTCCGACTAAAAGAATGAGTAGTGGCGGTCCCCATACCAGCCCACTGATTTGATTCAGCAAATCTGTTAAGCCTTGCATTTAATTTCCCCCTTTTTCTGTTTCCAGGTCATAAATATGAACAAAATATGTATGCCTTACATTAAATATTCCGAAAATTTCCCCCTGATTGTCAAGGTTTTTTTAATTCGGCAGGCTGAAAAGGTTTCAAACAAAAGACCTAAGGAAATAGTAAACCATATTCCGTATAAGGAGAGAGATGATGAAGACTGTATTATTCCTTGTACAGAACCACTTGTCAAGTTGTACAATACTTGCTGATGAATTAAAAGAAAACGCAACTGAAGACTTGAACCTGATGCTGAGAGGAACCTTTACCTGGCAAGACGGGGAAATGTCCGAAAATTCTTTTGAAGGAATAAAGGGGCCAGACAGCGAAAACAGAGAATTGAAGACTTTACAGCTGCAGCGCAGTGACCTTGAACAGGCGGATGTCATCATTGTGGTCAGTTTTTCAGTGGAAGCCCCATTGAAGCATCTGCTGAAAGCCACTCAAAAAGAACATACGATCATCCGGTTATCAGAACTTAGCGGCCGGTCAATGGAAGAGCTTGAAGAGATGCTCGAGCAAAACCGGAACGATGACGTAATGAGTGAACTGAGACAAAAAAGCGTTGAACTGGCTGCAAAAATGTAAAACAAATTGGAGGAAATAAAATGGCAAAAAACAAATTACCAGCAGGCATTATGATTGGCGCAATAGCAGGAGGCATTCTCAGCATGCTCGACCCTGCTACAAGAAAAAGAACTGCTCAATCTTTAGCAAATACAAAGCAGTCAATTTCATACTATTCCAGAAATCCACAGGAGCTTGCAGACAGAGCTTCTCAAAAGGCAGATCACTGGAGAGAGGTTGCAGAGAAAATCCAGGAGGATATTGCATTCCTTGCTGAAAAATATGAAGAAGTAAAAGCGCTGGCACCTGAATTGAAAGAAACCGTTCAGGAAACGAAAGAAGCATTTACTGAAGAACCATCTCCAACTGAAAGTACGGAGGCTCCAACCGGCGGGCTCCCTGAAAAAAAGACCGTATAAAATCTGACACAAGGAGGGATGGAATGACTTCTCAAAAAGACAATCCTGCTCCTGAAACGAAACAAGACAGCGAGTGGAAAGAAGGAAAGAAAAACAGGCATCTAGCAGATATGTCAGATGCAGTACATAAAGCAGGGCGCGAGGGACATTATGATACGTTCTCAGGGTTTGTGAAAGCTGTTATTAGACGCTTTACTGATGCAGATACACCAGGACTTGGTGCACAGCTTGCCTATTACTTTCTGCTCTCGCTATTCCCACTGCTGATCTTTGCACTGGCACTTCTTCCTTATCTTGATATTACGCAGGCGCAGCTGCTCGATATGTTCCGTGAATTTGCACCCGGTGATGCGATGGCACTGATCGAAACGACTGTTTCAGAGGTAGCTACCGGGGAAAGTGCGGGACTGCTGTCAGTGGGTATTTTGGGTACCCTATGGTCTGCATCTAACGGTATGAATGCAATCATGAAGGCTTTTAATAATGCTTATGAAGTAGAAGAGACAAGATCATTTATTGTTGCCCGCGGCATGGCGATTGTATGGACAATTGTCATGGTACTGATCTTTGTGGTTGCCTTACTGCTGCCGATTTTTGGCCAGCAGATCGGGGAATTAATCTTCTCATGGTTTGGCCTGACTGATACGTTCCTGACAATCTGGACCGTGCTCAGATTTGCGATCACACCGTTTGTACTGTTTGTCGCTTTTGTCGGGCTATATGCATTTGTTCCGAATGTGAAGATCCGGTTTATCTCAGTTGTTCCCGGAGCGGCTTTTGCAGCGCTCGGGTGGTTATTAACTTCTTCGCTATTTTCCTTCTATGTAGGAAATTTCGGAAATTATTCTGCCTCTTACGGCAGTATCGGGGGGATTATTATCCTCATGATCTGGCTGTACCTTTCAGGCATTATTATACTGATTGGTGCACAGGTCAATGCGACGATGGCTGCAAAACGCCGTCACAGACCGTTTATTCCTAAAGGATCATAAGAAAAAACCTTCCATTCGCGAATGGAAGGTTTTTTTAGCCTCTTAGTAATCTGAGACCATTTAAAATCACCAGTATGGTGCTTCCTTCATGCCCAAGTACACCAAGGGGCAGATCGAGTGCCTGAAAGAAGTTTGATACGATTAAAACAAGTATCACAGCAATACTGAAGATGATATTCTGCTTTACAATTTTATTCATTCTTTTAGACAGCCTGATGGCTTCAGCGATTTTTTGAAGATCATTTTTAACTAGCACGACGTCAGCTGTTTCAAGTGCAATGTCAGATCCTGCTCCCATTGCAACACCGACTGAAGCAGTAGCGAGTGCAGGTGCATCGTTGATTCCGTCACCAATCATTGCAACCTGACCATATTGCGTTTTCAGATGTTTAATTTCTTCTACTTTTACCCCCGGCAGACATTCAGCCTTAAAGTTATCTACGCCGGTTTCCTTTTGAATAGAAGCAGCTGTGCCGTAGCTGTCTCCGGTCAGCATAACAGTATGAATACCAACTGATTTTAAGTATTTAACGGCTTCAATGGTCTGCTGTCTGACCTGATCTTTTAATGCGATAAGCCCGATCACATCATTATTTTTTTCAATCAGTACAATTGTTTTTCCTTCACTGGATAAGGCAGCGGCCTGCGCTGAAATTTCTTCGTTCATCTTTGAATGATCGAACCAGTCAGGCTTTCCGATTCGATAGCGATCCTGACCGACAGTAGCCTGTAATCCAAAGCCGGTTACATCCTCTACTGTATCCATTTGAATGTCAGCTGCTGGAGCCGTTTCTTCTGTAAATAGCACGATTGCCTGTGCAAGCGGGTGATTGGACTGCTTTTCAATTGCAGCCGTAATCTGCAGCACTTCAGCCTTTATATGATCCTGTCTGATAAACCAGTTCGTTACTTTTGGTTTACCCTCCGTTAGTGTACCTGTTTTATCAAATGCGATTGCTTTAATGCTATTCAGGTTCTCTAAATGCACGCCGCCTTTAAAAAGAATTCCTTTTTTTGCGCCATTTGAAATTGCGCTGAGCGAAGCAGGCATAATGGATGCAACAAGTGCACACGGTGAAGCAACAACCAGGAGCACCATTGCACGGTAAAAGGTTTCTTCCCAGCTCCAGCCCAGTACATAGTGCGGAAGGAACATCATAACAAGCGTAACAGCAAGAACAGTTTTTACATATCTGCCTTCAAAGCGCTCGATAAATAACTGAGAAGGGGACTTTTCACTCTGTGCAGACTGCACAAGCTCAATGATCTTCTGGAACATTGTCTCTGTATTCTTCTTCGTTACCCTGACCTGTACAGCGCCTGTCAGATTCACTGTTCCTGCATAAACCTCAGCGGCAACATCCTTTGTCACAGGCATGGATTCACCTGTAAAAGCAGCTTCATCCACTGAGGTCTGTCCTTTAATTAACTGACCGTCTGCAGGAATTCTCTCTCCCGGCTTTACTGCAATAACATCACCAGGGGTAAGAGAAGCAACCTGTACTTTTATCTCCCTGTCATCTACAATCTTCCAGGCTTCTTCCGGCTGAAGATCCAATAATGATGAGATTTCATTTCTACTTTTATTCATAGTGTAGGTTTCGAGCGCACCGCTTAAGGCGAAAATAAATATTAAGATTGCACCTTCAGTCCAATAGCCAATCCATGCAGCGCCAATGGCAGCTATAATCATTAATAGTTCAACATTTAAGTCCTTCGTTCTGATAGAGGCTTTAATTCCCTCAACTGCTTTAAAATATCCGCCAATGACATAAGCAGAGAGATATACACCTGCCGAGACAGATGAATTGCCATGATCCATCAGCAGCCAGGCAATCAGAATCAGCACACCGCTTAAAATCGCCATAATTAATTCGAGATGTGTTTTCACAAAGCTGGTCCGTTCTTTTCTAACCACTGCAGGCAAATCTAACGCTTCACTATATTTCACCATTACCTTCACGCTCCTCTGCGTATTGAGAAAGATAATCGAAATCAATACCCTTAAAAAGCAGCGAATGCTGCTGTCACAGGACAGCAGCATTGCGAAACTATTGTTGATGAAGTTGTATGTTGTTTTCTTTTATTATACCATTTGCCGCTGAAATAAGGTAGATATTAACTGACTGCAACCCTTTTTCTAAGAGAAAAGGCAACCAGACACAGTCCGATCGTCACCAGCAGGATTGAAATAAAGTAAAAGAATCCTTCAGTGAAAAATTCAATAATTAATCCGCCGATCGCAGGACCACCAATACTGCCAAGACTAAATGCCACACCGCACATAATATTACCGGCAGGAAGCAGGTGTTTTGGCAGCAGGTCTGTCATATAGCTGATACCGAGTGAAAAAGTCGATCCTGTAGCCATACCCGCTGTAAAAAAGGCTAATGTCAGCCACAAAGGAGATGAACCGGCAAGACCGGCCATGACAAAGCAGACAGCCCCGACAAATAACACACTCATCAATATCCGATGACGTCCGTATTTATCGCTCAGCATACCAAGCGGCAGCTGAAATACAATTGCCCCGATTGAAAAAGCAGGAAGAATATAAGCAATTGCACCCGCTTCAATTCCATTTCTCAAGGCATAGATCGGAAAGTTTCCATGTAAAGATGCTTCGAGAAAGCCGTAACTGAGCGGGGGAAGGAAAGCAACCCACGCATATTTCCATACCTGGCTGAAGCGTCTCATTGTTCCGAAAAACGAAGTGGATTCACCGCCGCCATGATCAGGAAAATCATTTCTCAGTAAGAATACAAACCCCCACGTCACAAATGTAAGGATACCTGAGAAAACAAATGGCAATGTCGCGTTGATTTCCACTAGCGAGCTCATAGCCGGTCCGATTGCAAAGCCAAACGAGAAAAATAATCCATACACTGCAATATTTCTTCCGCGCCGGTGAGCTTCAGAAAACGAAGTGATCCACGTCTGAGTAGAAAAATGCAGCATGTTATCCCCAATTCCAATCAGCAGCCTGAGCACAAACCAGAACCAGAATGATTGCCATAAAGGAAATGCGAGCAAAGACAGCCCGACTACAAGACCTCCGACAATAATCATCGGCTTGTACCCAAACCGCCTGAGCGGAGCCTCCATCAATGGAGAAGCAATCAGAATGCCTATGTAAATACCGGTTGCATGCAGACCGTTCATTGCAGAAGAAACGCCCTGCTGTTCAAAGATAATTGCAATAAGTGGAAGGAGCATTCCCTGAGAAAACCCGGAAATCGCAACAATCCCAACCAAAATCCAAAAACGAGTTCTTGCTGAAACACCCATATTAAAACTCCTGACTGAAGTAAATTCATCTAAATGAAAAAGTTAATGATTGTACCTGCACACGTGATTGGAGCAAAAGGTGCGAGACTCCTGCGGCGGGAAGGGCCCGCTGAGACCCCGCAGACGCGCAGCGATGAGGAGGCTCACCGGACCGGCCGCGGAAAGCGAGCGCCTTTTGCGGAAATCACAATGCTATATAAAAAAGATATACCCATAAGCAAAATAATCGAGTTACATAAAAGACAACGCTATAATCTTACTATAATATTTATATAGAAAGAAGGAGATCCTCATGGAATTTAAAATGAAGGAAGGCGGATTTACAACGGACCTTGAATACGGAGAGCTTCATATTTCCGGAAATGAAGAGTACGGTTTCCGCCCATACCAGCTGCTTGTATCATCTGTAGCAGTCTGCAGCGGCGGTGTATTACGGAAAGTGCTTGAAAGAATGCGTATGGAGTTTACTGATATTAAAGTCAATACTGAGATTGAGCGTAACGAGAAAGAAGCGAACCGCGTAGAAAAAATCCATATGCATTTTACGATTAAAGGAGATCTGAAAGAAGAGAAGGTTAAAAAAGCGCTGGAAGTAACACGCAGAAACTGTTCGATGGTACAGTCAGTGAAGGATAGCATTGAGATTACAGAGAGCTTTGAAATCAAAGCATAATAAAAGCCGGTTTATTCTTTATTTAAAAGAGTAAACCGGCTTTTATGGTATTCGTGTTTTTATCATACTTTCCATATATACGCACTTTTTATTTCACAAGCGCTTCTCATCACTCTCCTTTTTAAAGGTTTTGTCAGAATGATCTGAAGCAGCCCCCCTCTTTCTTGAATGTAAATGTAGTATAGCATGATTTTTAAATAGTGTAAATATTCAAAATAGATAATTAATTAAAAAGTACCGGAATCTGATTGGATCCGGTACTTTGGATTTATTATTCAGATAGTTGAGCGGCGAATGGCAGATGATTGAAGCTTCAGGCGGACGCTTTCCGTGGCCGGGCGGTGAGCCAGCAGGCTGCGCCATGCTTTGTCTCACCTGTCCCTTCCTGCCACAGGAGTCGCCGCCTTACGCTTCAATCATCTGCTGTGCAAATATAATACTGCTTATCATAATTATTTCTTATTTAGACAGTAATGCACTTCTCTTTGTAAAGTCAGCGTCTTTATAATACATGTCTTTCACTAGTAAATTCGGGCCGAGGCAGCTGACTGCGGGGCAGTGACAGTTAACGCTTTTGGCTTCTTCTGTTGTCATCCATTTATTGAAAACATCAGGCAGGCTGTCCTGCTGGATGTTGCCGAGTGGTGGTGTGTTGTTAAAGTCAGTAACGATGACGTCTCCGGTGAAGACACTGACATTCAGACGGGAGCGGCCGTCAGGATCGTTTCTGACCGTCACATTTTTTTCACTATAGAGACGTTTTAAGAGATCCCGGTCTTTTTCAGAAGTGCTGCACGCATAAAATGGCAGCGTGCCAAACAGCATCCACGTATCCTGATCACGAATTGAAAGCAGGTGTTCAATTGCTTCACGGGTTTCTTCCAACGTTAGCGTTTCAAGTGATTCAGCAAAGTTTGAAGGGTACATTGGGTGTATTTCATGTCTCGCACATTTCATATCGTCTACAACTTCACGGTGAATCCGCTCAATATGAGGCAGCGTCTTTTTATTCAGCATTGTTTCGGCTGACACCATAACGCCCGCTTCACTTAACGCACGGCTGTTATCGATCATCTTTTTGAAAAGTGCTTCCCGCTGCGTCTCAGAAGGCTTGCGTTCCATCCGGGCAAAGCCTGTATGAATGAACTCTTCAACTGTTCCCCAATTATGTGAAATATGTAATACATCAAGATAAGGAATGATCGGCTCATACCGCTTCAGGTCAATGGTCAGGTTTGAATTCATCTGTGTCCGTACGCCTCTTTCGTGCGCGTATTTCATAAGAGGAAGTACTGTGTTTTCAACTGACTTTTTCGACAACATCGGCTCACCGCCTGTAATGCTGAGCGTTCTGAGGTGTTCAATTTCATCCAGACGCTTTAAAATTAGATTCATATCAAGCGTTTCAGGATCTTTATTGGAAAGGCTGTATCCAACCGCACAATGGGCGCATCTCATATTGCAGAGAGTCGTTGTGGTAAATTCAATATTGGATAACGTCATTTTTCCAAACTGCTTCATATCTTCATAAGCTTCCCATGGATCATAGGAAGTTGTAATTGGTTGCCTGGTTATTGTCATGTTAAAATCTCCTTTTCTTTAACTATGTCAGTATGAAAAAATTGCAGGAAGAAGTCAATGGATATTCAGGGAAAGTTGCAGAAATAAGCAGAATCCGTTACGATAAGGACGGATTTGAAAGGAGTGAGAGGCATGGGTAATGCTATTCACGATAATGACTCGCAGGTACTATACCTGAAGCAGCGTTTATCAATGTTTTTAGAAGTGCTGGAATCCGTAGATGCAGAAAGTACTGATCTTGAAGATATCGACCGTATGATTCAGATGCTTGATGATTTGGAATTAAAGGTACAGCAGTTTAAAAAAGACGATAACGAATAACAAGCAGGCCTGCGGGTCTGTTTTTTATGTTTGCTGGAAGTAACCGTTGAGCTGCGTTTCAGGGGGACGCTTTCCGGACGGTTGTTGCTGAGCCTCCTCGGCTTCGCCTGTGGGGTCTCAGCTTCCAACTAATCGTCCCGGAGTCGCCCTCTTCCACTCCGCTCAACTCAGTATTTGAGAAATATAAAAAGCATCAGTGTATCGTTAGTATTGTAAGTGTTTTATACCGTTTCAAAACCATTTAAGAAAGATATGTCGTCGACAGAATTGGTTTAACCTTCAAACTTGGGTGTAAAGAACGTTATAAGAATAAAAAGCTAATTAAGTTGATTGGAGTGATAGGTGCGAGACTCCTGCGGCAGGAAGGGCCTGGTAAGACCCCGCAGGCGCAGCCGAGGAGGCTTGCCGGACCGGCTGCGGAAAGCGAGTACCTCCCACGGAAATCAACGGTTAATAAAAACCTCACCATTCAGAAAACGTTTACAAACACCCTTTCCTTCAATAAAGCACCGGGTTATAATAAATTCGTTGAGTTTTGGGAGAGGGGAATACATAAAATGAATATTGAAGCATTAGAGAATAGTTTATACGAACTGATTGTTGAGACATCAACAAACCTGCCAAAGGATGTGCGCCGTGCAATCCGCAAAGCGAAGGCGCAGGAAAATGCAGGGACGCGTGCAGCGATTAGTCTTGCAACGATCACACAAAATATCCAGATGGCTGATGAGAAAGTATCGCCAATCTGTCAGGACACGGGTCTTCCGACATTTAAAATCAAAACACCTGTTGGCGTCAATCAGCTTGAAATATCTGCAGCGATTAAGCGGGCAATGGTACGCGCGACGAATGATGGAAAAATGCGTCCGAACTCAGTGGATTCAATTACCGGTGAAAACAGCGGTGATAATCTGGGTGAAGGGCTGCCTGTCATTAAATACGAACAGTGGGAAAAGGACGATATTGATATCCGCCTGATTTTAAAAGGCGGGGGCTGTGAGAATAAAAACATTCAATACAGTCTTCCATGTGAACTTGATGGTTTAGGCAGAGCGGGTCGCGACCTTGATGGTATCCGCAAATGTATTATGCATTCTGTCTATCAGGCACAGGGTCAGGGCTGCAGCGCAGGATTTATCGGTGTAGGCATCGGGGGAGACCGTTCTTCAGGTTACGATCTTGCAAAAGCGCAGTTGTTCCGTTCTTCTGAAGATGTGAATCCGAATGAGGATCTGCGAAAGCTTGAAGAATATGTGATGGACCATGCAAATGAGCTTGGGATCGGCACAATGGGCTTTGGCGGGGAAACGACTTTACTTGGCTGCAAGGTTGGTGTGATGCACCGTATTCCTGCAAGCTTCTTTGTATCTGTTGCCTATAATTGCTGGGCATTCAGACGACTTGGCATCACAGTTGGTGCTGACAGCGGTGAGATTAAGGAATGGCTTTATCAGGAAGGCGAGAAGATCTCATTCGATGAGGATCAGGCAGAAACGCCTGATGAAAAGCCTGAGGTTATCAGACTGACTGCACCGATTTCAGAAGAACAGATCCGTACGCTGAAAGTGGGAGACGTTGTACAGATTGACGGCATGATGTATACAGGCCGCGACGCCATCCACAAATACCTGAGTGACAATGACTCACCGGTTGATCTGAATGGACAGGTCATTTATCACTGTGGTCCCGTAATGTTAAAGGATGAAGAAGGCAACTGGCATGTAAAAGCAGCAGGTCCGACGACTTCAATCCGTGAAGAGCCTTACCAGGGAGATATTATGAAGAGGTTCGGTATCCGTGCAGTGATTGGTAAAGGCGGCATGGGACCAAAAACGCTGAAGGCACTTGAAGAGCACGGCGGTGTTTATTTAAATGCGATCGGTGGTGCAGCACAGTATTATGCTGACTGTATCCAGGGTGTAGAAGGCGTTGACCTGATGCAATTTGGTGTGCCGGAAGCGATGTGGCATCTGCGCGTAAAAGGTTTTACAGCAGTTGTGACAATGGATTCGCATGGGAACAGTCTGCATAAAGATGTTGACCAGTCTTCACTTGAGAAGCTGTCACGCTTTAAAGAGAAGGTTTTTAGTTAAGTGTTAATAGAGCATCTTTCTGATCTTATGGTCGGGGAGGTGCTTTTTTGAGGTTAAGGCTTCTGGAGTTTTTAGGTCACCTTCGCAGCATTTCAGCTCACCCTGCAGAATTTTCGGGTCATCTTCTCAACATTTCAGGTCACAAAAACGTGGTTGCCCCATTTTGCGGTCACGTTCTTCAATTTTCAGGTCACCCTCCGAAAATCTCTGGTCACCCCCACACAATCTCAGGTCACCCCCCAACCTCTCAAAAATGTGGGTGCTTTTTCTATGTATGCGACCAACTGAACTGCACAATTTAAACTAAGAAAGGAGGCAGATATGAAAACATTTTATTCAATCACAGCTGCACTGTTTTTATTTCTCGGATTCACGCTCTCAGTCCATGCAGAAACGCATCACTGGGGATTTAAACGGTCAGTGGACGGTGAGCAGCCTGATGCAGGTGCAATGTACAATTATTTATTAGAAAAGCACGGTGCTTACTATAAAGGGTCCCCTGAAGAGAAAATTGTATACTTCACCTTTGATAATGGTTTTGAAAATGGGTATACAGAGGAAATTCTTGATGTATTAAAAGAAGAAAAAGTGCCGGCGACCTTCTTTTTAACAGGGCATTACCTCGAAAGTGCTACCCCTTTAGTGAAAAAAATGGTGAAAGACGGTCATATCATTGGTAATCACTCATGGGGCATCCTGATTTTTCAACGCTCAGAGAAGCACCGATGAAAGAAGAGTGGGCTAAGGTTAAAAAGAAAACTGATGAACTGACAGGACAGAAGGAAATGAAATATGTCCGCCCGCCTGAAGGTCTATTTAATGAGCTCTCTATAAAGGTCGCAAATGATGAGGGTTATACGCATGTCTTTTGGTCACTGGCATTTGTTGACTGGTACCATGAGAAGCCTCAGGGAGCGGATTATGCTTACAATGAAATCATGAAGCAGCTGCATCCTGGTGCTGTGATCCTGCTGCACACTGTGTCACCGGACAATGCAGGTGCACTTCAGCGGGTCATTCAGGATATGAAAAGTGAGGGGTATAAGTTCGAAACGCTTGACCACCTGACGAAGAACCAATCCTAAAACGGGCAGCAGCCCGTTTTTTCAATGTCTGCATGTTATAATCAGAAGAAAAAAAGGCGTGAAACTGATGTGGCAGCATGAAATCAATGTACAGGGTCCTTATGATTTTAAACGTGTACTTGACCGGATGAGTCTGGATCCGCTTGTCTCAATGGATAAAGCGGCACTCCGGCTTTCTCTGCCGTTTGAAAGTGAGCAGAAGCAGGCAGTACATATTACATTTACAGGCAGCAAGGCAGAGCCTTCTTTTAACATTGAAGGGCAGACTGATCAGAAGGAAGCGATTCAGTTCGTGCAGCGTGTCCTTCAGCTCGAACGGGGACTGCATGAGATTCATGAGCATTTTAAAGAATCAACGTTGAAAGCAATTTTTAATGAACACGCCGGTACACCGCTTGTACTTGAACCATCTCCTTACAGCTGTCTATTGAAAAGCGTCATTCACCAGCAGTTGAATATGTCATTTGCAGCAACGCTGACTGAGCGGTTTGTGAAAAATTTCGGTGAACAGGTGGACAATGTATGGTTTTATCCTGACCCTGAGACTGTCGCTGAGATTCCAATTGAATGCTTAAGAGACATGCAGTTCAGTCAGCGGAAGGCTGAATATCTGATCGGGATCGGCGAGAAGCTGTCTTCAGGTGAACTGGATCTGATTGAACTGAGTAAAAAAGATGATGAAGAGGTCATTAAAGAATTAGTAAAGATCAGAGGAATTGGCCCCTGGACTGCTCAGAGTGTGCTATTATTTGGGTTTGGCAGAATGAATATTTTTCTGCCGGCTGATATTGGTATTCAAAATGCATTAAAAAAGCATTTTCAATTAAATGAAAAGCCCGCTTTAGATGAAATGGAGAAATGGCAGCAGGACTGGCGTCCGTATTCAAGCTATGCCTCCCTTTATTTATGGCGGAGCATTGAAACAGGGAAGTGACAAGATGAGTCAGATCGATATAGAAGTAAAACAGGAATTTCCATTAACAATTAAACGTCTTGGGATTAACGGGGAAGGCGTCGGTTATTTTAAAAAGCAGGTTGTCTTTGTTCCGGGCGCACTGCCTGGAGAAGAAATCGTGGCAGAAGTAACAGATGTAAAACCGAAATTTGCTACAGCAAAGATTAAGACAATCAGAAAAGAATCACCGGAGCGGGTTCAGCCGCCATGTCCTGTCTATGAAGCGTGCGGAGGGTGCCAGCTGCAGCACGTTACGTATACAGAGCAGCTGAAGTTCAAAAAAGATCTGATCCACCAGGCGCTTGAAAGACATGCAAAAGATCTTGCAGGTACGATTGATGTAAAAGATACGATTGGCATGGAGGACCCTTGGCGCTACCGTAACAAGAGTCAGTTTCAAACGGCGAAGCAGGGGAAAAAGGTTATTGCGGGATTATACAGCATGAACTCACACGAACTTGTTGATATTAAAGACTGTATCGTTCAGCGTAAGGAAACAAATAAAGCAACGCAGGTTGTCAGAAAGCAGCTTGAGAAGCTTGATATCCCAATTTACAATGAGCGCACGAAAAAGGGGTGTGTCAGAACGATTGTGACTCGCGTCGGGGTTCACACTGGTGAAGTGCAGATTGTGATCGTAACTGCAGGGGAAGAACTTCCTAATAAAGAAAAACTGATCACTCAGCTTGAAAACAAAATGCCTGAGATCAAATCAATTATGCAAAATATTAACCCTACTTCAACGTCGATGATTTTTGGCAAAAAGACAATAAAACTCTCCGGAAAGCCGACAATTGAAGAGCAGCTTGAGGAGTTCACTTATCATCTGTCTGCAAGAGCCTTTTTCCAATTGAATCCGGTTCAGACAGTTAAACTATATGATGAAGTGAAAAAAGCGGCTGCGCTGACAGGAAAAGAAAAAATCGTTGATGCTTACTGCGGCTCAGGTACGATCGGACTTTGGCTGTCTGATGGTGCATCTGAAATCCGGGGTATGGACGTCATTAAGGAATCAATTATTGATGCACGTCAAAATGCACAGAACCATGGCGTGAAGAAGTACGATTACCAGGTGGGAACAGCAGAAGAGTGGATGTTTAAATGGAAGAAGGAAGGCTTCAAGCCTGATGTCGTCGTTGTAGATCCGCCAAGAACCGGCTGTGATGAAAAGCTGCTTGATACCATTCTTGCACTTAAGCCAAAAACATTCATCTATACATCCTGCAACCCATCCACACTGGCAAAAGATTTGAAGAGACTGTCAGGACAGTATAAAATTGAATCTATTCAGCCAGTCGATATGTTTCCTCAGACAAGCCAGGTGGAAAGTGTTACAAAGCTTGTATTGAAGTGAAGCTGATTCCTGCTGGAAAAGGAGGAACGATAATGGATATTCAAACAAAAGAAGATGTTCAGAAAATCATTGATCGGCAGAAAACCTTTTTTCAAAGCGGTGTAACAAAGGATGTAAAGTTCCGCATCAGTCAGTTGAAAAGACTGCAGCGCGTCATTAAAGAGCATGAAAAAGACATTTTAAAAGCTTTGCATAAAGACCTTGGTAAAAATGAATTTGAAGGGTATGTCACTGAAATCGGCTTTACCCTGAAAAGTATTAAAACGATGATTAAAAATGTGAAGCAGTGGTCAGAACCTGAAAAAGTGAAGACGCCTGTTTTTCAGATGCCTTCTAAAAGCTTTATTTTGAAGGAGCCTTATGGCAGCGTGCTGATTATCGGACCGTTTAACTATCCTTTTCAGCTGTTAGTTGAACCGCTTATTGGTGCGATGGCTGCCGGCAACTGTGCTGTACTGAAGCCTTCAGAAAGCACGCCTGAAACAGCAAAAGTTGTGAAAAGAATGATTGAAGATAACTTTGATCCTGCCTATCTCTCAGTCGTAGAAGGTGAGAAGGAAGAGACATCACTGTTAATCAACGCACCATTCGATTATATGTTTTTCACTGGCAGTGTACCTGTCGGAAAAATTGTGATGGAGGCAGCATCAAAAAATCTGGTGCCACACACGCTTGAGCTTGGCGGCAAGAGTCCGACGATTGTAGATGAGACAGCCGACCTTGATAAAGCAGCGCGCAGAATTATGTGGGGCAAGCTGATTAATTCTGGTCAGACGTGTATTGCACCTGATTATCTTGTTGTGCATGAGTCAGTGAAGGATCAGCTGGTTGAAAAGTTAAAAGAAACTGTTCAGGAATTTTACGGTCAGGATATTCAGCAAAACGATGAGTATGGCCGTATTGTAAATGAAAAGCATTTTGATCGTCTGCAGGATATTATCAAGCGTGATCAGGATCTGATTGTATACGGTGGTCAGACGGATCGTGATGATAAATTTATCGAGCCAACCATTCTTGATGGTGCTGACTGGTCGTCAGCTGCGATGGAGGATGAAATTTTCGGACCGGTGCTTCCTGTACTGACTTATCAGAACCTTGACGATGCAATTAATATGATTAATGAGCATCCGAAGCCACTGGCGCTTTATGTGTTTACGGAAAACAGTCATACTGAAAATCAGGTGCTTGGCCGGATTTCATTTGGCGGAGGTTGTGTGAATGATACGCTTAGCCATGTGTCGAATGAGAATCTGCCGTTTGGCGGTGTTGGTCATTCGGGTGTGAATGCGTATCACGGGAAGCACAGCTTTGATACGTTCACGCACCGGAAGAGTATGATGAAGAAGAGTACGAAGGTGGATGTGAAGCTTGCATTCCCGCCTTATAAGACGAGCCTTGATACGATTAAGAGGCTGCTTGGATAAAAATTAATTGTTAAAACCGCTGACCTGTTCCGTGGAGGACTGCGCTTTCCTGCCCCCGGGCGGTGAGCCCCTACATGCTTCGCATGAATGGTCTCACCTGTCCCTTCTCTGGGGCGGGAATCTCCGTCCTCCACTCCACAGGTCAGCTGGATTTGTACTATCTAATCTTCAATTAATTAATATAAAAAGGAAGGAGTGCTTTTTTACGAGCGCTCCTTCCTTTTATTATTTATTATAAATCTCTTTTAATGCATCATGCAGCAGCGGATATTTAAATGTAAATCCGTGGTCCTCCAGTACTTTTGGAATCACTTTGTTACCTTCAAGTACGAGTGAGCTTTTGTCTCCGAGTGCGACTTTGAGTGCAAAGCCTGGTACCGGCATCCAGTGCGGGCGGTTTAGGACGGTGCCGACTGTTTTGCCGAAGTCTTTCATTTTCATCGGATTAGGCGCTGTCACGTTAACCGGTCCTTCGAGCGTTTCGTCTTCAATGGCGTGCCAGACGGCTCTTGCCACATCTTCATGATGGACCCATGAGAGCCATTGTCTTCCTGACCCTACAGTACCACCGGCCATCATCTTATAAGGGAGGACGATATTCGGGAGTGCACCATCGTCTTTTCCTAAAATGATCCCAAATCGCGCGCACACAACTCTGACACCCTCATCTTCAGCAAGCTTTGCTTTATGCTCCCAGTCCACAACAGTTTCAGCGAGAAAATCGTCTCCACGTTCATGAGAGGCTTCCGTATAAATTTTTGTTTCAGATGGCGGATATATCCCGATTGCACTTGCATTGACCAATACAGATGGTTTTTCTTCAAACGTTCGGATTAATCTGAGGATTTCATCTGTCGCTTCCATCCTGCTGTCATAGATCTTTTTCTTTTGCTCATCGTTCCATCTGCCGTTATTAATTGACTCACCTGCTAAATTGATCACTGCATCGATTTTAGGCAGTTCTTTTTCCGGTGAAGCACCGTCTGTCAGCCATTTGATATAAGTAACATGAGCCTGACTTTTTCGGTCGGGGTTTCTTGTGAGGGTGTATACCTCATGTCCTTTTTCAGTCAGAAGCTTTGTGATGGACTTACCTGCAAACCCGGTTCCTCCGCTCAATAATATATTCATCTAAATCCCTCCAGCGCTGTTAATAAATACTCTTTCAACTTTCATACCCTGAATCCCTTCTTTACATGTGTGCGGGGGAATAATAATGTGTTTTTATCTTTCCGGTCCCGCACACAGCGTCATTCAGAAAAATATGATATTGTTTGGTTGGAGGTGTTTCTCATGCCCGTTATTACAAAAATCACAAAGCAAAAGCGTAATGAAGAACGCTATAATATATTTCTTGATGGTAAGTATGCATTTAGTGTGGATGAAGCCGTTTTAGTCCAGTATCAACTTCAGAAAAATAAAGAAATTGATGATTTTGATATAGGTGAAATCGAGTATGAGGATCAGATCCGAAAGGGGTTTAATAAAGCCCTTGTATACTTGAGTTACCGGATGCGATCTGAAAAAGAAATTGCTGATTATCTTCTTGAGCATGAAATGGGTGAAGCGGCAATTGATGAGACGCTCCACAAGCTCAGACGTTATGGCTATGTGAACGATGAAGAGTTTGCAAAAGCATTTATTAATACAAAGTTCAATACCACCGATAAAGGTCCGCTGCAGATTAAAACGGGTCTGAAGGAAAAGGGTATTTCAAATGAGGTCATTGAGCGGTTAATGAGTGACCGGGATGCAGAGCAGTGGAAGGAGCGCGCTGCTGAGATCATGGCGAAGGTGATAAAAAAGAACCCAAAGCTGTCACCCCTGCAGATTAAAAAGAAAACGCAGGATACGCTTGCGAGAAAAGGGTATAGCGGACAGACGGTTTCTGCTGTTCTTGCAGATCTTTCAGTTGAAAGAGATGAAGACGAACAAAAGACAGCCGTTTTATCTCAGGCACGAAAAGCGCATAACAAATATGCCCGGAAATTTGAAGGGTTTGAATATGAACAGAAAATGAAGCAGGCTTTATATAGAAAAGGTTTTACAATGGATGAAATCGAGTGGGCGATTGAAGAACTGAGAGAAGAAGATGAAAAAAGCTGATTCTCATAAAGAACCAGCCTCGTTTGATCAGGATGCCTGAATTTCATCCTGGTCCATCTGATGATAAATTCTTTCAGCGATTTCTTTTGGAGCAGGGAGTCTTTCAGGATCTGACACATAGTGATTGTGATCCCAAAATGGCGTATTCATACCGCCCATATACGCTCTCACTACGCGAATGCCATCTTCAGCAACCTCTTTAGCAAGGCTTTCTGAATAACCTCTGAACGCATATTTTGAAGCCACATAACCTGTTTCGTTCACCTTTCCTTTTTGTGCGGCAGTAGACAGGATATTCAGAATCAATCCGCTCTTTTTTCTTTTCATATCAGGAAGCAGTGTGTTAGTTAACAGCATTGGACCGATCGCATTAATGTGCATCATTTCATTTAGCTGATCATACGTTAAGCTCTCAGCTTTTCCAAAGTGCCCGACGCCGGCGTTATTAACAAGAAGGTCAGGCAGTAGGTTATTATCTGACAGCTGATCATAAAGTTTTTGAATAGAAGCAGGGTCGGCTACATCTGCAGTCATTACAGTGCTTTCAGCTAATGAAGATGCAACCTCTTCAAGCTTATCAGCCGTTCTGCCAACGAGTACAATGTGGTAATCCTGTCCAAACAGTAAAGCGAGCTCTTTACCAAGGCCGGAACCGGCACCTGTAATCAAAGCAATTTTTTTAGACATTTGAATGCTCCTTTTAAAAGATTTACTATACAAAATCCTACCACAATCAGTGATTTTGTTCAGCACGTCCATTATAATGCTCATGAGGTGTTAAACATGTCCACAGAAAAAAGATACAGCACAATGACTGAACACGAGCTGAAACAGGAAATTGCCCAGCTCAAAGAAAAAGCGCGTAAGGCAGAAGCGCTTGGAATCGTAAATGAATTCGCCGTACTTGAAAGAAAAGCAATTATGGCCGAAGCTTATTTACTGAATCCAAAAGACTTTAAGAAGCAGGAAGTCTATGCAATTAAAAACGATCCGGGCAAGTATTTTAAGATTGATTACTTAAACGGTGTATTTGCATGGGGCTACAGACTTGGCGGTGAGAGAGAGCTTGAAGCACTGCCGATCTCGCTGCTTGAAAATAAAAAAGGAGGTCAATCATGAGTGAGGAAAAACAGGCATTAATTGATAAACTCAGATTGAAGGATCCGACACTTTCTGAAGAAAAAGCGGGTATGCTCATTGATCTGTTAAGAGAAGATTTTGAAGCGACGTATGCAAAAGCCGGCTATGAATATCAGGGTGAGGAAATGTCAAAAAGAATCGTCGAGCAGTGGATTGATAACTATGGAGACAGAATCAGCGAAGTCGCAGCGATGAATGAGAAGTATGCAGCGATTTTGAAGAATGATGATGTTCATTAATGAAAAAGTAAGTAAAAAAATGATGATTAATAATAGCATTTTTTATATCTAATTTCATTTTAGTGGAACGGAGCGGAAGGGGGCGACTCCTGTGGCAGGAAGGGACAGGTGAGACAAAGTATGGCGCAGCCTGCTGGCTCACCGCCCGGCCACGGAAAGCGTCCCCCTGTAGCGCAGTGGAACGATTAAAAGAGGCTGGACAATAAACTTGTCACAGCCTCTTCATCATTCATTCGGTAATATATCAAGCTTCTTCTGCAGCTTTTCTTCGCTGAAGATCCAGCCTGTATAAGAGCTTTGGATATCAAGATCTTTATCCATCTGCACAACAGCAACGAACGGGTAATGATCGTTACTGCGGTATCTTAAGTCAATAAATCTGACTTCATACTGATCATCAGCTTCACTCAGTTCCCACCTGTACAGTGGTGAAAAGGAGAGGAATGCTGAAACGTTTCGGTCAGTTTTTGCTTTTTGGAAAATTTCATTATCAGGAATCGATTTTTTCTTGAATTTATCATAGATCGTAATGGATCGTCCGTAAGCCCGTCCTACATAGAAATGCTCTTCGGTTTCAGCAGCGATTCGCCATTGGTAAAAGCGGATTGTAGGTGCGATAATAACATTATCTGCTTTTGGGATCGTTTTTTTAATCGAATGCCGGACAGCTGACTGAAGCATGAACCGGACGATATAATAACCGACGATCACGGTGTACATAATGAGGAAAGTCGGTACAGGGTTTGCACCGAATCCCCATATAATCAGTCCAATGACGTGAATACCGAAAATAATCGGATCAAATGTATTGATTACACCAAGCGCAACCCACCTGGATGAAAAAGGACGGAGCGCCTGCGTTCCGTAACTGTTGAAAATATCTACAAATACATGCAGGAATACTGCAAGGAAAGTCCAGAGCCACAAGTGGAGCAGATTGGCTTCCGGGAAAAACGGAAAGATTGCTGCAGTGATGGCGATTGGCCAGAGCATCACAGCCGGTACTGAATGCGTGATACCACGATGGTGTCTGATATATACGGCATTATTACGTAACTTGAGTACAGTATCAGCATCAGGTGCCTGTGAGCCGATGACTGCTGCAATTAATACACTCTGGGCAGTTGCAGGATCGTTGGCAACGACCGGATCGATGGCAGCGAGACCGCCGATTGCAAAACCCATTACGATATGCGTACCAGTATCCAATGTGCAACCCCTCCTTTACGTACGAGTTTTTTTATTATGTCGCATTTTAATGATAAATTGCAAGAAACGATCTGTCTATCATTAGACTATTCCCTTGATTTTGAACGAGTTAACATAAAGGATGGATATTTATGAATGAAGAACTAGAAAAGCGAATAAAAAAGGTAAATGCCAAAAAATTTGGCGACGATCTCGTTGGCTGGTTTGAACAGGAAATGAGAGATCTCCCTTGGAGAGAAAATCAGGACCCATACAGGGTGTGGGTGTCTGAAATTATGCTTCAGCAGACCAGAGTAGACACTGTAATTCCTTATTATAACCGATTCATGGAACAGTTCCCGACAGTTGAAGCATTAGCGAATGCCCCAGAGGACCAGGTGTTAAAAGCTTGGGAAGGACTCGGATATTATTCGCGTGCAAGAAATCTTCAGGCTGCTGTAAGAGAAGTACATGAGACCTATAACGGCATCGTACCTGATTCACCAAAGGAAATCTTTGCTTTAAAAGGAGTAGGACCTTACACAGCCGGTGCGATTTTGAGCATTGCTTACGGTAAGCCTGAGCCTGCAGTAGATGGAAACGTGATGAGGGTAATGTCCCGGATCTTATCAATATGGGATGATATTGCGAAGCCCGCTTCAAGGAAAGTGTTTGAAGCTGCTGTCAGAGAACTGATCTACAGGGAAAACCCTTCCTACTTTAATCAGGCATTGATGGAGCTCGGGGCAATTGTCTGCACACCAACCTCACCATCATGCTTCTTATGTCCTGTTCAGTCACACTGCGCCGCATTTGCAGAAGGCTCACAGCAGGAGCTTCCTGTGAAAAGTAAAAAGAAAGCTGCAAAAACGGTTGAACTGCTGACAGTTATCGCAGAAAATAATAAGGGTGAGGTACTTGTTACCCAAAGACCTGAGCAGGGTCTGCTTGCAAATATGTGGGAGTTCCCGAGTTTTGAAAAAAACGGAACAGACATCAGCAGTCAAATGTCTGAATTTCTACTGTCTGATTATCAGGTTGAAGCAGTTATTACAGATGAAGAATGGCTGGCTCAGGACCACATTTTTACACACCTGATCTGGAAAATGCAGGTCGGCAGAGCAAAGGTGAGTATGGCAGATACAGCATTGCCTGAAAAGACACTTTGGGTATCAAAAGATAAAATTGAAAAACTTGCAATGCCCGTTTCACACAGAAAAATTGCAAATCGCTGGAGCGCATTAACGTAAAAAGGAGATCATCACATGACAAACAAAGTAGCGTTAGTAACAGGAAGCAGCAGAGGTGTAGGGAAAGCAGCAGCTCTTGCACTCGCTGAAAAAGGGTATGATATCGTCATTAACTATGCGAGAAGTAAAAAGGCGGCTCAGGAAACGGCAGCCCAGATTGAAGAAATGGGCCGTAAAGTACTGATTGTCCGTGCCAACGTTGGAGATAACGAAAAAATTAAATATATGTTCGAACAGGTAAAAGAACACTTTGGCAGACTGGATGTTTTTATCAATAATGCAGCATCAGGCGTTTTGCGTCCTGCAATGGAGCTTGAAGAGTCTCATTGGAACTGGACTATGAATATCAACAGTAAAGCGCTGCTATTCTGCGCGCAGGAAGCAGTAAAGCTGATGCCTGAAGAAGGTGGAAGAATCGTCAGCATTTCATCACTCGGATCGATCCGTTATCTGGACAACTACACAACAGTGGGCGTATCAAAAGCAGCACTTGAAGCATTAACGCGCTATCTCGCTGTTGAACTTGCACCAAAGAAAATTGTTGTTAATGCAGTCTCAGGCGGTGCAATCGATACTGAAGCATTAACGCACTTCCCGAATCGTGAAGAATTGCTCGAGGATGCAAGAAGTAAGACGCCTGCAGGAAGAATGGTTGAAATTGATGATCTTGTAAAGACGATTCTATTCCTTGTATCAGATGATTCTTCAATGATCTGCGGTCAGACAATCATTGTTGATGGCGGCCGTTCATTACTTGTGTAATGCATGAATAAGATCTGATACTCCGGACCATATTAAGTGTCACGGAGGTGAGATCTCAATGAAAAAACAGCCAAACAAAACACAAGCCGGCACAAACGTTGAAAAAGTAAAGCAGCAAAATGCAGGTGCATTTGCTGAAGAGTTCGCTTCAGAAACAAATGCTGCTGAAGTAAAACAGCAGAACAAGCAGTCTGAAGCTAATAAAGGAAATCAAAACCAGCAGAACAAACGCTAACATTTGTCGAAAAAGCCGCCTCAGGGCGGTTTTTTTGTCGTTATTTTTATTTGCATGCGACAAAAGCAATCAAAGGAAATTCACAAGAAAAGTTGAATCTCATCTTATCAGGAGGGATTTTAACTTATGAATGCATTCAAAGAAAAAGTGTATCAACAGATGGAAACAGCAGAGGAATTGCTTCACCTTTATGCAGAACTGGAAAAGAAGAAAAAATGAGAGACTTTTTAATGAAGATGGAAATTCATGATTCAGCAGAACAGCTTCATGTACAACTACAGGAACTTGATTGTAAGTTGAAACACGTGCAGGAAATGTTCGACCAGCAAATGAATGAAGTCGTCAACACCTCATCAGAATAGAACTTTTGAGCGGCTGCCCGTCTGGGTGGCTCTTTTTTTATGAAAAGGTTATAATAGTGAAATACATACATGAGCGGACCTGAAAGTAATCAGGAAAATGTAAATTTCTTATTCAAAGGCAGGAGATGGAGGATGACGCTACCAGTAGAAGGGCAGAGTATACAAATACACAGCTACAAACATGATGGGCTCATTCACCGGGTCTGGCAGGAAACAACTGTCCTTAAAGGAACAAGAAATATTGTGATCGGTGGCAACGACCGGACAATTGTCACAGAATCTGACGGACGCACGTGGCTGACGAGAGAGCCTGCGATCTGTTACTTTCATGCAGAGCACTGGTTTAATATTATTTGTATGCTCCGCGATGACGGGGTTTATTATTACTGCAACTTAAGCTCACCATTTGTCTATGAAGACAAAGCGGTGAAATATATTGATTATGACCTTGATATCAAAGTATATCCTGATATGTCTTATACGCTGCTCGATGAGGATGAATACGAAGAACATAGAAAGCTGATGGGCTACCCGCCTGTGATCGACAGAATTCTACAGCGCAATGTTGATAAGCTGATTCGCTGGATTAAACAGAGAAGAGGACCCTTTGCACCGGATTTTATCGACGTCTGGTACAGCCGATATCAATTTCAAAAAAGATACCGCTTAAAAGAATGAACACGACCATTCCTGTTGGCCAGTTTCAACAGGTTTTTTCATGTTTTTATTAATATAAGTGTAGCGATCGATTACAGCTGGAGAAAGAGCCGGTTTGAGTTTATTTCACTAAGTTAATTCGCTTTTTTAAAAAGATATTAAAAGACTGTGTTTTGATAAAACCCATCTACTTTTATGCACAGCTGATGATTGAAGCGAAAGGGGGGCGACTCCTGCGGCGGAAAGGGACAGGTGAGACCATACGGCGAAGCCGGAGGGGCTCACCGCCCGGCCGCGGAAAGCGTCCCCCTGTAGCGGAAATCATTAGCCAATTTTAACAAAGACCAATTAAATAAGGAGGGGAATCCAAATGGACAGTATAAAAAGATATATGAAATTCGTTGCTCCATATAAATGGCAGATCATTTTCACACTGATCATCGGAGTCATTAAATTCGCCATTCCCCTGTTAATACCAGTACTGATTCAATATGTCATTGATGATATCGTTAACGGGAATATGAGTGCAGACGAAAAACTGAACCAGCTCTACTGGATTATAGGCGGTGCAATGATCCTATTTGTTGTCATGAGGCCACCGGTTGAATACTACAGACAATATTTTGCACAGTGGACAAGTAATAAGATTTTATTTGATATCAGAGACCAGCTGTTTTCACATTTGCAGAAGCTGAGCTTTAAATATTATGCCAATACGCGGGCAGGAGAAGTTATTTCCCGGGTAATTAATGATGTCGAACAGACGAAGAACTTTGTTATGACAGGTCTGATGAATCTCTGGCTTGACGTGGCTACGATTCTGATCGCTGTTGGCATCATGCTGAGTTATGATGTGAAGCTGACGCTGGTTTCACTGATTGTTTTTCCGCTTTATGCGTTTTCAGTTCAGTATTTCTTCGGGCGGCTGCGCTCGCTGACACGCTTCCGCTCACAGGCTCTTGCTGAAGTTCAGGGGTATCTTCATGAGCGCGTGCAGGGAATGAGTGTTATTAAAAGCTTTGCAGTCGAACCGCATGAGCAAAAGCAGTTCGATCAGCGCAACGGCAACTTTTTAGATAAAGCGATTGATCAGACAAAGTGGAACGCCAAAGCTTTTGCTGTTGTAAATACAATTACGGATATTGCACCGCTGATTGTCATTGGTTATGCAGGCTACAGTGTCATTAACGGAGATTTGACACTTGGTGTAATGGTTGCGTTTATTGCTTATGTTGAGCGTTTATACAACCCGCTCAGAAGGCTTGTGAACAGCTCCACTACGCTCGTTCAATCAATTGCATCAATGGACCGTGTGTTTGAACTTGTTGATGAAAAGTATGATGTGGATGATAAGCCTGGTGCTAGAGAAGTAACAAATGTACGCGGAGAAGTTTATTTTGATCACGTATCGTTTACGTACGATGAGAAAGAAGAAGATGTGTTAAAGGATGTTCACCTCCACGTGCGTGCGGGTGAGACCGTTGCCTTTGTCGGGATGAGTGGGGGCGGTAAGTCTACCATTGTCAGTCTGATTCCGCGTTTTTATGATGTGACGAAGGGAAGAGTACTGCTTGATGGTACCGATATCCGTGATGTGCAGGCGCGCAGTCTGAGAAATCAGATCGGAATGGTTCTGCAGGATAATATTCTATTCAGTGAATCTGTCATGATGAATATTAAAATGGGAAATCCTGATGCAACAGAGGAAGAAGTGATTGAAGCTGCCAAGGCAGCAAATGCCCATCACTTCATAATGGAGCTTCCTGAAGGCTACAATACAAAAGTAGGGGAAAGAGGCGTTAAGCTCTCTGGCGGTCAGAAGCAGCGGGTCGCAATTGCGAGGGTTTTCCTGAAAAATCCACCGATTCTGATTATGGATGAAGCAACGTCAGCGCTCGATCTTGAAAGTGAACAGCTGATTCAGGATTCAATCGAAAAGCTTGCTAAGGACCGTACGACGTTTATTGTGGCACACAGATTATCCACAATTACGCACGCTGACCGAATTATTTTGATTAACCACGGTCAGATTGCTGAAAGCGGATCACATCAGCAGCTGATGGAGAAAAAAGGTTTATACTATAACCTGTTTCAGGTTCAGCAGCTCGGTGAATAATAAAAAATGCGATTGGGAGCTCCCAATCGCATTTTTTTATATATCCCGTTCCTGTAACTGAACTTCCTGATCCTCCTGATGATAGCACTGCATAGATGCGATCAGTGTATCAAGGTGAGACAGGTGTTCCTCATATTCAAGCATCGCAGACAGGACGTGCAGCAGGTGGTACCCGCTATTTTCCTCTTCATCACGTGCTTTATTTACTTCCTTCATGAAAATATCCGTCAGCTCTTTATGATTCATGCAAGTATGATTAATCTGCTCATTATCAATCGCAGGTTTAATTTTACCGGCAAACCTCATCAGCAGCTGTTCATGATAGCTCATCAGGCAGTCGAGCTGCTCCTGGATAATCAGCTGCAGTGATTCCGGCACATGATGAATATCATTTTCAAAACGGTGAAGACGCTTCAGAATTTCAAAGCTTCTTCTTTCAGTTGAAATCATCTGGCGGTATACGACGAGCTTTCTTGTTTTTGCAACGGAATTTTTCTTAATGATCCCGCGCTCTTCTTTATATAAAAGATAAATCTGATCAATTTTCATTAACCGCTCTTTAAACTTTTCAATATCTTTTTTAAGCAGCTGGTGTTCAGTTGCGTGGCGAGTACTTAAGCGTATCCATTTGATCATATCGTCAGTTGTGGTTGAGATATGATGGAACAGTCTGTTCTCATACTTTGGCGGTAAAAAGATAAGATTAACAATGAATGATGACAATACGCCAAGTATAATGGCTGCAAATCTCAGCAAGGCAAACGTGATAAACTCTTCGTTCTGCACTTCCATAATCGCAATCAGTGTAACAAGCGCCAGACCAATCGTTGATTCAATGCGTAACTTCAAAATGATTGTAATTGCAATGACAGCGGCAAAGCCGATAACAACAACATCATTGCCAAATAATAATACAAAAACAATCGCAACAACTGCACCGATCACATTTGCCTGAATATGTTCAAGAATCGAGACAAATGAACGGTAGATGGTTGGCTGAACGACAAACGCTGCTGCGATCCCGGCAAAGATCGGAGTCGGCAGATTCAGCTGTTCAGCTAAAAAGAGAGCAAGGACAATTGCAATTCCCGTTTTTAATACGCGGGCTCCAAGCTTCATGTGTGAAATAAGTCCTTTCTTAACGTAACTCACGTTTATTATTGCGCCTGGCAATAGTAGTAATATACATTGGATTACTACTTACTGCAAGAGAATTAAACAAGAAATCTATGCATAAAAAAAGGAGGCGTTTTCACCGGGGAAATGCCTCCTTATCAATATCCAGCTTATAATTTTGAAAATGCGGTGTCCACTGCTTCTAGTGTCTTGCTAATATCTTCTTCTGTATGTTCGGTTGTCAGGAACCAGGCTTCATATTTGGATGGAGCGAGGTTGATTCCCTGCTCGAGCATCAGCTTAAAGAACCGTGCGAAGATCTCACCATCCGTTGCTTCAGCCTGCTCGTAATTCACAACCTTTTCATCTGTGAAGTAAATTGTCAGGGCACCCTTCAGTCGGTTAATTGTAATCGTCACATCATGCTTTTTGGCAGAAGCAAGGATTCCTTCTTCAAGAATTGCGCCGAGGCGGTCCATCTCTTCATAGACGCCAGGCTGCTTCAATACCTCAAGACATGCAATACCAGCCTGAATCGATGCAGGGTTACCTGCCATTGTGCCGGCCTGATATGCAGGGCCGAGCGGAGCGATCTGTTCCATAATATCAACCCGTCCGCCATAAGCACCGATCGGCAGTCCGCCACCGATAATTTTACCCATCGCAGTCAGATCAGGCTTAATATCAAGAAGGTCCTGAGCACCGCCGTACATAAAACGGAATGCCGTAATGACTTCATCATAAATCACAAGTGCGCCAGCTTTATGCGTCAGCTCATTGACCTGCTGTAAGAATCCTGCCTCAGGTTCAACAATACCGAAGTTACCGACGATCGGCTCTACTAAGACACCTGCAATCTCATCACCCCAGCGTTCAAGCGCTTCTTTAAACGGTCCGATTTCGTTAAATGGAACTGTAATCACTTCACTGGCAATGTTTTTCGTGACCCCTGCTGAGTCAGGTGTCCCAAGTGTAGCAGGACCTGAGCCTGCAGCAACAAGTACAAGGTCAGAATGTCCGTGATAGCAGCCGGCAAACTTAATAATTTTGTCCCGGCCTGTATAAGCCCTTGCTACACGGATCGTCGTCATCACTGCTTCAGTACCTGAATTAACAAAGCGTACCTTTTCCATTGCAGGCATCGCTTCTTTCAGCATTTTTGCAAATGTGACTTCATGCTTCGTCGGTGTTCCATATAATACTCCGGTTTCAGCAGCATGCGTGATCGCTTTTGTAATGTGCGGGTGCGCATGGCCGGTAATAATCGGACCATATGCTGCAAGATAGTCGATATACTTGTTACCATCAACATCCCAGAAATAGGCGCCTTGTCCTCTTTCCATTGCAACAGGCGATCCGCCGCCCACTGCCTTATAAGATCTAGACGGACTATTCACGCCGCCGACAATATGTTCAAGTGCTTCACTATGTAGCGTTTCAGAATTCGTATGTTTCATTTCAGTTCCTCCTGTCATTGACTCCTCCGTATTGTAATATGATCAAATTAGATCTGCAAACGAAAGGAGTGGCCGGATCATGGGATGGCTGCTGGTCCTAGCGACAATAGGTATTATGATATTCTCTGTAAAATCTTTATTAAAGCTCCCGTGGGAAGGCTATATTTTTTCGCTGAGAAACTTTATCTATCTGAGCTTAACATATAGTGTACTGCTGATCGGTTTTGCGATTATCTATACCGCAATGCTGGTCGAGGGAGTGAGAGTGGTTGAACCGGTTGAATCCCATTCTTTCTTGAGCTTGTTCATGTCTATGGTCTATTTCAGTGCCATGATGCTCTTTTCAGTCGGAAATGGAGAAATGCTTCCGGAAGGGGCCGGACGTGCAGTAGCTGTAGCAGCTGCATTTATCGGACAGGTCCTGCCGGTTACAGTGATCTGGACGCTGATCGCAAAAGCTGACAGCCAAATTTTTGATAAATAAAGGTCAGTTGGTTATGCTGTAGTTATGAAAATCAAGGAGGTAAGATCATGACTACAGAAAAAGGTCAGAAAGCACCTGATTTTAAATTAAAAACACAGGATGGATCTGAAGTATCACTATCAGATTTTAAAGGAAAGAAGCAGGTCGTACTTTATTTTTATCCGAAAGATATGACGCCGGGATGCACCACGCAGGCCTGTGATTTCAGGGATCACCATGAATCATTCGAAGAACTCGATGCCGTCATATTAGGCATCAGTCCGGACCCTGAGGAAAAGCACAAAAAATTTGCTGATAAGCATGACCTGCCATTTACACTGCTTGTGGATGAAGATCATAAAGTCGCTGAAGATTACGGTGTATGGCAGCTGAAAAAAACATTCGGTAAAGAATACATGGGCATCGTGCGCTCAACATTTGCAATTGATAAAGACGGCACTATTTTAAACGAGTGGCGCGGCGTGAGAGTAAAAGGGCATGTGGAAGAGACGCTTCAATACTTAAGAGACCAAAATTAATAAGAAAAAGAGTGTGAAAAAGTTCCACATTATTTAGTGTAGCGGAGTGTAAGGCGGAGACTCCGTCCGGAAAGTGTCCGCCTGAAGCAGAACGGAACGATAGCCGGGCTGAGACATAATAACGTCTCAGCCTCATTTTTTTAATCATGTGAATATTGTTTTTATTATGGATATTCCTGTAAGGGTTTAAAATTCTGAAGGCAATCTATATAATTGCTTTACCTGTCGTCAGGTAAATTTTTAGAAAATTGATTCTTGTGAAAAAGTGGGGGATTTGATGGACGCTACAAAAAAGCGAGGTTTTTTTACCAAAGGGCTTGATGGAATCGAGCGCGTTGGTAACAAGCTTCCTCATCCAGTAACGCTGTTCTTTCTTTTTGCAGCGATGGTCGTATTAGCTTCAGCACTTGGTTCAGCATTAGGCTGGACTGTTGAAAACGCTGAAGGAGAAGAGATCGCAGTTTTTAATCTCTTAAGCTCTGAAGGTATTCTGTATATGTTTGAGTCAGCTGTCACAAACTTTACAGGATTCGCACCACTCGGCACTGTACTTGTGACAATGCTTGGTATCGGAATTGCTGAAAGATCAGGTCTGATCTCAGCAGCACTGAAGGCGCTTGTTACATCAGTACCAAAACAGTTGTTAACAGCAGCACTTGTATTCGGTGGTATTATGTCATCGATGGCTGCTGATGCAGGTTACGTAGTACTTACACCGCTTGGAGCGGTACTATTCGCCGGTCTTGGCCGTCATCCACTGGCTGGTCTTGCAGCGGCATTCGCCGGTGTATCAGCAGGTTTCTCAGCAAACCTTCTCGTTACATCACTTGATCCGCTTTTAGGTGATCTGACAATTGCAGCAGCAGCTACAGTTGATGCAGGTTACGCTGAAGGCATGAACATACTGATGAACTACTACTTTATGATTGCTTCAGTTGTCCTGCTGACAATTGCAGGTACATTTGTAACTGAAAAAATCGTAGAGCCACGTTTAGGAACTTATAAAGGTTCTTATACTGGTGAAGAAGGCGAGGATATGACAACAGTCCGTCCTGAAGAGAAAAAAGGTCTTTGGGCTGCGCTTATCTCAATCATCGTAACTTCAGCACTAATTGCATTACTTGTCGTTCCATCATGGGGTCCGCTGCGTGCAGGACTTCCAAATGACGAAATCCTTGCAGCACCGTTCTTCCAGACGCTTGTACCAATTCTATTTATTTTCTTCCTGATCCCGGGTCTTGTATTTGGTCTCGTAACGAAGAAGATTAAAAATGATTCGGACGTTGCTGAGCAAATGGGTGATACAATGGCGACAATGGGAATGTACATCGTACTTGCCTTTGCAGCCGGTCAATTCGTTGCTTACTTTAACACAAGTAATCTTGGTCAGATCTTTGCTTATAATGCAGCAGGCTGGTTAAGTGAAGCAGGCCTTGATGGTATGCTGCTTGTACTTGCATTCATGTTCGTAGTAGGTGTGATTAACCTATTTATCGGTTCATCATCTGCTAAATGGGCATTCATGGCACCGGTATTCGTTCCGATTATGATGCAGCTTGGATATGCACCTGAATTCACTCAGGTACTTTACCGTATTGCAGATTCAACAACAAACATCATTTCTCCACTGATGCCATACTTCGCAATTGTCATCGCATTTGCTCAGAAGTATGACAAAAAGGTTGGAATCGGTACACTGGTTGCAACGATGATTCCTTACACGATTGTATTCTCGATCGTATGGGTCATCATGCTGCTAGTATTCATGTACACTGGTATCGATCTTGGACCAGGTGCAAATGTATTCTATAATAACTAATCGATTAAAAAGGACTCCTATTACAGGGAGTCCTTTCTTTATGATGTCCAGCTTCAGCAGGCAGGTCCTCGAGTCATAAGCCACCTTGAGAAAATGGGGAAGGTCACCCATTTCTCAGTGCGTCTTATGCTTGTCGGGGCTAAACGCCTGCTTCCGCTTTTCTTGGTGTCCAGCTTCAGGCGCTAGCTCCTCGGGTCATAAGCCACACACCGGTAAACGGGGAAATCACCCGTTTTCCACTGCGCGTCTTATGCCTTTCGGAGCTGAACGAGCGCCTTCCGCTTTTCGATAAGATATTTGACAAATATAATAAATGACAGGTACACTATTTATAAAGATTATAAAGAAAGACTTTATATAGAAAGAAGGTGCATGGCGGTGTCAGAAGTGCAATTAAGAGATGCATTAGATTCACTAAAAGGGACTGGAGTACGTATTACTCCTCAGCGTCATGCGATTTTGGAGTATCTGGTAGGCGCTATGTCACACCCGACAGCAGATGAGATTTATAAAGCACTAGAAGGCAAGTTTCCAAACATGAGTGTGGCAACCGTTTATAACAATCTGCGCGTATTTCGTGAAGTAGGACTTGTTAAAGAGCTTACTTACGGAGATTCTTCAAGTCGTTTCGATTTTATTACAACCGATCATTATCACGCGATTTGTGAAGACTGTGGCAAGATTGTAGATTTCCATTATCCAGGCCTGGATGAAGTTGAACATTTAGCTTCACACGTTACAGGATTTAAAGTAAATAATCACCGTATGGAAGTATACGGCACATGTAAAGAATGCGAAGCAAAGTCAGCAGCGCATTAAAAAAAGCAGTTCCTTTATAAAAGGAGCTGCTTTTTTATTAGTTTTGAGCGGATTCTTTTTTCTTTTTGTTATAATCCTCGTTAAATTCCTTACCCTCAAGGTTCGGATCAAGTGTAAGAGGCTCACGGCAGTACATGCACATATCCACCCGGCCAAGCACCTTTGTCTGCTTCTCACAGTTCGGGCACGTGACGACGACAGCTTTAGTCGATAGCATCCCGATCCAGAAGTACACCACCATACTGAATAAAATCGAAAGCATACCAAGTGTGATGAAAATTAGCATGACAATCGGGTTATCTCTGAAGAAAATCCCGCCATACATTACAATCACACCGATAAAAATCAGGGCGAGTGCAAATGAGCGGATTTTGTTAATTTTATTTGAATAAGTTTTAGCCATAATTGTCCCTCCTGAACTTTTACTATATCATAGAAACCTGATAACAAAATAATGAAATCGTGACGGATTATTTAAGAAATCAAATAAAGGAAATCAACAGCTTTTGTCGAATAGGTGTAGATGAGCAACTTAAAAGCGAAGGAGCCATTACATATGGAAGATATTCTACGTCCAATCTATCAGGAGCGGGCCAGCCAGACCAACACATCAGGTATTGTCATCATGGAAAAACGTGATAAAAAAAGTCCAATCACAGATACATTTGATACCATTCTATTGATCATTGTAAAAGAAGCAGATAACCCGATCTTTATTAAACACTACACTTACGAAGATAAAAAAGCTGCTATGCATATTGTCACTGAAGCACGATTGAGAGAATGGCTGCTGCTTGGGACTAACCGGAAAGTAGTAGACTGGCTGTTGAACGGCAGAGCCGTTTTTGACCGCAATGAATTCATCGATCAACTGCGCCAGGAACTCAAAGACTTTCCTTTCTATGGCCGTAAAATTAAAATGGGCATTGAATATGCAAAGTTAATTAGAAGGTACATGGACGGAAAAGCTTTCTTTGAATCCAGACACTTCCTTGACGCATACAATCACGTTGTCCATTCACTACATCATCTAGCAAGACTAGCAGTCATTGAAAACGGGTTTCATCCCGAGGTGACTGTATGGAATCAGGTCAGACAGATTGAACCTGAGATCTACAAGCTTTATGAAGAGCTCGTCAACAGTGAGGAAAGCCTTGAAAAGAGACTCGAACTATTATTCCTCGCAAGTGAATTTCTCATCCATTCAAGAATGGAAGTCGGCTCAAGTCACTTAGTCAGCATTATGGAGGAAAGAGAAAGCTGGAGCTTTCAAGATCTGCATTTGCATGAAGAACTTGGCTACTACTCTGTAGATCTTGCAGTAATGATTGAATTTCTTCTTGAAAAAGGGAAAGTCTATACTCAGCCTGTAGAGACAAAAGGAAAAGGCATTTACCACAGACATTATTATGTGTAACCATAAAAGAGCAGGCTTCCGCCGGCTCTTTTATGTTTCGTTATTAAGCTGAAAATTTGCATTGAATAATCTGAAAACATGTTTTTTGAAAAACTTTTTAAAAAGGTATTGATCTTTATTGCATCCCTTGTTAAGATATTAAATGTCGCTGATGAGGCGGCGTTAACGCGATAAAATAAAATTTAAAAAACTTATTGACGCAGT